>QNFP01000142.1 GCA_003645535.1 Gammaproteobacteria bacterium | reverse complement strand
TTTGTTTATCGCAAAGCTGATTTTATTGTGCCGGTTACTAATGCCTTTAAAAAGCATATTGTGGCGCGTGGTGGACATGAAGATACTATCGAGGTAATTCGCAATGGTGCTGACCTGACATTTTTTACAGACCGCGCGCAGGACGAAATTTATGCTGAGCTGATAGGTGTGAAAGGCAAGTTTGTGGCGTCTTATGTGGGCACTCATGGCATGGCGCACGGTCTGGATATTATAATCGAAGCCGCAGAATTATTACGTCAGCGAGAAGATATCGTGTTTTTGATGGCCGGTGAAGGCGCTGAGCGTAAGCGACTCGCAAGCGAGATTACAAAAAGAGGACTTGAAAATATTACTATGCTTGGGCAACTTCCTAAAGAAGATATGCCGCGGCTGTGGTCAGTTTCTACCGTGAGTTTGGTTCTGTTGCGCAAGTTGGATTTGT
This sequence comes from Gammaproteobacteria bacterium, assembly GCA_003645535.1. GTDB lineage: Bacteria > Pseudomonadota > Gammaproteobacteria > Pseudomonadales > Porticoccaceae > HB2-32-21. The sequence goes on along the minus strand of QNFP01000142.1, from coordinate 7,825 downwards.
TTCTAACTGTCATACCTTCTAAAATATTTGAAAGTATGGCTATGAAAAAGCCGATCATTATCGGCGTTGATGGCGAGAGTAAAGAAATCATAAATGACGCAAGAGCGGGGATTGCTATCAAGCCTGAGAGTGCTACTGAACTAGCAGCGGCAATTATCAAGCTGGCGGATTCTCCCGCCTTATGTCAGAAGTATGGTGAGCAGGGAAGTCAATATGTTGCTACCCATTTTGATCGTCACATTCTGGCGCAACAATATGAAAAAAAATTGGCGGCGCTGTGTGAGACAAGCCAGGAGCAGCGGTGAAAAATAACAAAGGGCATAAAGTACTCGTCACAGGCGTTGCCGCTATATTGGCAGCCACCCCTGATCGCACCGGCGTGCGGGACTACATTTATGTGATGGATCTGGCCGAAGGCCATGTTCATGTACGTGGGAATTTGCTGGAGGGAAGCGGGGCAGAGTGTTCAGTGTGGAATCTGGGCACGGGTAATGGCTATTCTGTACTCCAGGTGATCAGTGCTTTTGAGGCGGCTTCTGCCAGGGCCGTGCCATACCAGATAGCTGGGCGGCGGCCTGGTGATATTGCCATTTGCTGGGCAGATCCGTCGAAAGCAAGTAGTGAGCTAAGCTGGACAGCGACGCGTAGCCTGGAGCAAATGATGATTGATAGTTGGCGTTGGCAAGTCGGGAACCCCGTCGGTTATATTTAGCGCTGTGACAGTTATATTAAGCATTGAATAGTCCATGAATAACCCTTCCCAAGTCATGCAACATCCCACATGGTGGAACTCGCCCTGGGTGGTCGGCATTGTGGTTTTTGTCATGATGGGCGCACTACTTTACCTGTTCTGGGACGGTGCGCTGACCACGTGGTCATCCTGGCAGGCTGAACAATACAGCCACGGCCCCATGATCCCTCTGGTGGCGGCATTTTTATTTTTACAGCGCGTCCCTCAATTAGGTGCGTTGCCAGTGTCTGGCCGTTGGTTGGGTAGTGTGTTAGTGGCTCTGGGACTAGCAGGCTGGGTGTTAGGCGAGCTGAGCTCTATCTACACTATTTTGCAGTATGCATTTTTGCTGGCGTTTTATGGTCTGGTGATCGCTTTGCTTGGCTGGCCGCGCAGCAAGTGTGTGTGGGCGGCGCTGGTGTATTTGCTGTTTATGATCCCGTTACCTAATTTTATCTATGCCAATTTATCTCAGCAGTTGCAGTTGGTGTCGTCCAGTTTGGGTGTTGCGGTGATCCGCTGGTGTGATATCAGTGTGTTCCTTGAGGGCAACGTGATTGATCTTGGGGTTTATAAACTGCAGGTAGTTGAGGCTTGCAGTGGGCTGAATTATCTGTTTCCGCTGATGAGTTTTGGTTTTCTGCTGGCGTATCTGTTTCGTGCACCGGTCTGGCAGCGCTGCATTGTGTTTTTATCAACCGCGCCAATTACGATTTTGATGAATAGCCTGCGAATTGGCGTAATCGGCGTGCTGGTCGAGTACTACGGTATTGGTATGGCTTCAGGTTTTCTGCACTGGTTTGAGGGCTGGCTTATTTTTTTGCTCTGCGTTGCGGTGCTGTTGATCGAAATCAAATTGTTTACGGTTCTTTTTAAGGGGGGGGCAAATAATCAGGATGGGCAGATCGGGTTAGTAGGTGCTTTGGATTTATCCTGGCCAGGATCGGTTTTGCTGCGGCAATCTTTCAAGAAATTAATGCAGGGGAGCTTGCCGCTGGGGCTGTGCGCAGTCTTGTTGCTGGCATTTATCCCCGTGGCGATGGCGCTGAAAGAGCGCATAGAAACCCCTCTGCCGCGAAACGAGTTTGTCTCTTTTCCACTGGTTTATAAGGACTGGGCAGGGCGGCAGGGGAGTATCGCAGGTGAGGTGTTACAGGTTCTTAATCTCACTGACCATTTTATTGCCGATTATCGTGAAGTTCCCGGCGGCTTACCGGTTAATCTATACGTAGCTTTTTATGCGTCGCAACGCAAAGGTGCTTCGGTGCACTCGCCGCGTTCCTGTATTCCCGGCGGTGGTTGGGAAATCCAGAGTGTAGAGCAACGTAATCTGGCAGGGGCTGGTCGGGGTGCTGTGCTCAGAGTGAACAGGGTGATTATTCAGAAGGGTGATAACAGGCTATTAGTTTACTATTGGTTTCAGCAGCGCGGCCGCGTTATTACTAATGAATACCTCGCTAAGTGGTACATCTTTTGGGACGCTTTAGTGCGAAATCGGACCGATGGGGCTTTGGTGCGAGTTACCGTGCCGGTGATGGGTGTTGATGGACTGCCTGTGGCGGAAGCTCAGTTGCAGCGGTTTGTTGCCGATTTTTACCCACTGCTTGGCCAGTACATCCCCGATTAATTTATCTCCAACATGCTAAATTATGTGAAGCAGCTTTCTTGTTTACTCGTTGCTATCAGTACATTCACAATGGAATTGTGAAAGCAGTAAAAAATATGCCATGGACCTGATACTAACATTTTTTACTGCGCTGTTACTGACGACCGCCTTGATCCCCATTAGCATTAAATATTCTGGCAACTGGCGCCTGATGTGGCGCCTGGAAGATGTGCCAGGGGCTGGGCGCAAGGTTCATACTCAGCCGATACGTCGGGTAGGTGGCATTTGCATTATCTTCAGCGTTTTCATCGCTGTTAGCTACTGGATGACCCCGCTGGAAGGAGCATGGAGAGAGCTTTGGGGCTTGTGTGTTGGCAGTATAATCCTCGCTATTTTTGGTTTTTTAGACGATTGTTTTGATCTTAACTATAAGCTGAAATTCCTTGGTCAGATTTTGGCGATTTTGCCACTTCTCTTTAGTGGTATTTTCTTTGAGAGTGTTCCACTCCTGGGTGTTACTCCAGCGGCGCAATGGTTAGCTTTGCCGCTGACATTTTGCTTTATGTTGGGTGTGATCAACGCAGTGAATCTTGCTGATGGCCTCGACGGTTTGGCCGCTGGTATCATGGTGTTGAGCCTGGCTTTGATAGCTTTCTTTGCTGTGCAATCTGGTCAACATGATGTTGCACTGATTTCAGTGGGTGTTATCGGTGGGCTGCTAGGGTTTTTGCGGTTTAACACCCATCCAGCCCGTGCCTTTATGGGTGATTCAGGTAGCCAGTTCCTGGGCTTTGTTACCGCTGCAGTGGCCATAAAAGTGACACAGTATGATGCCATTGCAGTGAGCCCCCTGCTGCCTTTGCTGCTGATCGGGCTGCCTGTGATGGATACTTTGTTGGTTATCGCTCTACGCGTTTATCACCATCGCCCACCTTTTCAGGCTGACAAAAACCATACTCACCACCAATTACTGAAGTTGGGGCTTCTACACTACGAGGCTGTGGCTGTTATTTATTTATTGCAGGCGGCTTTATTGAGTGTTGCCTGGTTTTTTCGTTACGAAAACGACAGCATTTTGTTGGGCAGTTATCTTTTGTTTTGTGGCGGTGTACTGGGCCTGATCTGGCTGGGTAGGCGTAAACACTGGCGCTTGCATCCCGAGCTAGCTCCTGTTGGCAGGGAGAACAGAAATCAATTCTTGCGCCGTTTTGAGTGGTTCTACGTGCATGCGCCGCGTGTTATCGAAGTGGTGCTCGGACTATTTTTTATTGCTGTTGCACTGAGAGTAGAAACAGCAACCCCTGTGCTCGCTAATATTGCGCCAGGGCTAGCCGCTGCCGGTGGCATTCTGTGGGTGCTTCAAGGCGTTACGCGATTACCCCCCCCGGCAGTGACGCGGGTGTTGGTATACAGTGTGGGCGCGGTACTGCTCTATGCACTATTGATCGATAAGGCGTATCGCCCAGTGTTTAATACAGCTATCGACGTTTATCTAGCGTTGGCCCTGCTGATTTTGCTGCTGGCTATTCGTATGACTCGTCGTGAGGTATTTCGGCTCGATACGCAAGATTTGCTAGTGCTGATGTTTGTGTTAGTTGTACCGGCGTTGCCCATGGGGGGATTTACTGATATTGACCTGGGAAGGTTGACGTTACGGTTTGCGGTGATTTTGTATTGTTGTGAATATTTGTTGAGTAAAAAGATGCACGATTACCGATTGTTGAATACGGCTACTATTGTAAGCATGCTCTTGCTAGCCAGGATAGTTTAAGAGTCTCTGAAAAACTATTGAGCCTGGGTATTTATTATTAACCTGTATAGATATTGCGTTTTATGCCTGTAAAAATATCGGCATAGGAACAGGTTTTAACTCCGTTATCGCGTTGATTATTTTGAAAAATACAATTACTGGAAAGAGTATGTCTATTACAACTAATAAACTATCCGCATCTGCTTTACTAGTGATGACATTGCTCCTGGGCGCCTGTTCCGGGGGTGAAGAGCGGCAGGCGAAGTATTTTTCCAGAGCCCAGCAACTGTTTGAACAGCAGGACTACGATAAGGCGCGCATCGAAGTAAAAAATGTTTTACAAATTAATAGCAATCATGTTGATGGGCGCTATCTACTAGCTCTACTCCATGAGCAAGACAAAAACTGGCAGCAAATGTATGCCAACCTGACTTTGGTTATCGATCTCGACCCCGACCATGTTGCTGGGCGTATCAAACTTGCACAAATGCTGTTTGCCAATGGCATGTACGACAAGACATTGGAGCAACTGGACGCGGTGCTGGCCCAGAATCCGGAACAACTCGACGCATTGGCATTGCGCGCGGCGGTCTATTTCCGCAATGGTGATTACGACAATGGGATAGAAACCGCAGAATATGTGCTGAACAAGCAACCTGGCCATGTTGCAGCTATTTCTGTGTTGTCCATGATCTATGCCGAGCAGGATCCAGATCGTGCCCTGGCGGTGATCGGCGATGGTATCGAGCGGCAGACCGGTGATGCTTCTTTAAAGCTGATTCAAATTGGGCTACTCGAGAGGGAGCAGCGTTCAGACGAAGTCATAAACGCTTATCGTCAACTGATCGAGCAGTTCCCGGATAACATTTTCTATCAATACCGTTTTGTGCGTTATCTGGAGCAAAGTGATCGTCTCGACGAGGCCGAAGCGGTGTTGCGAAATATCGTCACTACGCAACCGGACAATATTGAACTTAAATTGTGGCTGGCTCAGTTCCTCGCTAATAATCGCAATCCGCAGTTGGCAGCAACAACGCTTAAGGAATTTATCACCAGACAGCCCCGCTTATACGAATTGCGCTTTGGGTTAGGTCATTTATACACAGTGCTGAAAAGACCTGATGAGGCTCAGGAGGTTTACGAAGCCATTATTGTTCTGGATGGTGAAGGAGCCGATGGGTTGCTGGCTCGCAATCGCCTGGCTGAACTGGCCCTGCTCAAAAATGACCGGCCCCATACTGAGCGCTTGCTGGCAGAAGTGTTTTCGATAGAGCCGGAAAACAAGGAGGCGCTGCTGATTCGCGGGCGCATGCACTTGAGTGATAAAGACACCAAGTCTGCCATCGCCGATTTGCGCACTGTTCTGCGCAACGCCCCTGAATCAACCGATGCGCTGAAGCTGCTGGCCCAGGCTCATAAATTGGACGGTGCTCGTAACCTTGCGCTCGATAACTATCGACAGGTGTTACTGATTAACCCTATGGACGACGACGCAGCCCACCAGGCGGCGCGGCTGGCGCTTGCTGATGGCAAATATGAAACCGCGGAACAGTTGTTGGTGACCCTGGCGCGGCGGCAGCCGGACAATGCCGAGGTGATTCGACAACTGGTGGCCACTTACGGCAAGCAGGACCGTTGGGCTGAGGCGCTTGCCCAGGCCGACAGGTTAATCAAGGAAGAAAAGACCGCAGGCCTGGGCTACTACTTAAAGGGGCGCATCTATTTTGACCAGGAGGACTATCCCGCGGCGGTTATCGCTTTGGAGCAGTCCCTGGTGGAAACACCTGCCGCGATTGAAGCTCTACAATTTCTGGTAAGAGCGCGTCAACAGAGCGACGATCTTGATCTGGCCTATCAATACGTGCTTGGGCATGTCGAACAATATCCAGATCACGCCCACTCGGTGGAGTTGCTGGGTAACTTGCAGCAGCAAAAAGGTGCGCTGACCGAGGCGAATGAGTCCTATAAAAAAGCCATTGAAATAGCGCCTGATCGTAGCTCTGCTTATCGGTATCTAGCCTCACTTCATGCCTCTCAAGGAGAGTGGCAGGAGGCTCTGGCTGTCTATGATAAAGGTATTGCCAGCAATCCAGAAGATACGGGATTATTGTTATCTCTGGCGGCTTTACATGCCCGCATGGGCTCTTTTGATGCCGCAGTGGGAGCTTATGATCGAATTCTTGTGCTTGATCCTGGCCACGCTATTGCAGCCAATAACCTGGCGGCCACACTGGTTGATTATCGCCCGAGTGCAGAAAATCTGGCCCGTGCCCGCACCCTGAGCGAGCCGCTACTGGAGAAAGATCGCAACCCGGTATTTCTCGATACACTTGGCTGGGTGCTTTACAAATCGGGGAATGCATCCCAGGCCTTGAACTTGCTGGTTGAGGCCGTACAGTCTGGAGGTAATAGAGCTGTATATCATTACCATCTGGGGATGGCTTATTACAGCAATAATCAGCTTAGTTTGGCTAAAAAGCAGCTAACATTGGCCTTGCAAAACGAGAATGAAAATTTTGTTGGCAGAGATGAAGCAGAGCTGACGATGAAGTCTTTGTAGTAATCAATAACGCTATTTAATTTCACCAGCTGTCTGGACTGGAGTTGTTAAAAATTTCGTAGTGGCTGAGTTTGTGGGTTTGTCATACTAAATTAAGTTGGGCTGACCGACTGCCAAATAATTCGGAGAATAGATGCTGCTTGAATTTTTTCACGACCCCCTGTGCGCATGGTGTTATGCCATGTCGCCAAGGGTGCGGCGTTTGGTAGTGGAGTTTCCGCAGCTAGAGGTGATTCATAGAGGTTTTGCGCTGGCCCCGGATCCCACTGCCATCGAGCAGATTTTCGGTGACAAAGCCAAAGGCCGACTGGAGATTCTCGACCATTGGCGAGCGGCCAATGAAAATGACGACGAGCAGCGGATGAATCCGGAGCTGATGGCCGAGCAAACTTTTGATTACCCCTGGTCGATGCCGCCATTGCTGGGTTGTGAGGCGGCACGGCAGCAGGGCGGCGATGCTGCCTACTGGGATTATTTCGACGAGATTCAGAAACTGCATTTGACCGAGTGTCGCAATATTGTTGATGCCGAGGTTTTATCTGAATGCGCGACTCGGGTAGGGTTGGATAGCAATGCGCTGATGGTTACCATGGCCGACCCGGCGACCCAAACGCTTGTACAACAAGATATGGCGCGGGTCCGCTCATTTGGTCTGCGCGGGGTGCCGGCGGTAGTCCTTGACGGGCAGTTGGTGGCACAGGGCGCATTGCCATGGGCGGAGCTTGTCAGCAATGTTCAGCAGGTGCTTGAGCGGGTGTAATTATCTACAATCCGCCAACGTAATTGACCCTGGTTAGTTACGCGACCATTCACTGCCAATAGAATAAAAACTCAAGTATTCAAGGAATGATAATGACGAATAATATTGAAGTAAAACAGCGGCTTGAGCAGCGCAAACTGGAGCTCGAAGAGCGCATTGGCAAAATTAGTGACGACGTTCGCCACGTTGACCGGCCGGTGGAGGCTGATTCTGCCGAAGCGGTGGTTGATCACGAAAATGACGAAGTGATCGATGCCCTGGGGAACGCAGCGGTGGATGAGTTGACCGCAGTAAATCGCGCTCTGCAACGGCTTGAGGCCGGCGATTACGGGGTCTGCGATAGTTGCGGCAAGGCGATATCTGCTGCACGGCTAGAGGTGCTTCCCGATGCGCAGAAATGCGTTGAGTGTGCCGATTAG
>QNFP01000141.1 GCA_003645535.1 Gammaproteobacteria bacterium | reverse complement strand
GTAGGGTGATGGGACAAAAAATCAATTCCTTTGGCCGGTGATTGCTGAGCGGTAATTGCTGTGAAGTGTTGCTGGTGGCCGATAAAGGCTACAATTCCCAGGTCAGACTGATCAACGCCGGCCGCATCATTTCGGCGGTTCCCGGAACCCGCGAGAGAGAGCGTAATCGACAATACTGGAGCCTGACCAGTGCCGGGAAAAATATGGCGGCGCATGATTGAGAATGTATAGCCCGAGTTAAGTGCGATACCCCCTGATCTCGATGATTAAGGACGCTTCAATCGACCTGGTCAGAGCGTCTTAAAACACCTGGAGTTTACTTAATGGCACTGGTTCATTCACCAAAGCAACTTCTGGATTTGCCAGCTTTACTTGCGCAACTGGTGAGAGACGGTTTGATAAGCCGGCAGGATGCTAATGAAATAGGCAGTCACGCACGCACGCGCGAAGAAGTTCTTCAGCACCCACTGATCTATATTGCCGGCCAACAGCCTGATAATAAGCTGGATTCAGGCAAGGTGCTTGATCTTGATACTCTCAGCCAATGGTTCGCCGACTGGGTGGATTTGCCGCTGGTTCATATTGATCCCCTTAAAATTAATGTAGCGTCTGTTACGGCGGTGATGTCCCCCGAGTTTGCGCGGCGACACGGCATTTTGTGCATCGATGTCACGGCAGATGAGGTGGTGGTCGCCGTTACTCAGCCTTTCGCAATTTTATGGGTCGCCGATATAGAGCAAATTTCCGGCAAAACGGTACATCGCGTGGTGGCCAATCCAGCCGATATTGAAAAGTATTCTGTCGAATTTTATACCCTGTCGCGCTCGGTCTTTGGTGCTGGCAAATTGGCCGATGCCGACCCTGGTTCGCGGCGTAATTTTGAGCAGTTGCTGGAATTGGGGGCGCTTAAAGATCCCGATGCTCAGGATCAACATATTGTCAATATAGTTGACTGGTTATTGCAATATGCTTTTGATCAGAGGGCGAGTGATATTCATATTGAACCGCGCCGGGATAAAGGCCGGATTCGTTTCCGGATCGACGGTGTGTTGCATCAGGTTTACGATTTGCCAGCGCCAGTGATGACGGCGATGACCAGCCGTATGAAAATTCTTGGGCGTATGGATGTAGCCGAAAAACGACGGCCTCAGGATGGTCGCGTAAAAACCAAAACCCAGGATAATCATGAAGTGGAGCTGCGCTTATCGACTCTGCCCACGGCATTTGGAGAGAAGATGGTGATGCGTATCTTCGACCCAGAAGTACTCTTGCGCAGCTTTAGCGAATTGGGTTTGAGTGGCAGTGATTACCAGCGTTGGCAGGAAATGACCCATCGGCCATACGGGATTGTGCTGGTTACCGGGCCGACGGGCTCTGGCAAAACCACGACTCTATATTCGACACTGAAGCAGCTGGCCACCGACCAGGTTAATGTTAGTACTATCGAAGACCCCATTGAAATGGTGGAAGAAAGCTTTAATCAAACTCAGGTGCAGGCACAAATAGGGCTAGATTTTGCAGCCGGGATCCGCACCCTGATGCGTCAGGATCCAGACATTATCATGGTCGGTGAGATTCGTGACCTGCAAACTGCCGAAATGGCGATCCAGGCAGCACTGACCGGACACATGGTGCTTTCCACCTTGCATACCAATGACGCTCCCTCGGCTATTGCCCGTTTGTTAGACCTTGGTGTACCTGCGCATATGGTGAAAGTAACACTTAATGGTGTGATGGCGCAGCGTCTGGTGCGAAGCTTATGTCCCCACTGTCGGCAGCGAGTACCGATGGACATCGAAGCATGGAAACAGTTAGTGCATCCCTGGTCAGCGTCGCCGCCAGAGTATATGTATCGTCCGGTGGGTTGTCTGGAGTGTCGCAACACTGGTTACCTGGGCAGGCAGGGCATATATGAAATAATGCCGTTATCGGAAACGTTACAGCCGCTGCTTATCGAAGCCTGCGATGTTTCCAGGTTACGCAGACAAGCGATGAAAGATGGTATGCGTACCTTGCGCCTCAGTGGGGCTCAGAAAGTGGGTGCGGGGGTTACCTCAATCGAAGAGGTAATGCGCGTGGCCGCAGATGTTGGTCGTTAGCAGCCAGAGACGATTTAAAAACACTACAGTTGTCATTAAAGAAGCAAGCCGGAACAACCTGCCTTCTATTAGCCAGACGTACCGCCCGTTGAGATAGTACCTATGCCTTCCGAATTTCCCAATAACATGCCTGGCGATGGCCCTGGTGAACAGCCTTGTGAACCGCCATGTGAACTACCCGAAGCAATGCGAGACAAAGCCAAACAATATCTGGCCCGCTTTGCTGACAGCGCTCCAGCCGATGTGTCGGTCTGGCTTGACGAACAGTTAAGCGACGATGAGTTTGCCCGGCAGTTATACCGTGTATGGGCTGGCAGTGAGTTTGTCGCGCTTAACTGCATTCGCCACCCTGGAATTTTTCAACAATTGGTCAACAGCGGTGATTTATTCATCAGCTACGATGATTCGACCCTGCATAATCGTTGCGTAGAAGCGTTGACGGACGATACTGACAACTCAGATAACGACAACTCAGATAACGACAACTCAGGTGCTATCGCAGGTAATAACGCGGGTAAGAATTCCCAGCGAGAGACCATACTGCACCTTCAACTCAGGCACTTCCGCCGTTACGAAATGTTGCGCATCATATGGCGGGATTTAGCCTGGCGGGATCTACCTCGGGTAGCGGATATGGTTGAAACCACTGGAGATATGTCTCGGCTCGCAGATGCAGTCATACAGGTGAGCCTGGATAAACTCCACAACTGGCTTAGTGATACCTGGGGCTCTCCGGTTGGCGAGAGCAGTGGCCTTGTGCAAAGTATGCTGGTGCTGGGGATGGGCAAACTGGGGGCTGATGAACTCAATGTATCTTCCGATATTGATCTGATATTTGCCTATACTGAAGCCGGAGAAACGCAGGGCGCAGACAAGCAGCTGACAAATCAGGAGTTTTTTATCCGCCTTGGGCAAAAACTTATTCAGGCACTGGACAACCAGACAGCTGAAGGCCAGGTTTTTCGCGTCGATATGCGCCTGCGTCCTTACGGAAACAGTGGTGCTCTGGTGCTCAGTTTTGATGCCCTGGAAGAATATTACCAGACACAGGGCCGTGACTGGGAACGTTACGCCATGATCAAAAGCCGGGTAATAGGCGGAGAACAGCAAGCGGCACGGGCGCTGATGGAAATGCTGCGGGCTTTTACCTATCGGCGTTACACCGATTTCAGCGCTATTCAATCGCTGCGAGATATGAAGGCAATGATCAACCTGGAGGTTCAGCGCCGAAATCTGGCCGGTAACATTAAGTTGGGCCACGGTGGCATTCGAGAAATTGAATTCATCGCCCAGGCATTTCAGCTTATTCGCGGTGGCCGCGATTCCCGCTTTCAGAATCGCCGTTTGCGTAATATTTTACTGCTACTCGATGTGGAGGACTTGCTGCCTGAGAAGGGCGGTGAAAAATTGTGGCAAGCCTATGTTTTCCTGCGCAACCTCGAACATGTGTTGCAGGGCTGGCGCGACCAGCAAACACAACAGCTGCCGGATGACCGCCAGGAAAACGAGCAAGAGCGCTTACGCGTGGCCGTTATGATGGGTTTTACAACATGGCCGTCGTTTATAGAGGTGCTGGATCGGCACCGAACTATAGTCAAAGAGTTGTTTGATGGTCTGGTCGCTGATGTGCACGAAGGATCCTCCCAGGATGAAGACGAACGTGGCGGTGCGCGAGCGTGGAGTGAGAGCGATAAAGCCGAGTTACAGGGCCAGCTGGAAGACCTGGGTTACGATGACGCTGAACTGGCAGCCGAACGTCTGTACCGCCTGCGTGACAGCCGCGCGGTGAGTGCTATGCAGGCAGATACTCGATCACGTCTCGACAAACTCATGCCGGAAGTCATTAACACCTGTGCCGACGCGGCCAACAGTACCCAGGCATTGGTCAGGGTCTTGCCACTGATAGAGTCAGTCGCTCGCCGTAGTACCTATCTGGTGTTGTTGATCGAAAATGAGGCAGCGCTCCAGCAACTCGTAAACCTGTGTGCTGCCAGCCCCTGGATCAGCCAAAGTCTGAGCCGGCATCCGGTGTTACTTGACGAATTGCTGGATGTCAGAACGCTTTATGCGCCGCCTGATCGGCAGCAGCTTGGCGATGAATTGCGTCAGCAGTTACTGCGTATCCCCGAGGATGATCTTGAAGCGCAAATGGAGACCCTGCGTTATTTTCGTCTTGCCCACGGATTACGGGTGGCTGCCTGCGAGGTGATGGGTATATTGCCGTTAATGAAGGTCAGTGATTACCTTACCTGGTTAGCCGAAGTCATCCTGGAGGAGGTGTTGGCCCTGGCCTGGCAGAACCTGACGATTAAACATGGCCCGCCCGCTGACTCCAATGGTCGTCCGCCCGGCTTTCTGATTATTGGGTATGGCAAATTGGGTGGTATTGAACTGGGCCATGGCTCAGATCTTGATCTGGTTTTTTTACATAATGCCGATACTAATTTGATGACTACTGGCGAACGTAGCATTGGTAACGAGACATTTTTTGCGCGGCTTGGGCAGCGGGTAATTCACATCCTCAACACCGCTACGCCAGCCGGTGTGCTCTATGAAGTGGATATGCGGCTGCGGCCTTCGGGTAACTCTGGGCTTCTAGTAAGCTCTATCAGCGCTTTTGAGAAATATCAGCAGGACAGCGCATGGACCTGGGAGCATCAGGCACTGGTGCGTGCGCGAGCGATTGCCGGTGATGAAGGACTGGCGAGTGAGTTTGCGCAACTGCGTCACAGCATACTGGTGCGAGAAAGAGATATCGAAACCTTGAAACATGAGGTTGGTGATATGCGGCAGAAAATGGCGCAAAACCTGGGTCTGGATAAACAGGCAAAGCAGGCCGGTCGGTTCCACCTTAAACAGGACCCTGGAGGTATCGTTGATATTGAATTTATGGTTCAATTTACGGTTTTGGCACAGGCCCACCGTTTCCCCCGTTTGACGCAGTGGAGCGACAATATTCGCACCATGACTCTGCTTTCTGAGTGCGGGGTTCTTAACGAGCAAGAGAACCAGCAATTGACTGAAGCCTATATCGCCTATCGGTCCGCGGGGCATCAGCTACAGTTGCAGGAAGAAGTGAATGTGGTGGAGACGGAGCAGTTTGCGGCCCAACGGCATATCGTACTCACTATATGGCAAAAATTTTTTGGTGACAGCGATGCCACCAAACTTACAACAAGGAGTGAATGAATGTCCTTTGAAGATCGCGACGGTTATATTTGGTTTGACGGCGAGATGGTGCCCTGGCGAGAAGCAAAGGTGCATGTGCTTACCCATACCTTACATTATGGTATGGGGGTGTTTGAAGGAGTGCGTGCTTATAAAACAGATACCCATGGCACGGCAATATTTCGTCTCAAAGAACACACGAAACGCTTGTTTAATTCGGCCAAAATAATTGGTATGAGCCTGCCTTTTGAAGTTGATGCCGTCAACGAGGCGCAGCGTGCAGTGGTCCGTGAAAATGGCCTGGAAGAAGGCTATATCCGGCCGATGGCTTTTTTGGGTTCCGAGGCCATGGGCCTGCGTGCGGACAGTCTGAAGACTCATCTGATCGTTGCGTCGTGGGAATGGCCATCCTACATGAGTCCTGAAGCGCTTGAAAAAGGCATACGTATTCATACCTCGTCCTTTACTCGCCACCACGTCAATATCACCATGTGTAAAGCCAAGGCCAACGGCAACTACATGAATTCGATGATGGCGCTACGTGAAGCACTGGATAACGGCTATGAGGAAGCCCTGTTGCTCGATGTCGACGGCTATGTGGCTGAAGGCAGTGGCGAGAATATATTTATTGTCCGCGATAACATCCTTTATACCCCCGAGTTGACCTCATGTCTTGACGGAATTACTCGCGGTACTGTCATTCAGCTGGCCAACGAACAAGGCTATGAAGTCCGTGAAAAGAGGATTACCCGCGATGAAGTTTATATAGCCGATGAGGCATTTTTTACTGGGACTGCTGCTGAGGTATTACCGATTTGTGAAATGGATAATCGAGTGATTGGTAGTGGCGCCCGCGGTCCGGTGACCGGGTTGCTACAATCCCTTTATTTTGATGCGGTGCGGGGTCGTAACAATGATCACCCGGAATGGCTGTCATCCGTCGCTGATTAACTTTACATAACAATGGCCGGGCAATCCCAGACCGGACAGCCCATTCTTATCGTCGGCCCTTCATGGGTTGGCGATATGGTCATGGCGCAAACCCTGTTTAGCATTCTTGCCAAAAAGTTTCCTGAGTCCCCTGTTGAAGTGCTCGCGCCGGCCTGGAGCGAGCCTCTGCTTCAGCGTATGAAGGAAGTCAGCGCGACTGTTGTTATGCCCGTGGGACACGGTGAACTGAGTTTGCCTGCATTCTGGCAGCTGGCGCAAAAGCTACGCAGTCGTCGCTATCGAGCGGCCTATATACTACCTAATTCTTTCAAATCCGCCGTGATCCCAATGCTCGCGGGTATTCCCCGGCGTATCGGCTGGCGAGGCGAAATGCGTTTTGGTTTGCTCAATGATATCCGTTTGCTCGATGAGCAACGTTATCCATTGATGGTGCAACGCTTTGCAGCGCTTGCCTATCCCGCTGGTCAATCCTTACCCCAGACCTTGCCCCAGCCCTGTTTGCAGGTCGAAACTCAACGGGTCCCTGAATTGATGGCTCGATTTGGTCTCGATTTATCTCGACCGGTGTTGGCGCTTTGCCCGGGCGCTGAGTTTGGTCCAGCCAAACGCTGGCCGGAAAGCCATTATCAGTCGGTTGCCGAAGTGATGATCAAGCGCGGCTGGCAAGTGTGGATAATGGGCTCGGATAACGATAAAGAAGTGGGCGAGGCTATTTGTGGTCGGCTTAAAGCTAGCGGGCTTATCTCTAATGGGCATGTTTCTACTGGGAAGGGCCAGGCGCAGGTGGTAAACCTTGCCGGGCGAACAGAACTTGCTGATGCCATAGATTTATTGTCATGCGCAAGCCTGGTGATTACCAATGATTCCGGGTTAATGCACATTGCCGCTGCCTTGAGTCGTCCCCTGGTGGCGATTTACGGGTCCACCTCACCCGCTTTTACGCCCCCCCTTGGCAAACAGGTAGAAACATTGGCGATACCAGTTGAATGTGGGCCCTGTTTTGAGCGGGAGTGTCCTTTGCAACATCTAAAATGCCTGAATGAACTATTACCCGAGCTAGTTCTCGCTGCTATCGACCGTTTGGCTGAGCCCTTGCCAGTACTGCTAGACTAATGACAGGGTGACTGAATTGAAGCTGGCGTTTGTGTTGTACAGGTATTTTCCTTTTGGGGGCTTGCAGCGGGATATGCTTGATATTGCCCGCGAAGCGCTGCAGAGAGGGCATCAAATTACGGTTTATTGCACGTCATGGGACGGTGATATTCTTCACGGTATCGACGTCCAGGTAATTCCCGCTCGAGGCTGGAGTAATGCTGCACGTATGAGTGCATTTTCTCGAGATTTGCCAGCAGCCCTGGCTGCCAAAAACTTCGACCTGGTGGTGGGGTTCAACAAGTGGCCCGGTCTGGATTGGTATTATGCTGCGGATTCATGTTTTGCCTACAAGGCGTGGCGGGAAAGGGGTTTTTTGTATCGTTCAACTACGCGGGCTAGGCGTTATCTGGGCTTTGAAAAAGCTGTCTTTGAGACTGATGCTAAGACCCAGATTCTTGAATTATCTCTGCCAGAGCGGGAAAGGTTTCGCACTTTTTACCATACGCCTGTTGAGCGCTTTCATACTTTGCCACCTGGTATTCCCCGTGATCGGGAAGCGCCTGAGAACTGGCGTGACATAAGAGTGCAGACCAGAAATGAGCTGGGTATGAGGGATCATGAAAAAGTGATGCTGGCAGTCGGCTCGGGGTTCCGCACCAAAGGTCTGGATCGTAGTATTGCGGTATTACGCTCACTGGGTCGGTTTGATGTGCGTTTGTTGGTGATTGGACAAGATAACCAGCAGCCTTTTTTAAAACTGGCATCTCAGTATCAGGTACTGGATAAAGTTATGTTTCTTGGTGGCCGAAAGGATATTCCGCGCCTGTTACAGGCTGGAGATGTTTTACTTCATCCCGCTTACAAAGAAAACACAGGTAATGTGTTGCTCGAAGCTATGGTCGCTGGCTTGCCTGTTGTGGCCACCGATGTGTGTGGCTATGCCCATTACATCAACGATGCCTCTATGGGTGAGGTGGTGAATAGCCCATTCAGCGAAGCGAAATT
>QNFP01000140.1 GCA_003645535.1 Gammaproteobacteria bacterium | reverse complement strand
TAGATATACTGTGATTATATACAGTTAAGCAGGGCTTAGCTAGGCTGGTGATTAGGTAAGTTTAACAATTTATTACAACACCCCAACTACCTATGATGGCATCGATTTTAACGGCGACGGTTTGCTGGATGAAAAGTGGGCATATGTACACGATAAATTATCGAAAATAGAGGTGGACAGGGATTTCGACGGTAAGGCCGATCATATAATCCAGTACGACAGGAAAGGTCATATTGAATCTGCCAGTTCGGACGATAATTTTGACGGGGTTTTTGAGACAGATTGGATATTCCTGAATGGGAATATCCAATGGACAAAATCTGATACAACCAGTGATGGTTACCAGGATTACCAGCAATTTTTTTCCAATGGCGTACTTAACAAGGTTAAATTTATAGATCCTGTTTCTGGTAAGCCACTGAAAACCCAAACTTATGACAGGATTAAACTAAGAAGTGCAGAGCTGGATTCAAACGGGGATGGTAAATTTGATACCTCTTATCTATATGATGAGCTAGAAGAAATTAAAAAAGTGGACTTGGGTAATAAAAATGGCTAACAAAAGACGGCAACAATAATCAGGGTTCTCTATCAGTATGAATCTTTCCTTTCTAGAGAAAAAAAACACCGTAGCGAAACCGGGTTACAACCGCTGGCTTTTCCCGCCGGCAGCTTTGTGCATTCATTTATCCATCGGTCAGGTCTACGCGTTTAGTGTATTTAATCTGCCGTTATCCCGGGTAGTCGGGGTTAGCGAGTCTGTATCCGCTGACTGGGAGCTGACCACGATCGGCTGGATTTTTAGCACCGCTATTTTTTTCCTCGGCCTTTCTGCTGCGATAGGTGGTCGCTGGCTGGAGAAGGCCGGGCCGCGCAAAGCCATGTTGGCTTCAGCACTTTGTTTTGCTGGTGGGTTTTATGTGTCGGCCCTCGGTGTTCAATTGCATGCCATTTGGCTGGTCTATCTCGGCTACGGCGTACTTGGCGGTATCGGCCTGGGTCTGGGTTATATCTCCCCGGTACATACCTTGATTGACTGGTTTCCAGATCGACCGGGTATGGCCACCGGCCTGGCCATCATGGGCTTTGGCGGCGGCGCGATGATCGGCTCTCCACTAGCGGTCGGGTTGATGGATTATTATGCGACGCCAACCAGCGTGGGGGTGGCGAACACCCTGTTGACTATGGGCACCATTTATCTGGTTTTTATGTTAATTGGCTCTGCGCTGGTAAAGATTCCCCCTAAAGGTTGGTTGCCGAGAGGCTACACGCCACCGAAGACTGACCATGCCCTTGTTACCACACACAATGTTCTAGTTAGTGAAGCGGTCAAAACACCACAGTTCTACTTACTCTGGGGTGTGTTGTGCATGAATGTTACCGCCGGTATCGGAGTGCTGGGCCAGGCGTCGGTGATGAGTCAGGAAATGTTCCCTGGTCGGGTAACGGTACAAATGGCAGCGGGTTTTGTTGGCCTGTTGAGCCTGTTCAATATGGCAGGCCGTTTTATCTGGTCGTCGGCTTCGGATTATCTTGGCCGTAAGCGTACTTATACCATCTATTTCCTCCTGGGTATGGTGCTTTACGCGCTGGTGCCAACCACCGGACAGATGGGCAGCATAACGTTGTTTGTGATTGGTTATCTGGTCATTATGAGCATGTATGGCGGTGGCTTTGCTACCGTACCCGCGTATCTTCGCGATCTGTTTGGCACGGAAAATGTAGGCGCCATTCATGGACGCCTGTTAACGGCATGGTCTGTGGCCGGTATCCTCGGCCCGGTATTAGTCAACTATATTCGTGAATACCAGATTAACAGCGGCGTGCCCAGAGTTGAGGCCTATACGGTAACCATGTACATCATGGCTGGCCTGTTGGTGATAGGCCTGCTGTGTAACCTTGCCGTTAAACCGGTAGATGCCCGCTACCATGCAAAGGTTCCCTGAATAATGGAAAACTCAGAAAAATCATCGGTACCTGTCATCAAGCTCGCTCTTAGCTGGGCGATAGTGGGCATACCGCTGCTTTGGGGTGTTATGCAAACCCTGGAAAAAGCAATGCTCCTGTTTCAGCAATAGTTCCTGCTTCAGCTATAACAGTCGGCGGATTATATTAGCCATTTAGACCAAAGGTTCGGATCGCCCTATAGTAACAATGGCGCTTGTTTATCCTGCCGGATTGCCAGCTAGCGGGTATTGCATCAACAGGGAGACGCTCGTGTGAATAAACCAGTAAACCCGATTGTTGCGGCCATCGTTATTTTATACGTGGTTTTGATATTCGGCCTGAAGTACTGGTTTGAGCAGCAAAGTCTGGAGCTACCCAGACCTTCTTTAATACAGGCTCATCCACAGGGCGGCGTGGTGATATTACTTGGTTTGACCCTGTATCACGTAGACGAAGCAGAGGGGTTAATCAGTACGATCGACCTCGGTGCACTGGAAATCACCGAGATGGTAGGTGATTTCGCATTCTTTGCTAACGGCGATTTACTGATCAGGGCTGAGACGCGTAGCGCCACCCTGGAAGAAGAATTGATGACGGCGCGGCGGCTGGAAAATCAGAATTATAATTCCGGGAAGGGGCAGAATATGCTCTACCGATGCGTCCTGGCTGATCATTCCTGTATTGCCTTTACACAACAGTTACCTGCCTTGAGCCGGACATTCAGGCTTCATATCGACTGGTCAGATGATCGGGTTTATCTGGCTGATACCAGTCGCCACAGAGTGTTGGCATTCGATAAGCAGGGCGTTTTACAGAGCGGTCAAACAGGTTTCAAGTTTCCTAATCAATTACGGATTTATGAAGATAAATTGTGGGTGGCTGACACCAATCATCATAGCCTCAGCGCATTATCCACCGACCCGGACAATTTTGGCGAGACACTAGAGAGTTATATAACCAAAGCCGGTAAGGGGTGGGCCTGGCCCAGTGCGTTTGTGAAAGTCGGCGAAGACTGGTGGGTAGATATCATGTCGAATGGCATGAGCGACGGCAAAATTATTGTTTTTGATCAGGCCTGGCAACGTAAGTCCGAGGTGCTTCTCCCCGATCGAGCGGATCCCATTGCTTTGGAAGTTTTTGGCAAGAGAGTACTGATCTCTGACTGGCAAAACATCGCGGTATATCAGTTTAACCAGGAGGGAGTACGCCTGCCAGATCTGGATGTGGCGGTGTTATCAGAGCAACTAAGCACAGTTCGCGACGAGGCCAAATTTTTAAATGCCATGAGTCAGGCAATGCTGGCTCTCTTCGTGGTGAGTCTGATGTCTGGTTTTTTTATAGCCCTGAAAATGCAGAAAAGAGCAGAGAATGAAGATGGAGAAGATCAGTCTGAGCTATCGGATAGTGCATCAACGGAAAGTACATTAGCTCAAAAGCCACAACATAAAATTCCCCCGGAAGGCATGACCTTTGAGGTCAGGAAGCTGGTACGTGCTGCTTCGACAGTGGGGTTGCCACTAATGATGGCTGGCCAGGCGCCCCTTCTCTACTTATTTAAAGATCAACCCGAGGTTTTTACAAAAATTGGCATTCCTTTGTTACTTCTAAATATTGGCTTTATTGCGATATGGGCACCTCTCCGACGTTTGGTGAACTATCAGCTTCGCGTTTACCCAAACAAGCTGTTGGTTACTGATCAAGATGGCCAGCGCAAGGAAGTGACTTACGAAAGACTGGTGTGGTCAAAAACCTCAGTCATGGTCAAGGGTCTTGTTATCCAGATTTCTAACCCCCAGGGACGGGAGCTATACAAGGGCCTGGACGATGTGCTGGAACCGTTGTTAAATAAGGCCAATAAAATTAATGAATGGACTATGTTCAAGCACCGTTGGCACAGCCCCGATGGTGTATTAAAGTCTCTATTGGTAATGGTTGTTTTTACCATCGCTGCTCTATTGTATCTGGAAAAAGCATCGTTGCTGGCATTGCTGGAAAGTTTCCGGTGATTAGAAAATATTGGTTGATATCTACTGTGGCTTTCAGGCTATGAATAAAGCATGATCAATGCGGATCTGGCGATAATAACGTTAAAAAATAACAGGACAGGGAAGAATACATGACGTGTTTGAACGAATCGTAAAGTTATGGAGCGATCACGATGAACCTGTCAACACTCGCACAACTAGGTGAGTTTTTAGGTGGCATTGCCGTTTTAATTACGCTCATTTACCTGGCTGTTCAAATAAAACAAAACACAAATGCTCTAAAGCGATCCAGTGCGCGCGAGACATCCATGCAAAATTCGCTAGCTTTGCGAGCTCAGGTAGACCATGCAGAGCTGATAGCCACTGGTTTTGATGAGCTAAACAATCTCTCGGTCGGCGAGCGCTACCGCTTCGATGTTATTTGGGCGATGTGGTTCCAGGGTTTCGAACAAACCCTGGAAGATGAGCGACTAGGTTTGCAGTCTTCCGAAGTAACGGAACCTTACAAAAGTCTTATCCGTGGAATTCTCGCTACGCCAAACGGTCTGCAATGGTGGGACGAACGTAAAGGCTGGTTTAACGCTTCACTTCAGGAGGAGATCGAAAAGCTGAGGGAAGAAGTGACTAGTGGAGACCTCTCCCCGTTGTCTGTGCATAGAGTGCAAACCAACGAGTCGGATTAGCAAAAAGGGTTACTATCAAATTGAGGGGCGACATTCCTTATGCGCCTGATCAGTAAAGAGGTACTGCCAGAGCTGAGGAAGTGGTAGCGACTGGCACTGTGGGTGATAGGACCACAGAAAAGAGCCACTACGCATCTACCTGCTTGTAGATGAGGGGCAAAGCGCATGTGTTGGCTGAGATTGTGGTTAAAGAATGGGTTCTGACAAGCGCCAACAAATCGGAGCAATAAGCAATGGATATTAGCGTAACAATCGCCCAGGGCAGTGACGGCTGGGAAGTCGCCGTTAGAGCAGAACAATTAGGTTATAAAACCGCCTGGTTTGAAGACAGCCAGATGGTCGCAGCCGATCCCGTCGCCATGATGGCCGTTGCAGCGATGAAAACCAGCAAAATTAATTTGGCCACCGGCGTGCTTATCCCTTCAAATCGAATCGCGCCCCAGACCGCAAACAGTTTTGCGACGCTGAATAGTCTCGCGCCCGGGCGCATCATGATGGGTATCGGCACAGGTTTTTCCGGGCGGCGCGCCATGGGTCATGGTCCTGTCAAAGTCGATGATATTCGCTCGTATATAGAAACGATAAACGGCCTGCTGCAGGGCCAGATAGTTGAGTGGGATTTCGAAAATAAGCGGCGAAAAATTGCTTTCCTGCATCCCGATGACGGGGTGATTAACCTGGCTGATAAGGTGCCCACTTATATTGCAGCGCAGGGGCCAAGAATGCGTGGTCTGGTTGCCGAACTTAAAACCGACTGGGTCAATATCCATTCAAGTCTCGGAGCTGCACAGTCAGACATGGACGACATGGAGGCTGCCTGGCGAAAAGCCGGGAACCAGCCAGATGCATTTAATCGAGCCATCGTTACTGCCGGCCTGCCCCTACTAGATGGCGAGACCGCCGATTGCCCAAAAGCCATACGTCAGGGCGGCCCGCTAGCAGCGGTTGTCTTCCACAATATGATGGAAGCAGAACGACATGGTTCATTGGGAACCGGGTCGCTAGGTGAGACAGAAGCCGTGTCAAAATACAGGCGCCTATATGAGACGTATCAGCCCCCTGATGCCCGATATTTATCGTTGCACAGGGGGCACGCGCTGTTTGTTCGGGAAGATGAAGCAGAGTTTGTTACCGGAGAATTAATACGTAGAGCCACCATGACCGCACCTGTCGATGAAATACGCGAACGTATTCAGGAGCTGGAGCGGATCGGTTATGACGAATTATCGGTGATCATTCATCCCGGCGATGATGACATCCTGGAGCGATGGGCCGATGTGATGGAGAAGGTCTGAATGCTCTTAATTAAGGGGTCGATTTATTCGTAAAGTTGCCAGCATAATCTGTGCGCTACTCCAGCTCGGCAAAAAAAGCCCTGAGTTCATTGACTACATCTTGCGGGCGCTCCGGTGGCGCGAAATGGCCGCCGCCATCAAAGACACTCCAACGCTTTAAATTTGTGTGCGTTTCTGCCACCGAACGCGGTGTAAAAAGCAATTCCTTGCGAAAAATCCCGTAGCCAGTTGGTGCTTCAATCACCGGCATGCGCTTATGGGCGAGTGTGGGTGGCTTTGAGAATTGTTCGGCGTAGAGGCGGATGGATGACGCAAAGGATGTATTGAACCAGTATAGCGATGCCAGTGTGCACAGGTCGTCCCGGCCAAATACCTCAATAGCACTGCCATCACACCACAACTGCCGTCGCCACCACAACCATGCTGCCAGCCCCACTGGCGAGTCGGCCATGGCATAGGCGAAGGTCTGGGGGTCACGGCGTTGTACGGCGATATGTGCCTCGGTGTGGCGACGGGTGGCTTTCATGCGATCCACCATCCATTGTTCATCGTCAGCGAATTGGTTGGCACTGGCAGCAGTGCGGCCAAACATGCCGGGCACCACGGGCATGGTCAGGTAAACGCCGATCATATGCTCGGCATGGGCATGACCTAACTGCGCGGTGATAAACGCGCCCCAGTCACCGCCCTGAGCGCCGAAGCGTTCATAGCCGAGCACATCGCGCATCAGCTTTACCCATAGCTCGGCAACACGGGGTACATCAACGCCAGTGGTATCCAGGGGAATCGAAAAGCCATAGCCCGGCAGTGAAGGCACGATAACGTCAAAACTATGGGCCGGGTCGCCGCCATGGCTTGCCGGATCAGCCAGCGCATCGATAACTTTGTGAAGATCCCAAAATGTCCACGGCCAGCCGTGGGTAAGAATAATCGGCGTTGGCTTTGGCCCTTTGCCCCGTACCCGTAAAAAGTGGATGGGGATACCATCGATATCGACAATCTGGTTGTCATAGGCATTCATTTGCGACTCGACCTTGCGCCAGTCGTAGTCATCGCGCCAATATGTCAGCAGGTCTTCGATATATTCCCGCGGCGCACCATAGCGGTTATCTGGATTGCCCACGTCACTGGGCCAGCGGGTATTGCTCAGGCGTACTTTAAGATCGTCCAGTTCACTTTGGGGAATGTTGATGGTGAATGGCTGTTCTTTGATTACTTTGGGGCCTGTCATAGTTAAAGCCTCTTATCTTTTGGTCACTTATTGAATTTGCGGATTTAGCAAACGCTTAACGACTCACTGCAACAGGCCGGCATCCTTAAACTGCGCGCGCAACATTTCGACCCGCTTACGATTAACGCCGAGGTCGGAATAACCCAGCGTAGAAGCCGAGCGCACATCGACGCGTTGTGTCCCGGCTTCAGCGGCCAGTTCCAGGTGATCAACAAACCTGAAAATCAAACTGCTGATCTCGACATGTAAATAGCCAGCTTTCTGTTCAACGATTTTGCTGCGGGGCAGGGCGGCGACGATGGTTGTTATTTTGGCCCATGAGCTTTCAGTCCCCTTAGAGTCCTCAGCAGCCTCGGCCAGCATATACGGTTCGACCCGATGTTTAGTGTCCGTCGCCATGCTGGATACACAATTGGGCGAAGCGGGGCAGGGAGTCAGTGGGTGGTCGGTTTGATCGGACATGGCGGGTGTGCTCCTGGCTGATTGAACAAGCATGATGACAAGTACCAGACAAAGGTATTTTTTATTCACAAATGTGTTACTCACAGCTGGACTATAACAGGCAGTGATTTTGTTCATCGATTAGTACCATAAACAAAGTGAGTATTCCGCCTGATTATTGGTTACACTACCGCGCTTTTTTTCCTGTGACTTATCCCCCATACGGTCGGAGTTCTATTGCTTCACATGAATAGAACGATATGAATAGATCGATATGGATAAGTCTTATGGACAGGCTCATAGATAAATCGTGCTAACTCACCGGCCTGCGTCGCCACTGTTAGAAGCTCGGAAACTTTAGGTTCCTTAATGATTGATACTTTTAAGAAAGACTGGTTTTCCAATGTGCGCGGCGATCTGCTCGCCGGTCTGGTTGTCGCTCTGGCACTGATCCCCGAGGCCATCGCTTTTTCAATCATTGCTGGGGTTGATCCAAAAGTCGGGCTTTACGCTTCGTTTTGTATTGCTGTCACCATCGCCTTCACCGGCGGCCGGCCGGGTATGATTTCTGCCGCTACCGCTGCCATGGCCCTGTTAATGGTCACTCTGGTTAAAGAACACGGGCTGGAATATTTGCTGGCCGCTACCGTGCTCACCGGCGTGCTACAAATTATTGCCGGTTTTATAAAGCTTGGTGGACTCATGCGTTTTGTGTCGCGCTCGGTGGTCACCGGCTTTGT
>QNFP01000139.1 GCA_003645535.1 Gammaproteobacteria bacterium | reverse complement strand
GCGACATAGCTTCAAAACTGGCTCTGACTTTTTCCGACCCGCCGTATTTGCGAATGGTTGCATCTACACCGGGTGTGCGGATAACGCCGGGATGCACGGAGTTAATACGGATGCCATTTTTCATCCGCGCAAATTCTACAGCGGCCGCTTTGGTGAGTAATTTAACACCGCCTTTTGCAGCACAATAAGCAGCGGATTTATCGAGACCAATAATGCCGGCGATAGATGAAATATTGATAATTGATCCACCACCGGATTTCTCCATGGCATCGGCACCAAACTTTACGCCAAGGAAAACACCGTCAAGCGCGATGCTATTTTGCCATTGCCAGTCTTTGAGCGTGGTGTCCTTGATAGATTTGGCGATAATAACTGCCGCATTGTTGACTAGCACATCCAGTTGTCCATAAGTGTCGAGAACTTTTGCCAGTACGGCCTGCCACTCTTCTTCTTTTGACACGTCGTGATGCATATAGCTTGCTTCACCACCGGCATTTTTAATCATCTCAACGGTTTCGTTGCCACCTTTATCTTCCCAGTCAGTGACCATTACTTTCGCACCTTCTTCTGCGAGTCTTATAGCAGTGGCTCTACCAAGCCCGGATGCTGCACCGGTGATTAATGCCACCTTGCCTTCTACACGCCCCATTGTTTACTCCCGATGTGTTCTGTTAACCAGCTGGCTTTCTACGGCTAAATTTACTTGCCGGTAAAATTAGGTGCACGTTTTTGCAGAAAATGCGCAACGCCTTCCTTGAAGTCTTCACTGCTGATGCTGGCTTTCATTTCTACTTCGGCAAGATTTAAAGCGCCGCTGAGATCCTGGAACAGGCTATCCCACACCTGATTTTTGATAACACGCATGGATCGCGGCGAATTATTGTTGGCCATGTCGTGGGCGACCTCCATAGCCGCTTCTAAAAAGCCTTCATCGGGTAATACTCGATTGACCAGGCCCAGTTCTTTGGCTTCGGTACCGTCAAAGACACGGCCGGTCAGCCACACATCCATGGCGTTGGCCATGCCTGCAATGCGCGGTAATAACCAGGCGCCACCGTATTCCGTAATCAAACCTCGTTTGACGAAGGCTCCGGTAAATTTGGCGCTGGCGGCAGCGATACGCAGATCGCAATACAGGGTCAGCACTAAACTAATGCCGGCACAGGGGCCGTTAATGGCCGCAATAATGGGTTTGGGTATAGCCGGGAAGTAGGAATACTTCTGCCGAAAATCAATACGAACATCCTGTGGCGTCGGTTTTGGTCGGTCTTCTTTTACTGCCGGTTTGTTATCGTCATTTATATTTTGCAACACCGACATATCGGCACCTGCAGAAAAGCCACGGCCAGCACCGGTAAGCACAATGACGTGGACGTTGTCATCTTCCGCTGCTGTCATTGCCGCATCCTGAATTTCCTCGGCCATGCGGCCGGTCCAGGCATTAAGTTTTTCTGGGCGGTTTAAGGTAATGACGGCAACCTTGCCGTCGACGTGGTACAGGGTTTCGCGGTATTCCATGATTGATCTCCGAAAGTATTTGGCTTGTATCTTTACTTTAAACTTTAAACTTTAAACCGTGGTTCTAAATTCTAAAGGGCTCACAGAGTGACTCGAGATTAGTTCACTCCTTGCCAGAGAAGCTCTATTTCATCTCTGTAAAAGCACGAATTAGTTGAAAGCCAATGGCCATAGGTGGAGGCAGTAACACACCCGTGTCGGTGGCACCATTCATGACATCTTTTAGCAGTGTTCGCGATACCCAGCGGGCTTCTTCCAGCTCCAGACCGTCCACGGTTATTTCGCTGGTTTCGGCATCGGCAAAACAGCCGATCATTAATGAAGAGGGCCAGGGCCAGGGTTGAGTGGAGTGGTAGTGGACATCGCTGACGGTGATGCCTGCTTCTTCCATGACTTCCCGACGCACCGCTTCTTCGATATTCTCGCCAGGCTCGATAAATCCCGCCAGCGCCGAATACATATTTTGTGGGAACATGGGTTGGCGGCCGATCAGACAGTCATCTCCACGCACGGGGAGCATAATTACCACGGGATCGGTGCGCGGGAAATGCTCGGCATTACATTCGCCGTTACTACATTTACGCATATAACCTGATTCGCGCATTTCAGTAGCATTGCCACACACCGCGCAGAACTGGTGCCGCGCATTCCAGTCAAGTATGGCTTTTGCCGTGCCCAGGGTGGAGGGATCACCCAGGGGTAGCTGCAAAGCGATGGCGCGCAGATCCATAAATTTACCAACATTGGTAAATGGCTCGCTGCGGTTAGCATCGTCGAAGGATGTGACGTCAATGGCGAAATGCGCTACGCCTTCATCATCCTCGCCGATGAATATGGTGGGCACACCGCTCATCAAATAGCCATCGACGTCGGCGGGGGATAACCAGCCAATACCGTCGCGGCGGGGTGTGACTAGCGGCTGTAGTTTCCACAACGGGACTATACGAGTGGCTGGATTTTTCAGTTGAGCAGCCAGCCAGTCAGCGTCGGTGCGGCGATGGCCAGCACGGTCGAGGGGGCCGCCAGCAAAGGTGTGTACTTCTGACATAGTGTTTCCCTTTTTATTTGTAAATGGTTGTTATAGTATGTTTTTTATGTATTAATTAAGTTTAAGTGCAAGCGGTAACTAATTGAAATATAAAATAATTAATAATTTATTTGTAATGTATCTTACGCTAAAGCATAGTCTGAAACGAAAGCGTTCATTTTCCGCTCCTGCCCAAAAGTTGACATGGGACCGTGACCGGGGATGAATGCCACGTCATCGCCGAGAGGCCATAACTTCTCAGTAATAGACTTTATCAATGTATCAAAGTTACCTTTTGGAAAGTCGGTGCGGCCAATGGAACCCTGAAACAAAAGATCACCGACAATAGCCAGTCGAGCATTACGGCAAAAAAAAGCTATGTGCCCGGGCGTATGACCAGGGCAGTGATAAACCTCCAGTATTTCCTTGCCGACGGTCACGGTATCGCCTTCTTCCAGCCATCGGTCCGGTTCGAAGCTGCGGAAAGTGCCATTGAGGCCAAACATTTTGCCTTGTTCAGGCAGCTTGTCGATCCAGAAAGACTCTTCCTTCTGCGGTCCTTCGATAGGCACCTTATACTTTTCTGCCATATCAGCCACTGCCCCGGCGTGATCCATATGCCCATGCGTAACCAGTACTTTTTCGAGGGTTACATTTTCCTGTTGTAGCCTTTGCTCGATACGATCCATGTCGCCGCCAGGATCTATAACAGCACCGAGCATGGTCTCTTCGCACCAGAGCAGTGAGCAATTTTGCTGGAAGGGGGTGACGGGAATAACGGCGAATTTCATAAATGGGATCCAGTTGCGAGTCTAAACGTAGCCGCGAACCATAGCAGAGATTGACTTATGGATCATACCAGCCAGCAAACAGGTCAACCGTTGGGAGCAAAGACTTTGACGGCTTCGGCGTCAAAACCAGCCTGGCCATCGGGGCGCAAAGGCTGCATGCAAACGTGATCTGCGCCATTTTCCCAGTGGGCTTCAAGACGCTTCTGTATGCTGGCATCATCTCCCCAGGCGACAATGGCATCGACGAGGCGGTCGCTACCGCCGTTTTCAAAATCGTCGTTGGTGAAGCCCATCGTTAATATGTTATTTCGGTAGTTTTGCATGCCCAGATACAACTCCATAAATTTGCGCGCCACGGCCCGGGCTTCCCCAGTTTCTTTGATACGCAGTACTTTTTGTTCGGGGGCCAGAAAGCTGTCAGGCCCGATAATTTCCCGAGCTTTAGCGGTGTGTTCAGGAGTTACAAAATAAGGGTGCGCGCCATCGGTTTTTTCGCCGGCCAGAGCGAGCATGTTTTTACGCAAAGCTGCGAGGACGAGTGGCCCCTCCTGCTCTGGCTGCGGAGCGGAATACATCGCTGTTTCCATCGCGGCGAGATAGTTGCGCATGGTGGTAACCGGCTTTCCGTATACATGGTTACGCATCGGTGTAACCATTTCCATATGCGATACCCCCAGGCCAAGAATTAATCGTCCACCGCTCAGTTCGTTGAGCGAATTACGTGCCGCCACCATAGCAATTGGGTCACGGGCATAGATGTTGGCGATACCCGTTGCCAGACCTAGCTGATCAGTTTCACCAGCCAGTATCGACAACATAACAAAGGGGTCGCGACCAAATGCTTCGGGTATCCACAACGCGCCGTAACCCAGCTTTTCCGCATTTTGAGCTAACGCTATACATTCTTTAAAACTGTAGGCATCGATCATGCTCCACAGCCCCAGTTTGCCTATTTCAGATGTTTTCATTATTTGCGTCCTCCGCATCACCATCGGCCGGTATTTTAATACTCACAGGTGATGATATTTTCATTTTTATTTGCTTATATGGTTGCTGACAGAAGCTTAGCACAGCTTGTAAACAGACCTGTGTAGCGATTATATCGCCAGTGTTATTACTTGACAGGATTGCTTGACAGGATTGCTCAATAGCTTTCCGCAGCGTGTCATAATAGGTGAGCAAGCAGGATTAACCCATGACATCATCTGAAACACCTTCTTTATTCAGCGCTAATGAATGGCTGCGCTATACCCGCCACATACAACTGCCGCAAATTGGCGTGGGTGGGCAGACACGCCTGCAGCAATCCAGGGTATTAGTCATCGGTTGTGGCGGGCTGGGATCCCCTGTTTTACTTTACCTGGCTGCTGCGGGTGTCGGTCAACTGACGGCGGTCGATGGTGATGTCGTCGAACTGACCAATCTACAGCGGCAGATTATATATACGGAGGAAGACCTGGGTCGCTAAAAAGCTACGACTGCTCAGCAGCGTTTAAGTAGTTTGAACTCAGCTATCGAAATAGAGGCCAACGACCAGCCATTCAGTATCGACATCGGCGAGGCACTGGTTAAAGCGCATGACCTGATCATTGACTGCACCGACAATTTCGCAACCCGTTATCTGATCAACGACTTATGTGTGCAATGGGGTAAGCCCTGGGTTTTTGCCAGCGTGTATCAATTTTCTGGTCAGTGCGCGCTTTTTGTCCCTGGTGGAGCCTGCTTTCGTTGTTTGTTTGCGGAGATGCCCAGTGATGTGCCCGACTGTAATGCTGGGGGCGTTCTCGGCGTATTACCCGGCCTGGTCGGTGCCTTTCAGGCAAACGAAGCCATTAAATATCTGGCTGGTCTTATCACACCGTTAAGTAATTGCCTGTTGTTGATAGAAGCTCTTGATCTGGAGTTTCGTCGTATTCAATTGCAGAGCGATCCCCAGTGTGCGACCTGTGGATCACCGCGAACTGGCGAACATTTAAGCCGTGCTGATCATTCCTCAAACGACAATGAAGTGTCTGCAGGCATGGACATACTGTGGCAGATATCGTCAGCACAGTTCGACAGGGAGAGAGATAGTCAGGCAAACCTTATCCTCGATGTGCGCAGCAAAGACGAGCGAAAAGCTTTTCATATTGGCGGGGACCATGTCACTCTGGAGGAGCTGCCCGAAGCCCTGTTGCACTTTTCTCATGATACAACCATTATTTGTTACTGCCAGTCCGGTGTGCGAAGTCTTGAAGCGGTGCAACAGTTGCGAAGTGCGGGCTTTACGGCGCATAGCTTAACCGGTGGTTTGGCTCAATGGTTACACCACAAACAAAAAACAGGGGGTTTCAATGATTAACTTGAAGACGGCAACATCAGAGGAAATGGCCAAAATCCTGCCTTATTTAAAGGTATTTTCGTCCCTTAATGAAAAGGTGTATCGATGGACGGGCGGGCGCGTGCTCGGCAAACTTAATGGTCACGATGTTTGCCTGGTTACTATGACGGGCGCTAAGTCGGGGAAAAAGCGCGTTATCCCACTTATGCACGTACCCTATAAAGATGGCGTGATTATCGTCGCCTCTCAGGGGGGTGCACCCAAAAACCCGGTCTGGTTTAACAATCTGGTAGCGCATCCGGATATCGAGGTGCAATACAAAAACAACAAAATGAAACTGCGTGCACGGCGAGCCGATAGCGAAGAAAAGCAGACTGTCTGGCCGGTATGTTGTGAGCATTACCCGGATTACGATATTTATCAAAAGCGCACCGGGCGTGATATTCCGGTGTTTATTTGCGAGCCTGTATAAACTTGCCTGGGATTGGCGCCGGGGGCTGGGGCCGGCGGTAACAGCAATCATTCAAAAATAGCTGTTACGGTCTTTTTTCTAGCGTCTTGCCGGATACACCGACAAGCTCAGTAAAATCTGCTTGCCTGGATTCAGGTAATACAGCTTGTCATTATCGAGTAGTTTGAATGTTCTCTGCACACATTAATGCCTGTTTTTTATTTTTTCCCCGGATGCTTATCGTCGGGATTAGTTTATGGATGTTATCAATTAGCTCTGCAACGGCAGACGAGCCGATTGAGGTGGGTGCAAGGCTGAAGATACAGCAGATTACCGGTATTAATCAGCGAGAAGAAAATTTTGGCATAGTCGGCACCTTGATTATGCAATGGCATGACCCCGAGCTTGCCGCAAAGCCAGGTGAGACGGTGGCACCTCGGCGAATGTTTCCTCATCTGACTTTTGTTAACTATATGATGGAGCGCGGACTAATATGGCCCGCTTACTCGTTTTATAACGTACAGGGGCGAGTGACTTACCAAAACCGGCTCGTCGTTATTGATGTTAATGGTAATGTGGATTATATCGCTCGTTTTACGGCAAAATTTCAGGCACCGGATTTTGATTTCAGGCATTTTCCTCTGGATGAACAGGACTTTTATATTAAACTGGATTTATTGCCCCGAGTATCCAGGTTTGTATTAACAGCTCTGCCAGGCAGTGGTATTGGTGACGCTCTGGGGGAAGAGGAGTGGATCCTTGAGCATACAGAGACCAGGGTGACCACTCATGATGAGCTAGGGCATACTGCGTCCCGCTTTGTGCTATCTTTTCAGGGTGAAAGACATCTAAATTACTATCTGGTTCGCATGTTAATTCCCGCGACAATTATTATCCTGGTGTCGTGGTTTACCTTTTTTCTCAAGGATTATACCAAGCGCATTGATCTGGCCAGCGGCAACCTTCTACTATTTATTGCATTCAATTTCACTGTTGCTAATGATCTACCCCGTTTGGGTTATCTGACCCTTATGGATACGTTTATGCTGTCTACTTTTGCCATAACCGGCCTGGTTGTTCTCGTTAATGTCTGGTTGAGACGACTGCAGAATCACGGCAAGGAAGTCCTGGCAAACAAACTTGATGAATTCTCTGTCTGGGGCTATCCGTTGACTTTTGCCGCGGCTGGATTGAGTATATTTATCTTTTTCTATTAGGATCAAGGTCTGCGCTTCTAAAAAAGGAGGGGCCTCCGATGGGCTTGATCAACAAGCATCATGGCGACTTCGTTATGCCACTTATTGCTCGATTCCCCTGAGTATTCGTTCCGCGTTTAAAGTAGATATCACTTTAATAAATTTTCTCACCATCTATTTTTTTAACACTCACCAAAAACTCTGTCAGTAGTGACAGGGCACTTGCCCATGCAGCTTGCAACTTTATTTGATCAGGGTAGTACGCTGAGTTGATTTTTACTGAGCAGGTGAATCCGTGACTGTTAATATCGGTAAATACGGCGGGCATGATGGTCCAGTCAAAATGTATTGAATGAGGAAACCGTGCTTGTATGAGGCGTTGATGAAACTGGTAAAAAAGGGAGAAATATTCTGCTGCATCCTTAACCTGGTGCTGGTCATTAAAAGAAAATTCCAGATAAGCGCTGGTACGATAGCCCTGTTGATCAGCGATATGCTGGACATGACAACCCACGCTAAAAATGCCTGTGTCTATTTCATTGATTTTAGCGAGTGCTGTGGCGAGCGGAATATCGGCCAGGGCCTCGGGTATTGCAGAAATGCTGGCTGGCTTTTGTTTTAAATTTATAAACCCTGGGCCCACCGTGTCATCTGTGGAGACAGAACGCTGATAGGGGATTGTTTTACCCTGTGCGTCGATATATAAAACATTTTGCCAGGGGTAGTTCATAGACGTTGGGCCATAGTGGCAGATTATTGCGACAAGCTAATTTTTAGCGGTGTTAAAGGCGGGGCCTTCGGTTTGGATTGCGCCAATTGCTTCTCTTTACCAGGTGGCGTTGTACGAATGCCATAAATAACTAACCTGGCGCTAGGATGGCGTTTCTTCTCCATGTCGTCAACCGATAGCCCAGGTCCAGGATTCCGGCAGCTGAAAAATCCAGCCCTGATAAAACGCAAAAAGCTGTTAGCAAAAAGCTGTTAGCAACAAATAGAAATGTCCGGTTCTGTAGCAAATAGGTTGTCCGCTTTTGGTTTGATTGTTGGAAGGCTCCCAGAGGTGCCCCCCAACTACCGGTTGAGCCGCGGACTTTATGC
>QNFP01000138.1 GCA_003645535.1 Gammaproteobacteria bacterium | reverse complement strand
GGTGTTCTACCGGGTATAAAACCCGAGCCTATTAATGGTGCTGTTACGAAAGCGTCACCATCTCAAATTCTGGATAAGAGCGGCCATACTATACATGGGCGAGAAGACTGTGATGTGCCTGAGCAGGAAGAAATCATTCCGGCAATGGTTCGAAAGAGTCTGTTAACAGAGTCGCCCGATTCGACTGGACTAAATGGGTCAACAGGAATAAATGGTAAGCCACACCGGCGCCGTAAGAGCGCTAGTCCCCTGCTATCGCGCCTGCAACCTTTGCTGGTAAACAAGACTGGAACAAATATTGCTGCTGACTCCGTTGGGGTGGGCGCTGCTAGTAATCAGTGTAATAAGCTGAGTTGTGAAGAATTAATAATTATCCTGGAAAATAGAAAACATGCGAATGATGTGCAAGGTGATCATCTGGATGCCGAGCATGCCCCTCCGAATGGCGGTGGTGTCATGCATCAAATTGAACATCTGTTAGCTGAGCAAAGCGAACAGTTTTCAGACCTTGATGAACTGGACCAGACCGTTATTACCCTGGTGGATCAGCTGTTTAACCAGGCCAATGAGCGGAAGTGGGTGCCTGACAAGCTTGCCTCCTTGTTTTCGCGTATAGAATTACCGACAGCACAACTCGCCCTGGCCGATCAGTCATTTTTTGATCTCGATCAGCATCCCATCAGGCGTCTGCTCAACGAAGTGGCGTCGGTTGCCAATAGTTTGCAGGCAGTAGAGAATCTGCACAAAGACCCTCTTGGTAAAAAACTTAACGAAGTTATTGCCAGGCTGGAGCAGCAAGAGACTGATATAGCGCAGCTGAACGATTTATTGTCAGATTTTATTAAATTTGTAGAAACCGACCGTCAGCGAACCAGTGTGATGGAAAAACGTGTCATGGAAGAGGAGGTAGCCGCCGAGAAAATCAATAGTGCGCGCGCCGATGTAGAAGAAACACTTGGCTCTCGCTTGCTGGGAGTGGAATATGGCTACTGTTTAGTCGAGTTTGTTGAAAAGGCGTGGAGCCGAGTAATGTTCAGAGCCAGCTTAAAATACGGTATCGGGTCTGAACCGTGGACCCAGGTTGTTCATTTACTTGACCAGTTATTAGGGCTTGAGTCTATGGAGGAGGTCGAAGCTGAATTTCTCGGACATTTACTGGATGTTATCGGTGAATCACTCAGCGATATTTCCTACGATCCCTACGAAGTAGGGCGTATGTTCGCAAATATTCGCCGATACTTTCTGGAAGAAAAAAACAAGTATGAAAATGTTCACCCAATTATTCTGGATAAGTCGGAGGCTCAGCTGACGGGTGATTATTCGCTACGAGTAAGGGTCGAAAGCGTTGATGTTGAAATACCCGGAGAGAGTGTTATTCCCGACAAAGAGCTGGTCGGTTCAGTAGACGATAATTTGCTCACTCAAATCGAGTCGTTGAAAAAGGGTGTTTGGGTCGAGCTCGGTGACGATGATGATGCACCAGCACAGCGTTGTCGGTTGCTTGGTATTGTGGAGCCATCCGGGAAATATGTATTTGGTGATCGCAATGGTCGCAAAGCTGCGGTGGCAAGTCGTTACCGTCTGGCAGTAAAAATGAAAGAGGGTAAACTGATTGTGCTCGACAATTCCCATCTTTTCGATGAAGCTCTGGCAGACGTAATTCGTGATGCTACACAAAAATCGAGGACTAAGAATACGGCTGTTTAAGTTAATAGACACATAAACCGCTCTAAAAACCATCATAAACTGGTAGAGTGCGAGACCTGCGGAAAAAACCACCGAGCTCACAATATAAAAAAGGGCATAGGTGGGGATGCCTGGCGGGTGATTCAAGACGTCTTTACGGTTAATCTACCAGCCCACAATTGACACAATAAAAAGGGAGTTTCATTGGTGTCCACTAGACAGATAACAGAAGATGGCTGGCTGGAGGCGGTTCGGTGGCTGCCTTCGCCTAATTTCGATAAACGGCCTGTGCGTACTGAAATCTCATTGCTGGTTATCCACAGTATTAGTTTACCGCCGGGTAGTTTTGGTGGCTCTTATGTGGATGAGTTTTTCTGCAATAAGCTGGACCCGAGCGAACATCCTTATTTTTCCGAGATTGCCGGTATAGAAGTTTCGGCGCACCTGTTTATTGATCGTGGGGGCCGAATTACCCAGTTCGTACCCTTTATGGAGCGGGCCTGGCATGCCGGCGAGTCGAGTTTTGCCAATTGCGACAACTGTAACGACTATTCCATTGGTATCGAACTGGAGGGCACCGATGACTCGCCCTATACTGATGATCAGTACCGAGCGTTGGCACAGGTCACGCGATCATTAATGACCGCTTATCCGCGTTTGACAAAGGACAGGATTGTTGGCCATTGCGATATCGCGCCGGGAAGAAAAACCGACCCGGGTGAAATGTTTGACTGGCAGCGTTATTTAACAAGTATGTAGTCTCGCCAGTAATCGTGGGAAGGAGGAAGTATGGAATTTCTGGCTATCGTCTGTGGCTTGATATTACTTTACAGGCCGCAGTTTTTTGCCATCCTGCAAAAAGACCGGTGGTTCGAAAGCTGGCAAATTAAAATCGCCGGCACGATTTCTTTAACAGATAGTCCTGTTATCGGAACTACGCTAGTTCTGGTTTTGCCTGTGCTAGGGGTTTACTGGCTGCTGGCGTTCTTTGAAGATGCTTTATTCGGTTTGCCCTACTTTCTGATTAACCTGTGCGTACTTCTTTACGCGTTTGGGAGGGGTGATTCTCGAGAGCAAGTGGATGAACTGGTCAACGATCTGAACAGGGATGACCTGCAGGCAGCATTCCATGACCTTGCAGTACTCACTGTTGATGTCAGTGAAGGCCAGGCGGTAGATGTAGCTACATTTACGGAAGAGTTAAAAGCACGCCTTGCCTATAGTTATTTTGAGCGCTATTTTGCGGTACTTTTCTGGTTTGTAGTAGCTGGCGCACCGCTGGCCTTACTTTATCGTCTGTCTGTTTTGTATACGCAAAATAAAGTGGCCTCGAAGGACACAGCAGAAGTCAGTCAACGTTGGCTATGGTTCATGGAATGGTTGCCGTTAAGAATTGTAGGCCTCACTCTGGCATTTGTAGGTCATTTTGATAGCTGCGTGCAGCGTTGGTGGGAACTTTTATGGAGTGTGCAAAGTAGTCAGCGAACGCTTCTGGCTTTGGTAAATGGGGCGCTTGATGGTTCCGTTGAACAACAGACTGCTGCTCCTGCTCAGGTGGTTCGAACCGTTGAGCAGTTATTTTTTAATGCCGTTGTTTGCTGGCTGGTGGTGATCGCACTGGGTGTCGTGATTTTTTAAAGTGCTTTTGAAAGAAAAAATTTCAAGCGATGCAATTTAATGAGATGGGGCAGGATTCAATTTTGTTTGCGGCGAGGATATTTTCACGCTCGGCTTTCTATACCTCGGGCACGGTATGGCAGCTAGCCAGCAGAGCAATGGCGTCGGCCAGGCTTTGGCTGGACACAA
The DNA here is from genome assembly GCA_003645535.1 of Gammaproteobacteria bacterium. Lineage (GTDB taxonomy): Bacteria > Pseudomonadota > Gammaproteobacteria > Pseudomonadales > Porticoccaceae > HB2-32-21. The sequence continues at coordinate 4,920 of QNFP01000138.1, read as the reverse complement.
ACAGTTCCCGGTTAATATTAAAGAGGGTGGGCAGGGATAGTTCGCAATGCTCGCTGTGAGAGTAATCAGTCATATGCTGGTGTAATTGGTCGTGGGCATCGGCGATATCGGCCTTTATTTGATTGATCTGTTCATCGGCCATTTCTGGATGTGGTTGCTCAAACATGGTGATGAGAGGCTGGTAGCTGCGGGCAGCATAGTTGCGAATTCTGCTCAGTAGTTCAGCAGAGTCGCGCTGATGGCGCAGGTCAAGCAGATTATCGCGAACATCCTTCAGACTTTTGGCGCTATAGGCGGCATTGCGTACCGCCATTAGCATGGTGGACAATATTGTTTGTTCTGTCGTAGTCAGTGAAGTGCTCGGTAGTCGATGACTGTACTGAAGGATTTCCTGTTCCGCAATTTTGATGTCCTGGTACTGCTCTTCATAAGACAGAGTGCGAGATAATAGCCGCTCGTTAATAGAGTTCGTGCGATTGCCGCTAATTAGGGTCGGAGTGTTTACTTTTAAGGCTCTGATATTGAGCAGTACAGTTTTAATGCATAAATCTGTTGCCTCGGCCTGGATTGCGCGGAGCGCTGCTTCGGGTACGTTTGGTGGAGTTATTGACAGACGACTGGGCGGTGCCGCATCGTCCTGGAAACGTCTTTCCAGCCAGTTGGAAAAAATATTGGTGGCGGGCAGGAATATGATGATGCCGAACAAATTAAACGTAGAGTGGAAGCACACGAGCGCGTACATGGGGTCGTGAATGCCAAAAACATTGGTAATCAATGCTAGCAAAGGCATGAGGAATACAAAAGCTGTGCAGTCGGTGATCAGATTGAAGGTGAAGTGCGCCAGTGCCACGCGTTTGGCGCTACTGGAAGTGCGTATTGATCCTAACAGGACGGTGCTGGTGGTGCCGAGATCAGACCCCACGGCAATGGCCGCTGCAGTGGTTAGCGGAATAAGCTCAGCAAAAACTGCACTGAGGACAATCACCATGGTTGCGGAACTTGATTGCACCAGCGCCGTAAAAATAATACCGGCGATGAAATAAATTATCAGGGGGTAGTCTCTGAAAAGGCCTGGATCAAGCTGGTCGCTAAGAAATGCCATACTTGATTTCATCCACGCCAGGCCCATCAGTAAAAGTCCGATCCCCAGGACGATGGCAAAGCGGTGGTGATAACGGGAGCCACGGTTGCTGGCCACAAAGCCCAGCGAGCCCAGAGCAATGATGGCTAGTGTGTAGTTTTCTAAATCGATCTTAAAACCGATGGTTGTTACCAACCAGCCGGTTATCGTAGTGCCCAGGTTGGCACCGAAAATGACTCCTAAGGCGTTGTGTAAAGGAAGTATATTGGCATCCACAAAGGCCACTACCAACAAACTAACCAAAGAACTGCTCTGCAGAAAGGCGGTGGTAAGAGTGCCAATGACGACACCACGCGAGGGAGAGCTGGTCTGATTGCGAATAATATTGCGCAGTGTGCGGGTACTAATGCCGCGCAAGCCTCGCTCAACCACTCGCATGGCGTAAATAAAAATGCCCAGACCGGCCAGCAATTCCCATAGTTGGAACATGCAGTAGATTCTCTAATTAGCTAAAGGATTCTAGCAAGCCTGCTCCTTTCGGGGAAAAACAATAGTTGGTACCAATTGCGAACGATCAAGTAATCGTGGTTCGTCGATACGCTTTGTCACTCTCGTTGTGCATAATCTTTTGCCGCAGCTTTGCGGGCAAGGTGAATAACTTGTTGCGCGCTGCGGTTTCGGTGTTGTGCAGCACGGCACTCGAAATTCACACGTGTGGCTTATACACTGTGGTTTCAGTGCGAAGGCTTGCGCTAGAATCGCTAATTACGATTTTTTACGGTGTCTTTAACCGTGTTAATAAATTAATCAGGAAATAAATCATTTGTCATGGGCCTGTCAATCGATCGTGATAACTTTTCCGCACAGGAGTATGAGGAATTTTCCAGGCGTACCAGAACTAGCTTGCGTGTACTGGACGAGATGTTAAACACCCCAGGTTTTGGTTGCGGGCAAAGCAGTTTTGGTGCGGAACTGGAAGTGTACCTGGTGGATGAGCAGGGGAAACCGGCGTGGGTGGCAGAGCAGTTGCTGGCTACAAATAATGATGGTCGTCTGACCCATGAGTTGAATCAGTACAACCTGGAATATAACCTTAGCCCAGTAAACGCTGTGGGAGAGCCGTTCGTAGTAATGGCTAATGAGATGTCGGGTGCTCTGGCGGAGCTGACGAAGAAAGCCGCTAAATTTGCTGCGCGCCCAGTACCCATTGGTATTTTGCCGACGCTGACGAACAGCGATTTTGATCCCACCGCGATTACTGACCGCCCGCGTTATCAAGCGCTTTCTAAACGTTTGCTGCATTTGCGTGGTGGCGCTTTTAATATCCGTATTGATGGTCCGGAACCCCTGGCATTTAGCAGTAATGATGTTTCTGTAGAGGGTGCTAATACATCATTTCAAGTTCATTGGCGGGTCAATCCTGATGAGTTTGTCGATGTGTTTAACGCCGTACAACTGGTCACGCCACTGGTGCTCAGTTTGGCCAGTAATTCACCGACCTTGCTCGGGCATCTGCTTTGGGATGAGACGCGAATAGCGGTCTTTAAACAATCTGTAGATTACCGGCAGGATGATGAAAAATGGCGGATACCGACACGTGTCCCCTTTGGTTTTGGTTGGCTAAGAAAAAGTGCTATCGAGTTATTCAGACAATCTGTTGCATTGTACCCACCTCTGCTACCGGTACTGGGCGAAGAGGATTGTGAAGCCGTATGGCGTAGTGGTGGTATTCCCGAACTGCAGGAACTGCGCTTGCATCAGGGCGCAATCTGGCCATGGAATCGTGCCATCTATGACCCCGCCGATGGTGGTCATCTGCGCATTGAAATGCGTTCGTTACCCGCTGGTCCTACTGTGCAGGATATGACAGCCAATGCCGCTTTGGCTATTGGTCTGGCCTATGGTTTGCGGGGTTCACTCGAAGAGCTGTTGCCGGCTATGCCGTTCAGATACGCAGAGCAAAATTTTTACCGTGCAGCCCGATATGGCCTGGATGCGACAATTTTATGGCCGCGGGGAAACCATGGCGGGCCAGAAGAAAAATCAGTGCTGGATATTACCCTACAACTACTGCCTTTTGCTGAACTGGGGCTTCAGGAGCTGGGTTTGGCAGAGACCGAGATCCACCGTCAGCTGGATGTGATCAGGGGGCGAATGGAGGCTAAACAATCCGGCGCACGTTGGCAACGCAACATGCTCATAGCTTACGAAAAGCATGGGTTATCTCGTAATGAGGCGCTGGTAGAGGTTTTGTCTGCCTACCAGAGAGAATGTGCTAGCGGAGTCCCAGTAAGTGAATGGAGTGAACAAATCTAGTGGATTGTTCTAGAGGTTCGTTCTAGTGACTCTTAAGGGCAATCATTATGTCTGGATGGCTCCTCAGCCAGAGGATATCGGCGCAACGCCGATCGAGTTCCTGCACAGACTTCCGGGGCCTTGCTGGCTGGTGTTGCCGGGTAGGGATCGTTCGCGCAGCAGGGTTATGGCAACCTTACTGCATGGCAATGAGCCGTCCGGTTTGATGGCCATACATCGGTGTATTCTGGCGGGGATTCAGCCAGCTGTGGATATACATGTTTTCCTTGGCTCGGTTATCGCGGCGAGAACAGAGCCGTTGTTTTCGCAGCGGTTTTTGTCCGGTCACCGGGATCTTAATCGCTGCTTCCGGCCACCATTTAATGATAGTGAAGGGGTTATCGCTCAACATATGCTTGATTACCTGACCGCACTGCAACCGGAATGCCTAATCGATATCCATAATACATCGGGTTCAGGTCCTGAATTTTCAGTTGCGCCATTTGATAACGCTTTACACCGATCATTAGCGCAATTATTTACCCACCGCATGATTGTTACGGAACTGCGTCTGGGTGCGTTAATGGAGATTGCCACGCCGAAATTTGCCGCCCTTACTGTTGAATGTGGTGGCGCCAACGAGCATAGCTCCCATGAGATTGCCTACGAGGGGGTGGTCCGTTACCTGACCCGTAGCGATGTGTTGAGTGATGCTTCGAGTACAACAATATTTGAGGTGTTCGATGAGCCATTGCGGTTTGAGCTAGAGGATGGAACAGCGCTGCAATATGGTGAGGGGCCCATTGACGACGCGGATATTACCATTCCTGCCAATATAGAAAATTATAATTTTGGTGACTTTCATCGCCATCAAATCCTGGCCTGGCTTGAGCGTAGTGCTTTTGAGAAAATCACCGTTAAAGATTTGTATGGCAACGAAGTTCGTGATAATTATTTTGAACAGCGCGACGGTTGCCTGTTTGTAAAGCAATCCCTGCGGCTGTTTATGGCAACCACGCGAGCTGATATTGCTTTGAGCGATTGTCTGTTTTATTTTGTTACCACCGACGCAATTAGCGCACAGCCAGGCAATGGTCCAGGTAATGGTTCAGGCAATGGTGAGGTGGGTTGAGTTTGCTCGCTGGGTACTCTTGCTAGCAACACTGGCGAGTTACACTTCCGAGCTGTACTTCCGAGCTGTACTTCCGAGTTACACTTCCGAGTTACAGAGGCATGGCTTATCCTGTCGCCTCGCGACGATGACACAACTTTATGAAATGAATAGCATAGATGTGATGAAAGCCCGGCAAATGATCGGACAGAGTGATGCGCATTTGGCAGAGATTTTCCCGGGACATTTTGTACACAGCGATGTCGTCGAGCCCTACCTCGCCCTGGTTGCTCGAGCGGCAGATTCTGGTGTAGATTTGCGTTTGGCCAGCGGTTACCGTTCATTCGACCGGCAACTGACTATCTGGAATGCCAAGGTCAGTGGGCAGCGACCGGTGTGCGATGACAGGGGTACGCCACTTGACCTGAACACG
>QNFP01000137.1 GCA_003645535.1 Gammaproteobacteria bacterium | reverse complement strand
TCCAGATCCAGATCTCCTGTTGAAATTGGTGTTAGCCCAGAAAGCTTGCGATCTTTTCAAGCAGTCGCTTGAAATTGACTGGTTTGGTGTCGTAGTCATCGCAACCGGCCTCACGCGCCTTGATTTCATCGCCGGACATGGCGTGTGCAGTCAGCGCAATCACCGGGACACCCTGCGTGGCAGGATCCGCCTTGATCTGGCGTGTAGCTTCCCAGCCATCCATCACCGGCAGGCTGAGATCCATCAGAATGAGATCTGGGCTGGCGGAAGATGCCATCTCGACACCGGCCTGGCCATCGACGGCAATGACCACCTCGAAGCCCTTGCGCTCCAGTCTCCGCGACAGCATGTCGCGGTTCATTTCATTGTCTTCAACCAGCAGTATTTTACTCATCGTTGTTCCCAGTGTTTCCAGTATTTCTAGCGGCTGATATTACACGCGGCGATGGCCTCGCGTACGTGTTCCAGTAAGTCTTCACGGGAGTAGGCATTCTTTTCAAGCACCTCCTCGACCATGCCATTCAAGCGAGTACGATCTTCGCCGGTCAGATCCTTGGCGGTAACGACAATAACCGGTATATGTCGCCATTCCGGCCGCGCGCGCATGGCCTCCAGAAAACCGAAACCATCCATCACCGGCATCATCAGATCCAGCAGGATTAGCCGGGGTTGCATCGTCTCCATGGCATCCAGGGCTTCCTGACCATTACCGGCCTCAGACACCGCCCACCCCGACTTCTCCAGGGTGCGCGCCATTACCTCGCGGGTTTCCGTGTCGTCCTCGATCAGCAGCACCGCACTGTTATCACCGGCGCTGTAATAACGACTCAGGGCTTTGTGCAGCTGCTCCCGGTCAATCGGCTTGGTCAGGTAATCGACTGCGCCAAGTGAGTAACCCCGTGTCTGGTCATCGACCATGGTGAGCATGATAACGGGTATCTTGCACAGCACCGGATCGGCTTTCAGCGCGCGCAGCACCGACCAGCCGTCCATGTCCGGCATCATCACATCGAGGGTAATGGCAGCGGGCTTTAACTCATGGGCAAGGCGCAGACCCTGTTCGCCGCTGTTCGCCGTGGTCACATTGAAACCGTCTTTAATTAAATAACGTTTGATGATCTCACAGGCCTCTGTGTCATCATCAATCACCAGTACTGTACTGCCGGATCCGGCTTCGCGAAGGGTCTCGAGCTCAGCCTCGATGATAGCCGGTGTTGTTTCGGCAGGCGGGGTTTGCGGTTTCGTCCCGGGGAGAATAACGGGGATGCGGATAGTGAAGGTCGAGCCTTCGCCCAACTCGCTGTCAACGCTTAAGTTGCCGCCCAGCAGTTGACAGAAACGCTGCGAGATTGTCAGCCCCAGCCCGGTGCCGCCGTAATCGCGTGTGGTTGAATCATCTGCCTGGGTGAATTCTTCGAAGACATGCTCAAGTTTTTCTGGCGCAATACCGATACCGGTATCGCTGACGGCAAAGCTAAGCCATTTCTCACCCGAGCGTCGGATACGATTAACATGCAGGGTAACTGTGCCCTCATGGGTAAACTTGGCTGAGTTGGATAGCAGGTTGAACAGCGTCTGGCTCAACTTGGTCCGGTCCTGGTGGGCACTGCCGAGGTGCTCGCTGCGTTCGATGGAAAAGCGGTTATTGTTTTTCTCCATCAACGGCTGGGCAGTGGTGCTGATTTCGTCGATCAGACTATCCAGATCGATGGACTCGGCGAAGGCTTCCATCTTGCCGGATTCAATCTTCGACAGATCGAGGACATCGTTAATAAGCGCTAGCAGATGCGTGCCTGCCTGGTTGATCTTTTTCAGGTCCGGGATGAAGTCTTCCTGCTCCAGATCCTCGGCTTCTTCCATCAACATCTCGCTGTAACCGAGGATGGCATTCATCGGCGTGCGCAACTCGTGACTCATGTTGGCAAGAAACGCACTCTTGGCATGGTTAGCCGCATCGGCTGCCTCTTTGGCCATCCGCTGTACATCTTCTGCCTGTCTGAGACGGCGCACGAACCAGGCCACGGCGAGAAAAAACAGTCATACCCCCAGTGGCAACCAGAGACTGCTCGCCCTCCAGCCGGGATAGATTGTACGGTTGGCCGCGTGTGCGGTTACCTGCCAGTTATGATCGGCAAACGCCAGTTTTGTCGTGGAGGTCAATCCGTCGTCCAGATAGTCTTTTTCCGTATTATCTGGGCCCAGGTCCATCGCCCGCGATACATGGCGATACATGAAGACTTCTGTATCAGGCAGCTCGTTATCCGCAAACGTCAGTGTCAGTCCTGCGGGGCTGGGCTGCTTGTTAAGTATCGACTCGATCATAGGCCCGATTTCGGTAACCATCACCGCAAATCCACGCAAGGCAGCCTCGCGCTCCGCTGCATTTTCCGGCGGTGCACCATTCTCGTATACAGGTAGCGCGATGAAGATTGAGTACGCCCCTTCTTCTGACTGAAACAATTGCAGGCGTGCCGAAACGGTTGGGGCGTTACTGCGCGCGGCCTCCATTAACGCAGCTAAATGGGCCGGTCTGGCTGCCAGATCAAAACCCAGCACTGACGAAAACGGTTGCTGTGGTTCGACATAGTAAATCGGAAAATAAACATCACGCTGTGGTGCAGCTGTCATGCTCCCTTCGGCAGGACTATCACCAAAGACAAAATCCGCTGACACCTCTTCACGTGCCGCGGCTTCCATGACATCGCGCTGCTGTGCAGTTACCCTGGGTACCCATTCCAGGGCCATGATGCCCGGGTTGCGCGCCAGGCTGCGGTTGACCAGGGTGCGAAACTCATCCCGATCGACAAATGAGGATGCATCGAAAGTTGAGCGGATGTGATACAGCGTCTCGAGGTAGGTATCGATCCCATGCTCAATAGCCTCGACGTGGTTAAGGGCGGCCGCCTCGAAGCGCTGTTTTACTGATAATTCGAAATTGGTCTGCAACAGGCTGTAAAGCGATGCTGCCAGCAGCGCACCCAGAATAATGGCGGTGTATTGTGCGAAATCACGATTGCTCCGGCGTTCACCATCGCCGGCTTTGTTTGCTGCCCTTGTCCTTAAAATCAGGCTGAACGTCAACAGGATACCGAATATCAGCAGCCCCTCGTCGGAAAAGTTTGCCGCGCTGGGGCCCATTTCGCTGACCATGCGCTGCTCCTGGGCGGACATCGCCTGCCACAGGGCAAACGTGATGGTCAGTCCGGTAATACCAATAATCTGTGGCGCCCAGTGCGGTAAGGATTCAGCAGGAGACATGCGCCGGTTCCGTGACCAGGCCAGCGCAACGAAACCGCCCCCCAGGACAATGAAACCTGCAGTCGTATGGATCGCCATCCGGGTCATGTGCCCCCAGCCATAGGCGCCCTCCACACCGATCATGTAACCAGCCAGCGCGGTAACGCCGAGACTGATGATGAGCGCCCCAAGGGTGGCGGTCCACGCCGTGACACGAGGGCGCTCGTGGCATAGTGTGGTGAGTAGCACCGTCAGACCGGTCAGACTGAAGCAAAGCGCGGTATTGGGCGCCATGCGACCCGGGTTCGAGGTTTTCAGATCTATATAGTGTTCCATGAACAACTGATCTATGTGCAGGTCAACAGCGAAGATATACTCGATCAGCGTGAGTACGCCGGTCAGCAGAACGATGACACTGGTTATTCCGGCAAGCCACGGCCAGAAGCCGGTGAGCCCCAGCAGGGCCAGCCCACCCACCGCGAAGCCAAGCGCAGTGTTGTACTGCATGGGGACGAAAGCCGGATTGACCTGGATAAGCGCCGGTTCGTGCAGGTACCAGCCCAGCAGCACCACCGCGCCAAGCAGCAGAGACAGTGTGCCCATCAACCTGGCCAGGTTGATCCCCTTGTCTACTGGCTTTGAGTATTTTTTCATGTGCATTTTAAAAGGACTTTTCAGGGCAGCATTCTATGCTATAAATTCGAGTCAGAACAGAATGGCGCTTAGCCGAATGGCGTTTAACTTAAAGCGATTTGTCGGATGATGCTACGCTCCCGTGCGCGGTACGGGTAAATCCGACCTACCGAGCAAAGCCGGTAGTTGTATCGTCGTTAGAGCATATATCCCAGATGGCACTCTCATGGTCTTATGACTTTAAAGACGAGAAGCGGCAGGAGTGGCTCGGATCTTCCATGGCCCTCGAGGTTTCACCTCGCGATGGAGCCCAAATCGGCTGTCCTGGCGATTGGTTTATCGAACTAGTCGACTAAGAGGTTTATAGGCTCTAAAGGTTTCAACCTCGCTTCGCGTAGTCGCCCAAAATAAATCTTGCTCGCACTTATTATTACCTGGACGTTAAGTGGCGATACAAAAATAAACCTGAGGGGTGGTCTAGCGAGCAGTCGTTTCCATTTTTGGTAAGGCCATTAATGCATCTAAGAGTGGTCATTTAAGCAATAACTACACAGATTACTAAATATTCTCCAAGCTGCGACACAGCTACAAATCACTTAACGATTGCTCGACCTAAATCTGATGATAACTGTGGCAAGACAAATATTTAATTTCTCTAGGCAAAGTATGTCAATTATTTTTACACTTGGGCGAAATCTCATACTTTAGTGAATGCTAACCTACTGTTTTTGATCGTAATTACTAATGCGGTCTGATAATTGCTTCATGTATATTTGCTACTAACTAAGCAAGTAGCGATAGCAAATAAAACTTGGAGAATCCGTGATGGACCTGAAAAATTGGCTAATTACGACAGTATCTTTAATGATAGCGTTACCAGTTATAGGAGGCACTCCCGTTGGCGAGCCCTTAGGAATTAGCGTTGGTACCGAGCTAGGCGCTGTTGTGGGAACAGCGTTTGGTGGCGCTCTACCTTTGGGTATCGGTGGTGTAGCAGCTGTCGCCGCCTTAAGCTTGGTCATTGGAGTACAGCTGGTAAAACGCAATAAGAAGTAAATGACCTTTCGGGCATCTGGCGACGCATTAGAATTGTCGGTATCTCGGAATTGATTTCGTGAGTTTTGATTATTTCACTACTACCGCGATTCTCCTCTTGGCGACGGGTCTGCTTCTGGTAGAGCGGTTTAGCAGGTGGCGGCGGACAAAAGCCCCTGTTGAGCACCGATGGCTTACAAATATTGGGTTAATGTTACTCGGTGGTGTCGTAGTCACAGTACTATTTCCCTACAGCCCTATGACGGTCGCAGGTGAAATTGAGTCAGGATGGGTGCACGAGTTGCAGTTACCTATAGCGGTTGAGACGCTATTGGTATTTCTTATTTTCGACTTCTGGCGCTATTGGGAACACCGCGTATTCCACGAAGTTCCGCTACTATGGCGAGTGCACCTGGTTCATCATAGTGATACCTATGTCGACATCACTACTTCAGAACGGCATCACCCATTCGAGGCCTTAATTGCCTCATTTACCGCTCTGTTTTTAGTTTTCGCATTAGGGTTTTCCGCTCAAGCGTTTGCCATTTATCTAGCTATAGCGACACTGTTTGTATTGTTCTCCCATGCCAACATCGTCCTCAGTGAAGGCTTAGACAAGTCGCTGCGATTCCTGGTCGTCACCCCAGCCGTTCATGCCGTCCACCACTCTGATTATCCTGCGGAAACCAATAGTAACTACGGGACAGTATTGATGATCTGGGATCGCTTATTTGGCACTTATGTCGATCCCACCCATGCCAAGATACCCCATTTCGGTTTGGAATATTTCCACCAGCGACGGGACACTACTTTGGCGTCTGCCCTGCTACAACCTTTCGAGTACCGTAAGGGCATTGTTTATCCAGATCGGATTGCCGAGGCAGGCCCAGGCGCCACAGGATCGGTTTTATCAACAATAGCTCTTAGCGCCGAGTGGCGGAGTGCTTTGTGGCGACTGACACTTTGCCTGGGTTTGGTGCTGATTGCGTTTTGGCCGACGGCCGCTAATCTGGCAGCACTATGGGCCAATTCAGAACCTTACCAGTATGCCTGGCTGGTGCTGCCTATGTTTGTTTATGTGCTTGTCTGGTACCACCGCGACCGCGTATTGGCGTTAACTCCACGGCCAGATTACATGGGACTTCCCGTAGTTTTGATTAGCTGCATTATGTGGAGTGCCTCTTACATCGTTGACATCCAACTTGGGCAGCATGTGGCGATGGTGCTAGCGATACAGGGCATAGCACTTTCCGCCCTCGGTCGGGTTACCTACTTTAGACTCCTACCGATCATGGCGATGTTATTTCTTATGATTCCGAGTGGCGATATTCTCCAGCCAGCTCTACGTGGACTCACCGTTAAGTGGATCGAGTGGTTTGCACTCTTGTTTAATATACCCCATTCCATCGAGGGATTTGTGGCTTACATTGGTGGGCATCGCTATGTCGTCATTGACGCCTGCTCCGGCTTAACGTTCGTCACTTTAGGAGGGTTTCTGGGTTATAGCTTTGGTGTGTTGGTGTTCCGTTCTCTCCACAAGGTCCTCGCACTTGCGGCTGCGGGCGCGCTGTTAGGCGTGATTACGAACGCCATGCGAGTTTGGTTAATTATCGGGATTGACTGGTTACGGGGATCGCAGATGAGTATGGGGGGCACATGGATATGCAATGGTTAGCGCTAGTCGTATCACTGGGCTTATTATTCTATTTCACCAACAAAATGACCCACGAATCAGAACCTGAAAAAAAGGCGTCAGTAAGTTCGGCAGGCATAAATATGTTGGGAGCTGCCCGCTTTGCACCGGTGACGGCCGCCCTATTCGTACTAGTGATAGTTGGCTCTGTTCAGGGCCTTGGTAATGGTACTGTTGCCAACGCTAACGCCATCGGCGCATTAAATTTTCTGGCCCAACAATATCCAGAGAGTCACTGGATAGATGACGCCGGCCCCGGCAGTCGCTCGCTCTCTATTCCCTATAAAAGACAGATGGACGCAATATTGGTGATACCAGAAGCAGGGCGAGGCCGCCTAAATGAAGCGAGCCTTGACCCCAGGAACAAAACCATATGGAGGCATGCCAGCACGTCCCTTTATCTCGATTGTCTAGCTAAAGAGTGTGTGAACTTTGTACATAAAACATGGAAACAAAAAGACTCCAATAATACCCGCCACACTTTTTTTACTTACATTGTGGGAGATACGCAGACAAGATCTAAACTCACCTATAGGCTAGCCAATGGCTGGAGCCGCATTGCCGGTTTGACCGAGTTCACAGGAATAATTGGTTTTAATATACGTGGTGAAACACCGGCTCAAAAGGTTTTGGCAGCGGCGTTCTATCAGTTTAAGGAAAACTTAAGTGTCGAAAAAAATGGAAAATCTATGGCAGATATTAAGCGCAGAAAAAGTACCGATCTGACTGGCATTTAATCTAACGGAAACAGGTCAACCTCCTGTGGGGTCGCTGTTGTTGAGTCATAGCAAGAATTACTGTATTTGATTATTCCCCGTTAGCTGGGAAAGGTATGACATGTCAAGGGAAAAACTTGATGGTTAGGTCTAGAATCGATGTATCCCCGCCTCTCAATCAGACCCTCGAGTCCGCAGTTTGCGTACAATCTTCCCCACCATAATAATCCGCAATCTGTGATTCCGTAGTGCATGGGCAACCTCGGCAACAAACAGCCGGTTGCTGTGTAAACCGCGCTAAGGTTGACATTAACGCTTCCCTTGTCATCGGGCAAATCATACTATTTAAAATACTGTAAAGAGTACTCTTAATAGTAGGATGAACTGTTATGAACATACTTACTGCCAATGCACTTAAAACCCGTGGCGTTTCTGCGGTAGAGGAAGGGCTAAAGCACGAGGACGAGCTGGTGATTTCAGTACGCGGTCAGCAACGCTATGTGGTGATGGCGATTGAAAAATATAATCAACTGCGTGAGCTGGAACTGGCGGCGGCTATTGCCGAAACCAGGGCTGATTACGCCGCAGGCCGTTACACCACCGAAACGGTGGCCGAACATATGCAGCGCGTGAAGCGCAACGACTAGAAGAGTAACGACTAAACGATGCCCTATCGGCTGATCTACCCCCACAGTTATCTGCACCGCGCCAGGAAGTTTTTAAAAAAACACCCACAAATAATCGGGCAATATGAAAAAACCCTGGAGCTGCTGGAGCTGAACCCGCACCATCCTTCGTTGCGCCTGCATAGTTTGCAAGGCCAGCTTATCGGGCTGTCGTCGGTGGCTATCAATATGAGTTATCGCATTGTGTTGGAGCTGGTCATTCAGGAGCACGATATTCTGCTGGTGGACATTGGCAACCATGACCATGTGTATTAACTGGTCACGGAAACTTGAGGGTCAGGTTGACCTCGTAAAGCACCGTAATGCAGATTGTTATGACCCATTGGACAATTCTGAAGGCCAGTTCCGGTCCGGCTCAAGCGATCTGGTTTTGTTGATAAAGCTTGGTATTACTGACTCGGCCGATATGAGCTTGTTACCCGTTAAGCCAGTCT
>QNFP01000136.1 GCA_003645535.1 Gammaproteobacteria bacterium | reverse complement strand
TGGATCGTCAACACTGATCGTGGCGACAAGATGAAAGCCAAGTTCCTGGTGGTGGCAAATGGTATTTTGACCACACCGAAGCTGGCCAAAATTGAGGGCATGGAAGACTTTAAAGGCGATGCCTTCCATACCTCGCGGTGGGATTATAACGTTGATATCACCGGCAAGCGTGTAGGTATTATCGGTACGGGTGCGACAGCGGTGCAGATTATTCCTGAAATTGCTAAAACCGTAGGAGAGTTGTTTGTATTCCAACGCACGCCTTCATCTATCGATGTCCGTGACCAGCGCGAGACTACGCCAGAAGAATATGACACCTGGCCAAATGAGGACGATTGGGCGAAAAAACGGCGGGCAAGGTTTGCCAAAATCTCATCGGGCCGCACTGCCCTGTCAGGTAACGATGACTACCTGTCCGGTAAAATCTCAGACGCAAAACCGAAGAAGAAGCACAAGACTCGCTTATCGCCTGAAGAGCGACAGCAGAAGCAGCTGGACACCAACTTCCGCATCATGGAAGTTATTCGGGCCAGGGTTGATGCTATCGTTGAAGATCCAAAAACTGCGGCGGCCTTGAAGCCCTATTATGCCTACGGCTGTAAGCGACCCACCTTCCACGACGAATATCTGCCGACATTTAACAAGCCTAATGTTCATCTGGTTGACACAGCACCCCGCGGTGTTCAAAAAATCACTGAGAAGGGCATTGTCCACGATGGCGTCGAGTACCCACTTGATGTGCTGATCTACGCGACTGGATTCCAGTGGATGGCGACGTCGACATTCGACATGATCAAGGGCTGTGATGGACGAACCCTGAAGCAAACCTGGGATGAGGATGGCACCAAAACCTGGCTGGGCTTGCAGACCAAAGGCTTCCCCAACATGTTTGTTATTACCGGCCCTCAGGGCGGTGGTGGTAGCTTCAACTTCACAGACACCATCAATGATCATGGTGAATATGTGCAATGGATGCTCGATACCATGGCCGAGAAAGGCGCTGACGTTGTTGATATTACCGAAGAGTCTCAGGTCGAGTACGCCGAGCATTGTGCTCAGGCGGACAGTGCCACACAGCCTCTGCGTGATTGTATTTCTTACTACGACAATGAAGGTACTGCCAAGCCGGGTCAGCTTGTTTACTACGGTGGCGGTCGCTGGCATAAATATCGCATCAAGGGACAGGAGTCACTGGAGCCGTATGTGTTTGAATCTGTCGTTGGTCAGTGATAGCTGATAGTTGATAGTTGATAGTTGAAAGTAAAGCTGGATTGGGGCCGATGGCCCCAATTCTTACGCTGGTTCAGATATTTATTTTTGATAATGTTAACGAACCCGACGATCTGGCCGGTGAAGCTCGTTACAAACTAAATTTGTCGATATTCCGCTGGCAAGCCGGGTGTTTGAGTGTCAGGCCGAGTATTGTCGGGTCACCAGGCGGAACGCTGAGCAAACAGACTTTGCCATGTTTGCCGAAGACACGTTGCGGATGATAATCTAACTCTACGCCGTCACTCGTTCAGTAGTGATGCCATTCAGCGGCCCAATCAGATGATAGCGGTCCTGCTACGGGGATTTCTTATCCGGTAATTTCATGCCCAGCAAAAAGCCTGTTAACGTTATCGCTCTCACTAGCTCAAACCTGGAACGCAATTTGACATTACGTTTACGCGTACTGTTAATGCTGCCTTTTTTAAGCGCCAACGGATATGAGGTGGAAATAATCCAGCTTGAGAGCTCTCGTAAGAAAAGAGTGGAGCAGCTTGGCAAGCTACCCCATGCAGATTTAATCTGGATTCATCGACACATATTTAGCTGGCGGGAACTACAAAAATTAAAGCGTTTGCGCGCGAAGCGGGTATTCGATCACGATGACCCGGTTGGATTCAGTTCTAGTAACTTTGCAAACCTTGCCCCGAAAAAGTGGTTGCGCTATCAATTAACAGTGCGGTCATCTTCTGCGGTCATTGCCGCGTCTCCCGGACTTGTAAAGCTTGCCAACCCTAAAAAAGGTAATGTTTACCACATCCCACTTTGTGCTGAACCAAATCAATACTCGCTTAAAACCAATCCAAGATTAGAAAATGAAACATTCAGGCTACTGTGGATCGGTGGTCATTCTACATTTAAATATCTGGAATATTGTGTCCCAATGCTCGAAGCAATAGGGAAAGCAATCGACAATATTGAACTGATTGTTGTTGGTCACTCCAAATTGACCCTGGAATCATTAAAAGTAGTAAACATTCAGTGGTCACCAGAGCAAGAGCGAGAGCAATTTACGCGTTGTCATGTGGGGCTGGTACCTACCACTAACGACAGATGGACGCGAGCGAAGGCAACGCTTAAACCGCTACAATATATGGCTAGCGGTTTGCCCTTAATCGCGCCACCGGTAGGGGTTCTGGTTGATTTTGCAGATAACGGCAAAAATGGACTGCTTGCGACAAACGCCCAGGAATGGGTTGCGGCCATCGAAAAATTAAAGAATAACGAATCTTTGAGAATAACAATGGGAGAAAATGGCATTAACTATGTAAAAGCACATCATTCTGTAGAAGTGCTCGCACCAAAGGTGCTGCAGGTTTTCGAGTCCGTACTTAAGCGCACAGCCTGAACCTGACCTGACTCGATAGTTATAGGCAAGGCTGCCCTATAACTCCGCATATTCTATTTTAATTGCTCTCAGTTGAGTTCTAAAAAATCTGATATCTCCTTAAGCTTTGAGGGATAATTTACCAGCAGAAGGCGACATTTTTCACCAAACTCAAAAATAAGATCCGATATGCCAGTCCCGCTGTCTTGCCGTTGCTGGATTACATGTTTGCTTCTCAGCATCATCTCTTCGTATTTTTCCTGTGTAGAAATTCCGGCTGATTTATATATCTGGTCTGCGGTCTGTAAGAGAGATTCTGCATTCTGAGATACCCTGCGAATTGTTTCGCTGGGAACATCTGGATTATTTTTCAATCCACCGGCGGTATATTGATAATAGACGCCACATTCAAAAATAGAATCGGCAAAATTAATTGCCTTTACTTCGTTATGTTTAACTGAAGTGTTATTCGAGGTGTCATTCGGGTTGTAATTTGGGTTGTAATTTGGGTTGTAAATAGGCTTACCGTTTAGAGTACTATTTTGATTATCGTCTAAAACCAGCCCTGTCGAATAGTTGGAAAAAATACTTAATAATAAACACCATACAAGCTTCTTTGTCGTATTCATTTTTGCAGGTATCCTTTTTTTGTTTTTTCACCTTTAAGCAACAATCTACCGGCAAAGACCAGGAGCCGCAACAACAATAGGGCGTAACCAGAAAATCTAATAAGACCTGCTTACGGTTGTCATTAAATAATTCGCTGATAATTTGCGAGAGACTCTTATTGAAGGCATTTTGGGTAAAAAAATAGGCTAAGATGCCTGTTATTACATGACTTCCTGCAATCTCTGTTTTTATCCCCCGCGATCAATATAGGTTAAGTATGGCTGGTTTCGGCTCTATCTCTTTACAAAATACTTACCGACAACTGGGCGAGCAGTTTTATTCCGACCAGTTGCCGACAAAAGTACTCGACCCTACGCTTATTCGACTTAATCATACTTTGGCCAGTCAGCTTAATTT
Source organism: Gammaproteobacteria bacterium (assembly GCA_003645535.1). Classification (GTDB taxonomy): domain Bacteria; phylum Pseudomonadota; class Gammaproteobacteria; order Pseudomonadales; family Porticoccaceae; genus HB2-32-21. The sequence continues at coordinate 4,834 of QNFP01000136.1, read as the reverse complement.
GCCGGTGGGTGTTCTGGAAACCGAGAAAGCAATACAAATCCTGGCGGGGAATTCGGTGCCGGACGATATTTGTCCTATTGCCACCGTTTACGCCGGTCATCAATTTGGTGGCTGGAATCCACAGCTAGGTGATGGTCGAGCGATTTTGCTCGGCGAGGTTATCGGTGAAGACGATAAGCGATATGACATTCAACTAAAGGGGGCAGGGCGGACGCCTTATTCACGAATGGGCGATGGCCGTTCTCCACTTGGCCCGGTGCTGCGAGAATATATCGTCAGCGAGGCGATGGCGGCACTGGGTATTCCTACTACCCGGGCGCTTGCCGCAGTGACTACTGGCGAAACGGTAGTTCGGGAGATGGCCCAACCAGGGGCGGTATTAACCCGCGTGGCGCAGAGCCATATTCGCATCGGTACGATTCAGTATTTTTCTGCGCGCAACGATTTGACATCGGTCAAAATTCTCGCCGATTATGTGATCGACAGGCATTACCGGGAGGCAGTAGCGCAAATCGTAGCAAAAACCGGTGATGGCCCCTACGCCGCTTTATTAACCTGCGTGGCTGAAGCACAGGCTAGTTTGATCGCACAATGGATGGCGGTGGGTTTTATCCACGGTGTGATGAATACCGACAATATGTTGCTTTGTGGAGAAACGGTGGATTACGGCCCCTGTGCGTTTATGGATGGCTACAATCCTGAGAAAGTGTTTAGCTCGATTGACACTCAAGGTCGCTATGCCTATGCAAATCAGGCTGAGATAGGTCTCTGGAACGTGAGTTGGCTAGCACAGGCGCTGTTACCACTGATAGACGAGTGCGAGGACGAGGCGATCAAGGTGGCTGAGAAAATACTGGCAAACTATAGCCTTATATTCAAGCAGACATACCAGCAATTGTTGGCTGAAAAGCTCGGTTTCCCTGGCTCCAACGCGGAGGTTGATCAGTTATCGTTAGAGCTACAGCAAATAATGGCGGCAGAAGTGAGCGATTACACGCTGACCTACCGGGCGCTGGCAGATTGCCTTGCTCCGGAATCAGACAGGCCATATTTAAACAAAATTTATAGCTTCCCAGATGCTTTTCAAGCCTGGCGGCAACGCTGGCAGGCTTTGTTAGCCGAGCAGGGTGTTGATCTGGCTATTGCTCATGCCTTAATGCTCAGCAAAAATCCGAGTTATATTCCGCGTAACCATTTGATAGCAGAGGCCATCGAACAAGCCAGTCAACATCAGGATTTCGGACTTTTTAATCAACTGGTAGACGTGCTTGCCAGGCCGTTTGAATACCGGGAAGAAAACAAAGTCTTCGCGCTGTCACCGAAACCCGAAGAAGAAGTGAAACAAACCTTTTGTGGTACTTGAGCATAGTGCTACTTAAGCATAGTGGTACTTAAGCATAGTGCTACTTAAGGATGGTGGTGTTCTGAGCGATGGTGGTACTTGCGGCACCATTGATCAAAGCAAAATCATACGATGGGTGCGCTGACTTCACCGCCCACATAGAGCCAGCGACCGGCAGTTCGTTGAAATACTGAAATTTCATGCATCCTTTGCAGTACGGAATGATCTGGCTCTCGATAAAAGGCATTAAAAGCAATGGTGGCTTTATCATCTGTTTGCTCGCTGGACAGCACCTCGAGTCGTACCCAGTCGACGGTTTTTTCTGAAAGCGCCTCTGCCGTCAGCGGGCCTGCAGTTGCAGCAAACCAGGTGGCCAACAAATAGTCTCCGTAACCGCCCAGAGCATAGGCAGAGTAACGTGAGCGCATCAGTTGTTCCGGGGTTTTCGCCAGTAGCCCTGCAGTGAGGAAGCGTCCACAACATTTATTGAAAGGCTTTTTATGACCACAAATGCAGGGTTCGGCCATTGGGTTTTAGCTCTCTGAGTCTGAACGTAGTTGCTGGTTTCAGGTTATTAGATTCAGGTTGTTGGTTTAAGGCGAAAGTTGAGGGTTCGCTGGAAGCGTTCGTTTAAAAATCGGAGTCGCCTGACTGCCTGCTCTGCAAGATGAGTAATAAATCCTGCGCATGTTCTGCTGCATTTCTTCCCAGCTCAGTCAGGTAGCCACCATCAGTTTGTGATGTTAAACCTTTATCAAATAAACGCTGTGCGGCAGCGATGACTTCCGGTTCGGCCGAGGAGTGAATCTTTATGCCTTGCTGGGTAGTTTTAAGGTTGTAGCGGGCTAGAATGTTCAATTCGTTAGTCAGTTGCGCGTTATACGTCATGGAATGTTCCCTTTTTGTACATGGCTTCAGTGTACGCGAAAAAACAACGTAGCCAAACTGACCTGGAAGGTAGTCAGTCGTTTTGCCGGGATTTAGCCTTTTGTAGATGGTGTTGTAGACAATAACGACAGTGGTGCCTTAACCGCCTTAGGTCTGGTAAAATTTTCAGCTGTCACATTTTGTATTTGTATTGGTAATTATAGTCGTCAGGAGGCTCTAATGAGCATTAGACCAAGTATGTATAGCCTGGTGTTGATATCGCTGTTGTCGGTAATGGCTTGTTCAGAGCAGTCCAGCGAGCCGGTCATTGCTCAGCAGGGTGGTAGCGAGTCACCCGCTGGGGTCACCAACAATGTGGCTCAAGCAGGGGCGAATATCGCTATGGATATCTATAAAAGCCCTACCTGTGGTTGCTGCGGCAAGTGGGTAGAGCATGGCGAGCAGCAGGGCTTTTCGCTCACCACTCACCATCCCGCAGATTTAAACAAGTTGAAAGCGGAGCATGGCATAGCGCCGGAGTACCAGTCGTGTCACACGATAGTATCGGCAGAAGGTTTTGTCTTCGAGGGGCATATTCCAGCGCGATATATTCGCGAATTTCTTATGGCGCCGCCTGCCGACGCGCGAGGTTTAGCTGTGCCTGGGATGCCGGTGGGTAGTCCGGGTATGGAGATGGGTGATCGCTTTATGCCTTATCAGGTACTACTGCTCAAGCGCGACGGTAGTGCGGAGGTGTTTGCCGAGGTGAGCACTTCGACGCAACAATATCGCTGAATTAGCCGAAAACGAAATTAGTGAGGTGATGGCAGAGGGCTGATCAACGCTTCACACCCAGTACCCGCGAACACCTCGTCTATAAACTCGCGGTCGACAGGGGACAGGCATTCATACTGTTCTCTTATCCACTGGACGCACTTGCCCTGGTAAGGGAAGGCTCGCTGTATCCAGGGTTGATCATCGACCCTCGCAGTAATTTCTTTTTCACTGCCCATGAGCGCTTCTGCATTGGCCAGCATGACGGGTGTATAAGTTCGACCAATCTCCTGCAATAAATCACCGAGCTGAATGCTTAGTTGATCACGGGAAATCCAGTCTTTATCTTCGACATCGTAGCCCGATAGATCATCAACGACATCCACCCAGGCGTAAACACGAGGGGCTTCGCTCAAGGTCAGAGACATTGGGGTGGGGTCAAATTGCGCCAGTTGGGTAAGCTGGCCATAGACGCCAAAATCTGACGCGCCTGGGCGATGGCCCATGATGTAAGGTTGCTGCTCTAATATTTTTTTGAAAATGTTCAAAAACCGTTGATAGCTAGCTTCAATAAGCGGGCCAGTGGTGTCGTTTGAACCCACCACATAAAGCCGATCTATCTGCCGTTCACCGAAGGCACTACCCTGCTGTGCAATTTTTTCTTCAGGCTCCGAAATATCGGTCCAACGCACGAGGATATTCTGGCACTTCTCGATATCGTTTTGATAAGACCAGCGGTAATGAAACATGGCTTTGGTCAACCACTCGTCTGCGTAATCCTCAATAAGGTAGTCAATGAAAGCGACCACGGGGTCGGGGGGAATAACTGCATGACCCTCAAACTCTTTGTCAAAATGCCTGATAAGTGGCGTAGAGTCGGTTAGCGCTTCGAGCTCGCCTTCTGCATTGGGCAGGTAGAATGTCGGCAAGAGGTTGACCCTGGGCAGAGGCAGCTCGACATTTGTCGATGCCTCGTCCAGCCACTGGTTGCCGACCAGAAACCGATAGGGTATGCGTCGATAGCGCAGCACGGCGAGCATCTTTCGTGTGTATGGAGAGCCTGGAAGACCGCGAAATAATAGAGGAGCTGGTAGTGCCATGAGTATTTCCCTTGACTGATCTCTATCAAGTATAGCCGTGCTTTTACGGAGATGTTTTAAAGGGCATCACGAGTGTACAGGTAGCCATCACTTCAGCCCATAGATTGCATTTCAATTTCCTGCCGAGTGGCGGCTATCCACAACAGTAGATCCTCAACTCGGTGAAAATGCGCCAGTTCCTCTTCTCTTCTGGAGTCCAGTTTTTGCCCGCCTAATTTTCCTGACCAGCCCTCGCTGCCTAATAGCGCGATGGGCTTTTTAAACTGCCAGGCCAGCGCCAGCTCGGCAAGGGTGCCTGCTGCACCGCCAACAGTAACAACGATGTCGGCGGATAGAGGCACGATGGAATTCTGCAAGTGTGGTGCGCCGACGGGCACGGCAAGATCAAGGTATTGATTGGCGTCATCGAAGCTACCAAAGGGCAGTATGCCGACAATATAGGCACTGTCGTAGCCATTGCTGCGATGCTCGTGGATGGCTTTGCACAGGCTGAGCATGACTCCCTCTTGCCCACCGGAAATCACATTCAGCCCCATTTCAGCGAGGCCCAGGCCAAGTTCGTGAGCAAGTTTTTGCTCAATGTGGTTGGCGGAATAGCTACCTAGAACGGAGAGATTAAGTCGGCGAGGCATGTTCTTAAGTGGCCCGGGATATAAACCCGATTAACCGGCCAGCCGCTCATCGGCTGTCGGTGTTGAGGCGATCGATTCAGCCAGGCGCGGATTGCTAAATTCCATGGTGCCGTCGTCCA
>QNFP01000135.1 GCA_003645535.1 Gammaproteobacteria bacterium | reverse complement strand
GTGTCGTAAACGGTTATTTTCGGTGCTCACCCACCAGAACTACGCTTACAGGTTCAACATAATTTAAAGAGGAGAAAGTCATTAACAAACTAGAAATCACACCATCCAGCTATGACTTCAGCGAAATAAACGATGCCATGCAAAAGTATGTCGATGGCAACCTGATCAGTTGCCTGTCGGCGGTCATATTAAAAGGCACTGACGTTGTCGACTTCAAGACCTGGGGTTATATGGACATTGAAGCCAAAACTCCAATGATCGATGATGCTATTTTTCGCATGTATTCCAATACTAAAATTGTTACCTCTGCCGCAGCAATGATTCTCTACGACGAAGGTGCCTTTGATCTGGATGATCCGGTAGAAAAATATATTCCCCAGTTCAAGGACTTAAAGGTTTTAAAAAAGGGTGCAGAAGAGCTAGACGATACCGTGCCATTGGCAACACCACCCACCATTCGTCACCTGTTCACCCATTCGGCTGGTTTTGCCTACGGCCTGTTTATGACCAACCCGGTGGACAAGGCTTTTGTCGACCAACGCATGATGGGGCTGGAGTCAACGTTGACTGAAATGATCGACAAACTGGCCAGGTTGCCTCTACTTTATCAGCCCGGCGATGAGTGGCAGTACAGCATTAGCATCGATATTCTGGCACGTCTGGTAGAGATCTGGTCGGGTAAAAGTTTTATCGAGTTTCTAAAAGAGAGGATATTCGACCCCCTGGGCATGGTGGATACAAACTTTTATGTACCGGAGGCGAACCATCATCGCCTGACCACCAATTACTCACCCATCGATTTGCGCGATCCTATGACCCCAGGCCTTAAGCCCTGCCCCGACATTATGATTGGCAGCGTGCTGGAACCCAAAAGCTTTCATTCCGGGGGCGGCGGTCTGGTATCGACCATGAGCGATTACACCGCGTTTATTCAGATGATTATTAACGGCGGCGAATGGCAGGGACAGCGCATTATTTCTCCCGAGTCGGTGAAGTTGATGCACACCAATCAGCTCCGAGAAGGAATTAAAGTTAAACTGCCGGTCTGGGATATGCCCGATACAGTCTTTGGGCTGGGTTTCGCGATCAAGAATTCACCCGCCGAAGGCGAGCCGGATAGTGCCATCGGCGAATATCACTGGGGCGGTATGGCCGGCACCCATTCGTGGATTTCACCCAAAGCGGGTGTATCAGCACTGCTGTTCACACAACGCGCCTATGGTTTCTGGCATCCGTTTAGTCATGAACATAAGCGACTCGTCTATAAAATAGCCGGTTAAGAAAATTTCAGCTTAAGAAAATAGGGAATTAAGATAAATTTAATAATAATCAACTGAGGCATAAGATATGGGACGCGTATCAGGAAAAGTAGCAATAGTCACCGGTGGCGGCAGCGCTGGCATGGGTCGGGCCACATCAATATTACTGGCACAGGAAGGCGCGAGCATCGTAGTCGGCGATATTAACGAGGCGGGAGCGAAAGAAACCGCCGACCAAATTAATGCCGCTGGCGGTAAAGCCGTGTCGATGCGCCACGATGTATCCAGCGAAGCGGACTGGGCCGCAGTTGTTAAACTTGCCGTTGACACCTACGGCCGTATCGATATTCTCGATAACAATGCTGCCATGTTTATCGCCAAGCCCTTGATGGAAACATCGACAAAAGAATTTCAGAAGCAGAACTCGGTCAACGTTGACGGCGTTTTTTTTGGTATGAAAGCGGTTATTCCGGTGATGGAAAAAACTGGCGGGGGCGCCATCGTCAATATTTCATCCGGAGCAGGCATTGTCGGCTTTGCCGCCGCAGGTGCTTACAGTTCTAGCAAAGGTGCGGTGCGGCTGATAACCAAATCCATGGCACTGGAATGCGCACAAAAGAAAAATAATGTCCGCGTCAATTCTATCCACCCCGGGCCAATACTTACCCCCATGCTGGAAAAAGGTATGGACGATCTCGGCGGGCAGGATCAGGTACGTCCACTATTTGAAAGCATGGCGCCGGTGGGATACCTGGGCGAACCCCAGGATATCGCCCAGGGCGTACTTTATCTGGCTAGCGATGAATCAAAATATGTAACAGGCGCCGAGCTGGCCATTGATGGTGGCTTTATTGCCCAGTGAATGATTGCCCATTAACTAATCGCCCAGTGAGTGATTGCCCAGTGAGTGATTACCTGATAAATAAGCGCCCAATAGTTATTGGGCGCCAGCGCTAGTTACATCAAACCCTGCAGATCAAAAGAGGATTCCCGTGAAGTTTTCATTAGATGAGCTAAGCACTGTCTGCCCTGATGCCATTATTGGTGTAGATAATGAGGGGGTAATTAACCTTTTTAATGCCGCTGCGGAAAAATTACTCGGCTTCAAAGCAGTTGATATTATTGGTGCAATGAATATCACCACGATCTATGAAGAAGCTGACGAAGCAAAACAGATTAATGCAATGCTTATAACAGCGTCTCATACCGAAACCGGCCGGGTTGAAGAGTACGACACAAGGATTATCGCTAGCGACGGGCAGGTGCTGTCTGTCTGCTTGACTGCGGCGCTGGTGCATGAAAATAATACCGTTACTGGCAGTGTTATTTTTATGCACGACCTCACCAGCCGCCAGAAACTGGAGGAAAAACTAAACGAATTATTACGCACCGACTATCTCACCAATATGTTTAATTCTCGACAGCTTCATTTATCACTTAATGAAGAAATATTCCGGTCAGCTCGATATAAGCATCCATTTGGATTAATGAGCTACAGCCTGAATGGCATCAAAGAAGTCAACGATCAGCTGGGCCACCTGGCCGGCGATGAAGTACTAAAACTACTGGCCCTTGTTAACCGAGATACACTTCGTGAAAACGATACAGCTTATCGTTATACCGGGAATGAATTCCTGGTCATATTGCCAGAAACTGACTATGCGGGGGTGACCCAGGTAGCAAGCAGATTACAGGCAACTTTCAATAAATTATTTCCTGAAATTGTCGATCTGAAATCCAGTCATATCGAAAATCCAGTCACACTTAATATCGGTATTACTGTATTTTATGGCGGCAATACAGTCGAGGCCAATGAGCTGATAAGTCAGGCGATTTACACCATGTACAGAAGCAAAGAGGACGGTGATAATCAAATAGTACTATTCGAGTCTGATATAAAAACTGTGTCCTGAGTATTGATGCCGACACTAAAAAGTATGGTCAGCTAAAGTGTTTAACTGTTTTCCGATTATTTGATACTCAAAATCGGGCAGAACCTGTCAGCCACAGTTTCAAGTAACTCCAACTAGTCCCTGTTAACAAAATCCCCCATTCGTATCTCTCCGTGTTTGGGATTCTTCTCCTTTTCGATGTTTCTTAGTGAAACCTGACTAAGAACTGCAAAAAGGGCTGCTTTTACACTAAGACACTTCGGTTATCTTTACACGCAACAAGTCTTAGTAAGTCCCCAAAACAGAAACAAATCGGTATTGATACAATAGGCCAGACGTACAAAAAATTTTCTAACGCCCACCCGGTACTGCTGTGCTGGAGGATAAAAATGAGTAGACCAGTTTCACACCGCAACCATCGGCAGCGGTTCACGATTACTAGCGCGGCCTTACTGATCGCCATAACGGGTTGGGGATTAGCATCCCAAAGTTTTGGAGAAGCTAGCGGGCAGGAAAATACTCGACCTCGTATCGGCCTGGTTCTCGCGGGCGGTGGTGCCCGCGGTGCCGCACATATCGGCGTATTGAAAGTGCTTGAACAGATGCGCATACCGGTAGACTGCATCGCCGGAACCAGCATGGGGGCATTGGTGGGAGCTACCTACGCCACCGGCATGCCTGCCACTGAAATCGAACGCATCGTGCTTGCAAATGACTGGGCCGAGACTTTCACCAAGTCGCAGTTACGACTGGACAGGCCTATGCAGGACAAACTGGCGGGACTGACGTATAGCAATAATATTGAATTTGGTATTCAAGATGGCTCGATAATTGCCCCAGGGGGCTTTGTCTCTTCACAGGGCATTGACGAAATGATTCGCTCGCTGGTAGCTTCGGCTCGTGCTACCAGTGATTTCCAGCAGCTGCCAATACCGTTTCGGGCCATCGCTACCGACTTGCACACGGGTGACATGGTGGTCTTCGAGCGCGGTGATCTGGCTCTCGCTATGCGTGCGAGCATGGCAATTCCCGGGATATTCAGCCCGGTAAAAGCCGATGGTCGGCTGATGATCGATGGCGGCATCGTACGCAATCTACCGGTGGACGTGGCCAGATCAGCCTGTGCAGACATAGTGATCGCAGTGAAATTGGAGTCTCCAGCACCGAGCTCAGAAAACATGGTGTCAGCCCTGCAGATAACTGCTCGAACTATTGACGTTGTTATCAAGAACAACGAACGCACTCAATGGCAATCACTGACTCCGACGGATATTGGTATCACCGTAAATACCGAGGACATGGGTTCTGGACAATTCAATCGACTGGCATTTGCTGTGCCGCTGGGCGTAGCCGCCGCCAACACTCAGGCACAGGCCCTGCAAAGATTGTCGTTGGGTGAAGCTGAATACCACGACTGGCGACACATGGTTGCCAGTCGTGGTGCAAATAACCAGGAAGAGAGACTTGCGGAAGTGCGAATAGTGGGGCTGGAGCGCGTAAGTGAGGAATATGTGGTCGCCCAAATTAAGAGCGCACCGGGCTCAACAGTGGATCTTGAGCGCATTTCCCGCGACACAGATAAGATATACGCGCTGGGTGAATTTGAGCAAGTATCCTACCAGGTAAGCGGTGAAGGCACCCATAAAACGCTCGAAATCAAGGCAGTTGAAAAGGAATGGGGGCCGGACTATATAATCTTCGACCTGGGGATGTACGCAGATACAGCTGGCGATTTTGAATACCTGCTAAGCGCCAAGCATCGCCGCACCTGGCTTAATCGATTAGGTGGGGAATGGCGCAATACGATACAGATCGGTCGCAATTCTTTTTTTAACACGTCATTTTATCAACCCCTGGATGAAGCCCATAAGGTGTTTATCGAATCGTTGGCTTCTTTTGGTCAGCGCCAGGAGGATCTCTTTGATGATGGGGATCGCGTTGCCATCTATGACAATCGAAAATTATATGGGCAAATCGACATAGGATTAACACCCACCAACCACCTTGTAACCAGTATTGGCTACCGCTACGGCTACACTGACCTGTCTCGAGATACCGGCGACCGTTTGCTCAGGGAATTCAACTACTACGACGCGGGTATCCAGTTTCGTAGCGTGTACGACAGTCTGAATTCATCGTTACTGCCAACATCTGGCTGGTACGGGGCGGTGGAGTACTTCGGTGCCAGTGAAGAGCTTGGCGGCGATATTGACTATGACCGTTTTGAGGCCATGTTACTCAAGCCCCTGTCCATCGGACCAAATACCATAACCCTGAGGGTCGGCGGTGGTACAAACTTTGGCAAGGATATACCTCCCAACGAGGCTTTCTCACTGGGCGGCCTGCGCAGCCTGCCAGGGCTCAGGTTTGGTGAACTGCGTGGCCAGGAGTATTGGCTGAGCAGCGCCTCCTATAAACGTAAGATCCTGGGTAAGCAATCTCTTTTCGGTAACGCACTCTATGGTGGTGTCCAGCTTTCTTCAGGGCAAATGACCGATTTTAGCGATGAAGACGCAGCCGATCTAGACGATAGTGTTATATCGGCTGCGTCGTTACTAATAAGTGGCAAAACCCCCATCGGGCCCCTCGACCTGGTATTAGGCTTTACCGATTCAGGAGACTGGAATCTGGCGTTCTCGCTTGGCCGGCCCATCGACGAAAATAACCTCTTCGGGCGCACGTTTTGATATAGACAGCTCCGATGTTTAACGATTGAGTCCATCTGCGGAAACATGCTCGGCTTGTGTTACACTTCTCGCACTAATTAGTTTGCTTACAAACCCCGAGCACCTGCGTTCTAAAGCCCACAATGGCCATGAATCCTGTGCCGAGAGTGCGTTCCGAAATTTATTCGGAGCGAGAACTCTAAGGGATATCAGGGAAACCTGGCGTCCTCCCGTATTTGGAAAGGTGTTTGCATGTTACAGGACAACTTCGGGCGCGAGTTTCATTACCTGCGTCTGTCTATTACCGATGTCTGCAACTTCCGTTGCAACTACTGCCTCCCCGATGGTTACGAGGGCAAACCCGACCAGGCCTTTTTATCGCTGGACGAAATCCGTCGTGTCTGTGCTGCTTTCGCCGCAGCGGGAACACGTAAAATTCGTATCACCGGCGGCGAGCCGTCAGTGCGCAAAGATCTTCCCACTATCATCCGCACCGTTAAAGCCACGCCTGGCATCGAGAAAGTTGCCATTACCACCAATGGCTACCGGCTGCCGGAGCTTATTGACGAATGGGCCGATGCCGGCCTGGATGCTCTCAATCTGAGTATAGATAGTCTCGACCCCGGTGTTTTTCAAAGCATTACCGGTCACTCCCGACTTCATGAATTACTTGATGGCCTCGATCGTGCCATAAGCCTTGGCATACCTTCAATTAAGGTCAACGCTGTCATGCTACGCGGCTTAAACGACAATCAAGTCAAACCTTTTCGTGACTGGCTGCGTAACAAACCCATCACCCTGCGCTTTATCGAATTAATGCAAACCGGAGATAACGGCAAGTTTTTCGACGAGCACCATGTCGCCGGTGAAAAGTTACGTCTGTGGCTACTGGATAACGGCTGGAGCCAGGCCCTTAGATCTGTAGACGCAGGCCCTGCCCAGGAATTTTATCACCCCGATTATCAGGGACGCATCGGTCTGATCATGCCCTACAGCAAGGACTTTTGTGTCACCTGCAACCGACTGCGTATGGATTCCACCGGCAAATTACATCTCTGTCTGTTCTCTGACACTGGTATTGATGTCCGGCCCTTACTGAAGTCTGACGATCAGCGCGATGAGTTGATTGAGTTTCTCAGCAGCCAGTTACTCGACAAAAAACCGAGCCATTTTTTAGAAGACGGCCAGAGCGGCGGCACCCGCCACCTGGCAATGATTGGAGGTTAAAGTCTTGGTCAAAAACTATGCAGAACAATTTCAGTCATTGCGCATAGCCGTGTTAACGGTCTCCGATAGCCGCAATGAAGAAAGCGATACATCCGGCCAGTTACTGGTGGAAAAACTCACCGATGCTGGCCACCAGCTAGCCAACAAACGCATTGAAAAAGATGATCTTTATACCATTCGCGCAGTGGTTGCAGCCTGGATCGCCTCCGATGATATACAGGTGGTATTAATTACCGGTGGCACCGGCTTTACTGGTCGCGACTCTACACCACAGGCGGTGATCCCGCTGTTCGATACAGTTATCGATGGCTACGGTGAATTATTCCGACAGATTTCCTATAACGATATTGGCTCTTCCACTGTCCAGTCCCGCGCAGTGGCAGGCCTGTCCAATGGCACTATTGTATTTTGCATGCCAGGCTCCACTAACGCCTGCCGCACCGCCTGGGATGGCATCATCGGCGAACAACTGGATGCCAGCCACAAGCCCTGTAATTTTGTCGGTCAGCTAAAAGCCATCGACGGCAGCGAGTGCGCCTCACGCGAAGCGTCATAATGAGCGAACCTCCCATCAATGAACTAAGCCATATTAATAGTGCTGGCGAAGCGAGCATGGTAGATGTTAGCGGCAAGGCGATCACTACACGGATTGCTACGGCCGAAGGCTATGTGAGGATGCAAACGCAAACGCTAATTTTGATACGCGATGGCGGTCATGCCAAAGGTGATGTCTTTGCAACTGCACGCATAGCCGGCATACAGGCCGCGAAACGCTGTGCAGATTTAATCCCACTGTGTCACCCACTGATGTTGAGTAAAGTACAGGTAGACTTTGAATTACAGCCTGAGCAAAACCGGGTGCGCATTGAAGCCATATGCAAACTCGATGGCAAAACCGGTGTGGAGATGGAGACGCTGACTGCCGTATCAGTTGCAGCGTTGACATTATTTGATATGTGCAAAGCTGTAGACCCCGGCATGACCATTGAAGGCATCAGAGTGCTTGCCAAAGAAGGCGGTAAAACCGGGCCATGGCAAAACAGCAGCCATCAGGGCAATTGATTTAACAGCAATCAAAGCATTTATTTCCTGCCTTTACTACAGCACCAGGAATAATCACGTTAAGGGCCAACTCCATGATTAAAGTGCTATTTTTTGCACAGCTGAGAGAACAGCTAAATTGCTCCCAACTGGATTTCCCGGTCACGACATCACGCAATACCCCATTTACAGTGGCTGATCTGAAAACTCAACTCTCCAGTAAGGGTGACCATTGGCAACCAGTGTTCACCGAGCAAAAGATTCTCGCCGCTGTCAATCAGGTCATGTGTAACGATGAAGCAGCGCTTGTCAGCGGCGACGAAGTAGCCTTTTTTCCACCAGTCACGGGTGGTTGACATGAACAGTCCCAAACCCACCACCCACCCACCGGCGAACACCCGCGTCAAGATTCTCGACAAAGCCTTTAATCCAGCCGTTGTTAGCGGGGAGCTCACCAGCCTGGACAGCGAACACGGCGCACTGGTTACCTTCACCGGCATGGTT
>QNFP01000134.1 GCA_003645535.1 Gammaproteobacteria bacterium | reverse complement strand
TAACGATCAGCATTGCTACCAAGCAGGGCTGTGATCTGGGCGGTGAACGCCGGATCTGCAGGAGGCAGGGCGACATCCTTGTTCAACAAGCGCAAACCCACTTGCTTGGTTGTTAACATAGCTCCCGGTGGCTGGGAGCCACCCTTCGCCAGGCCTTCGTTGGCCAGGCGGGCGCCCTCTACCCGCCGAATCCCGGTCTCCTCATAACCATCGAGGGGATAAGCCATCACCGAGCCTGTGAAAACAAACAGTGCGACAACCATAAGTGTTGAAATTAACCGGGGTGCCATATTCATTGTGCGGTTACTCCATGCATGTCTAGTTTGACCGAGTCGACACTCTTCGTTCCTGGTGTCTGAGTTCTTTATAATAGTGGTGAACGGTGGCGTTAACCAGCCTTAATCCCCTCTATCGTGGCGGGGATTCGTAACCACTGACAACTCGGGTATGGTTCTAACAATGGATTCTGTCGCGAGGTGGTTGGTGGTATTATTGAAGGTATAGAATCGCAACAAGAATACTCTTTATGAGTCTGTCAGCACGCATATTTTTCGGCCTTGGTGCTGGTATCGTCACCGGATTATTTTTTGGGGATCTGGTTTCCGATTTGAAATTGATTGGCGACATTTTCGTCAAGTTGTTACAGATTACCGTGCTGCCCTACATCGTGGTATCACTGATTGCAGGCTTCGGCCGCATGCAAATGTCCCAGGCCAGGCGTCTGGCCATGCGCGGCTCGCTGGTGTTGCTGTTTATCTGGGCCATCGCGCTAATAATGATCTTCGTCGCCGCACTGGCCTTCCCCAATCTGGACACTGCCTCCTTCTTTAGCAGCGGATCGTCACCACAGCCCCAACAAACGAACCTGATCGATCTCTACCTGCCCTCGAACATTTTCTATTCCCTGTCCAACAACCTTGTCCCCGCAGTGGTGCTATTCAGTATTTTAATGGGCGTTGCCCTGATCTCCATGGAGGAGAAAAGTGGCGTATTGCCGTTTTTTGACGGCCTTGCGGATGCTCTTGTAAGGATCAACACCGCCGTCGTGCAGTTAACCCCCTACGGTATTTTCGCTATTTCGGCCGCCGCCGCTGGCACCATGACCATTGAAGAGGTCAGCCGGGTGCAGGTTTATCTGGTGACCTATGTCAGCCTGGCGTTGTTGGTTACCTTCTGGATATTTCCCGGTCTGGTGGCGGCCCTGAGCGGTATACCTTATACGGTGGTATTGCGGACCTTCAGGGATACCCTGGTCACAGCCTTTGCTACGGGCAACCAGTTCGTGGTGTTGCCGCAGATTGCTGAAAATTGTAAGGCTCTGCTACGGACGCGGGGCCAGTCTGGCCCAGAGATAGATTCAGCCGTGGACATTATCGTGCCGGTTTCTTTCAATTTCCCGTCCCTGGGGAAACTCTTGGTCATATTGTTTGTGTTGTTCGCCGCCTGGTTCACTGACACTGAACTGGCAATGGCCGATCGTCTGGGTCTTGCCTTTAACGGTTTGTTCAGCCTGTTTGGCAGTATCAACATCGCCGTACCCTACATGCTGGACAGTGTGCAGGTGCCTGGCGACATGTTCCAGTTGTTTCTGGTGACAGGTATAGTCGTTGGCCGCTTTGGCGCCATGCTGGCTGCACTACATATTATTGTACTCAGTATTCTCGGCACCCTGGCGCTGGCTGGCGCCCTGCAATTCAACCTGCGCAACCTGCTGCGCTATCTAGTATTCAGCGCGCTGGCACTACTGATCCTGGTCTTCGGTTTGCGGGCCTACTTCATGGCGTTCGTGCCACAACCCCCAGCCCGCGATACCGTACTGGCAAATATCCAGCTGATGGAGCCACGGGTGGATGCCAGAATCAGCACCACTATGCCACCGGCCAGCGCGACCCGACTTGCCGGTTCACGGCTTGATCATATGCTTGGTAGCGGGGTTTTAAAGGTTGGCTATCGCCCCAACAATCTGCCCTGCAGCTTCCTCACACCTGAAAAAGAGCTGGTGGGCTTCGATGTCGAAATGGCTCACATACTGGCCGAGGATATTGGAGTAAAACTGGAGTTTGTACCCTTCGAATTCGACCAGCTGGGCAGCATGCTGAAATCCGGACAAATCGATATGGCTATGTCCTGCATAGCCGGGCTACCGGATCGCTATGCGAAGGCTTCGTTTTCACGGGCCTACATAGACCTGACACTGGCCTTTATCGTGCGCGACCACGAACGGCATCTTTATGATGACCTGGAAGCTCTCCGACTCGACAAGGACCTGACCATTGCGCTGGTCAGTAGCCACTATTTTGAACCCCGCATTCGCTCGCTACTACCCGACGCGGAAGTGGTTTTTCTGGAGGGAGCTGAAGACTTCTTCAATGGTAATGGCAAGGGTGCCGACGCCCTTTTGCTGTCAGCGGAAGAAGGCGCGGCCTACAGTTACCGATATCCCCAATACACCGTGGTGAAAGCCCGGGACGGCACAATCCGTATACCGGCAGTCTACGCAGTACCCAAGGGCGATATAGAAACCATGGAGTTCATCAGTAACTGGGTATATCTTAAACAGAAAGATGGCACTGTTGACAGGCTCTATGATTACTGGATGCTCGGCGGTGTAGCCGAATCGCGGGAACGCCGGTGGTCCGTTATCAGGGATGTGCTGGGCTGGATTGACTGAGGTCGTGTCTTCTTTAACCAGCCTGTAGGGATTTAGAAATAGGGGGTTTGGAAATAATTGACATGCATCGTTATTAGCGCTAGTTTGGGACACAACGGTACAAAAAAAGAGAACAAGGACGTTCATGATGTACAACAGAAAACTCCGTATTAAATGGTTCCTCTTTGATTATCCGTCGAGATTTCGAGGGGGTACGTGTCGCTGCAAGGTGAGATTCCCTCTTATAAACTGACCAGTACTCAGATTGAGCTGCTGGATGGCAGGACTGTTTGTGGCAGTTGCTATATAAAAAAGGAAGGGTTGAGCAATGGATTGTTCATTTTTTTTAAAGCTGTTTTTTATTTTCTTTCTGGCGCTTTCCTCTACGCAGGTCGTGGCGTTGAAGGCCGAGCATCCCCCCGAGATAATTGTGATTAAGGGATTTGATGAGCCATTGATTCATCAAATGTCGAAACCCTATATTCCGCTATCAACGCCACAGAATATTAACGGCCTGCCCGAGATCGAGCGTTTGTTGCGCTATCAGGGGGCTAATCACAATACGCCATGGGAAGCATCAATCGAGTTGAACCTGGGATTGACGTATTACCGAAATGGCTATTTCTCGAAAACATTTACTGCCTTCGAACGCGCCTGGGCGCTGAGTAAGGACGAAGATAAACCGGCGCAGAAAGCCGTTGCCGATAGAGCCTTTGGCGAGTTGGTGAGGATGCACGCGCGATTAGGTCATGCCGATAAGGTCGAGGCTTTGTTGGCCACCGTTGAAAACAGAAGCTTTTCGGGCCGGGCTACAGAATTCGTGTCTGGCGCTAGAGAAAGTGTGTGGATAATGCGCAATAAACCAGGCATTTCGTATCTGTGTGGTTCGAAAGCTCTGCACTCTCTGTTGGACTGGCAGCAACCGGGTGCTAAGGGCTTGTCTGTCCTCGATGACTATCGTTCAGGGGAGCAGGGAATCAACCTGTCTAAGCTCCAGTCTTTGGCTGAACAAGCTGATATGCACTATCGCCTGGCGTATCGAGAAACCAGCGAGATACCCGTACCGTCCGTTATTCACTGGAAGGTTAATCATTATGCGGCGATTGTTGAGAAAAAAGGTGGCCTGTTTCATGTAAAGGATCCCACGTTTGGTCAGGATCTATGGCTGACGGCGGAGGCCATTAATAATGAGGCCAGTGGTTATTTTCTGGTTCCTGAGAATAATCAAAAGTCATGGAGTCAGGTGCAAGTTGCCCAGGCTGATCTGGTCTACGGCCAGGGTTATACCGGTAATAATGATAAAGATCGCACAACATGCCGTGATGCAAAAAAATCAAAAGCCCCTTGCGATGGTAACGATAAAGCCAGTAAGTCCGGTGAAAGCGGAATGGCGGATTACGACGTGCATATCATGCTGGTGAGTTTGATTATTTCAGATACGCCAATTCGTTATACGCCACCAAAAGGATACCCCATCCGCTTCATGCTTCGGTATAACCAAAGGGAAGCCAATCAGCCCTCAAACTTCACCTTCAGCAATGTTGGTCCAAAATGGACGCATAACTGGTTAACTTATATTGAGGATTCCCCTACCAACTCATCAGCCGTTATCAACCGCATGGTTGCTGGCGGAGGTGCTATCGATTACAACGGCTATAACACGGGCACAGGCGAGTATGAAAGTGGCGTTTCCGATACATCCAGACTGTATCGCACGTCAACAGATCCAATTGTTTATGAGCGACGCTTGCCGGGCGGTGGAAGTGAGATGTATGCCTCTAGCGATGGCGCGACCAGTGGCGTCAGACGTGTCTTCCTGAGCCAACAGGTTGATACTAATGGCAATACCACCACCTTGAATTATGATGCTGACCTGCGTCTGGTCAGCGTAACCGATGCCCTGGGCCAGGAAACAGTTTTCATCTATGCTCATGAGAGTAACACTAAGCTGATTACCCAGGTAATAGACCCCTTTGGACGGGAGGCTTTAATTACCTACGATGCCAGCGGCCGCTTGTCGAGCATTACTGATCCAGTAGGAATTGTCTCGGCCTTTTCTTACGATAACGGTGATTTTATCACCGCGCTGAATACTCCTTACGGTGAGACCGCGTTTGCCTATACCGGAAGCAGTACATCACGTACGCTGACAATCACTGATCCCTACGGTGAGCAGGAACACATCGTATATGGTCATCGGCTTGGTATTTCAAGCTCCGTGTCCGGCGTGCCGAGCGGCGATATTCTCACTCGTAACAGATACCATAATTACCGCAATACCGCCTACTGGGATAAACAAACCTACAAAGATTACGGCCCTAACATTAGCAAGGCTGAAGTCTCTCATTGGCTACATACCACAAATAAGCAAAGCAGTGGTCTGTTTGAAACATTTAAAAAACCTCTCGAAAACCGAATCTGGTACAACTATTCAGGGCAGACAAATGCGATTACCGAAACTAATATTTATCAGGAAAAGCACACCCGTATAGGGCGGGTTTTGGATGACGGTTCATCCCAGATATTCATCAGACAGTTCAATGACTTCGGCAAGCCAGTTTATAGAGAAGACCCTTTAGGTAATTACACTCGCTACGACTATGCCTCGAATCAAATTGACCTGTTGCAGGTCACCCAGCTTCGTGACGGGATTGAAGAGGTCACCGCCAGTTATACCTGGGATGATCGGCATAACAGGCTAAGCGCCGCTGATGGCCGGGGGCATGCCACAGCCTATACCTATAATGCGGCAGGCCAGATGCTCACCCAAACGAATGCGCTTGGTCATACCACGGAGTATGAATACGACGCCCAGGGTTATCTGGTTAAGGTGACTTTTCCCACAGGAAAAACAACGCAATTCAGCTACGATGCGGTTGGACGGCGGGCCACCTATATCGATACGGAAGGCCATACCCAGACCTACCGCTATGATGGGCTCAACCGATTATTACGCACCACTTATGAGGACGGTACGTCCGTGGAGTACAGCTGGGATGTGTTAGATCTGGTGCGCATACGTGACCGCGTCGGGCGGGAAACCCATTTTGATTACGATGACCTGCGCCGTAAAGTCAGCCAGACTGATCACCTTGGGCGCGTGACAGCCTATGCTTACGATGCCAGCGACCGTTTGTTGAGCGTCACTAATGCGTTGGGGCAAGTGACCCACTTCGAATACGATATACAGGGTCGTAAAACTGCGGATATTGATGCTGAAGGTCATCGTACCGAGTACCACTACGAAAACACCACCAGCCGACTGGCCACTGTGGTGGATGCTAACAATGGCCAAACTACCAACACCTATGACCTGGCGAACCGGCTTATTGCCCTCACCGACCCCAATAATCACACCACCCAATTTATGTTCGATGAAGCTGGCAATACTGTCGAGCAGGTCAGCCCCGATAGTGGCGCCACCCTGTACCGTTATGATGTGATGGGACTGATTGGGCAAACCGATGCCCGGGGACTGACGGTGAACTATAGCTACGATGCTTTAAACCGCTTGCAACACACTCAGTATGCGGATAGTGCCTACGATATCCTCATGAGTTATGACGGCAGCAACTACGAAGACGGTGTTGCAGACAGCCTGTTGAAACAGGCCATCGGTCAACCCACCGGCATGACTGATAATAGCGGGCAAACGCTCTGGTATTACAATATCCACGGCGACCTGAAGGGGCTTGATACCCTGTTTAACGATTTAGGTAACACTGCCTTCTCCCAACAATTTGAATACGACTACCGCTATGAGCCTGGGGTTGGACGGATGACGCAGCACACATATCCTGACGGACAGTCCTTCACTTACCAATATGACGACCATGGTCGGGTTAAAGCCATTGAAAGCATCGCAGGAGGCACAACAAAAGTGGCCATCGACGATGTGGCCTACCAGCCGGTTCTGGCAGATGGCATTGCCGGCTATACTTACGGCAACGGCTTAATTACTCAGCGCCAGGTGGATGCGCTGGGCCAGTTAACCGATCTCTCCGTACAAGGCGTCCAAAACGTATTTCAGCGCCAATGGAGCTATACCCCGGCCAACGACATTGCGTCGATCGATGATCAACTCGATGCCACGGGAACCCGAGCTTATACCTACGATGCACTCCATCGGCTAACGGATGCCGTCGGCCCAACCAATCAGACCTATAGCTACGATGCTAACAGCAACCGCTTAAGCAAAAATACTGCGGTGTATACACCAGATAGCAACAGTAATCGTCTGCAATCCGTTGTGGAAGGCAGCACAGTTACCGGTCTGTTTCACGATGCCAATGGCAATCGTATAGCGCAAAATGTTGGTGTCGGCGATAGTTTCAGCTATGAGTACGACCCGCGTAATCGCTTGATGCGTCTCTCAGATAATAGCGGTGTGCTCGCCAGCTACCAATACAACGGTGCCGGGCAACGCGTCGTCAAGACCACAACCAACGGCACCAGGTACAGCCTCTATAACCCTCAAGGTCAACGCATCGGCCTGTATCAGGGGGATGGGAGCCTTGCACATAATACCCTGTACTGGAATGGCCAGCCCCTGGCCCACTACCGCCCAGATACGGAGAGCAGCTGCCGCTTTACTTCTATCCATGAAAATCGGGAACCAGCTTACCTAAACGTCGATCTGGACGAACAGCGTATCGAGCTTACCCGCTACGACGGCACCGTTCTGGACGTGGTGATTGAAGACGATCTGTGGAACATTGTGGAAACCGGAGAAGGCACGGTTTACCATTTTGCCATAGGCGAAGGCAAAACCATGCTGCTCAAAGGCTGGGTACACTTTCGGCAGGCAGGTGAGCAGGGTTTTGCCCACCTGACAGATAAGATCGAGGGCCACCCTGTCGAATACCGATTTGATGGCGGTCGCGTTCTTAAAGACTACTATTACCACCTGGATCATCTCGGTACTCCGCAAGTGATGACGGATGCTGATCAAACTGTAGTGTGGCAAGGCAGTTACACCCCGTTTGGGCAGGCGAACGTATTGACTGAGACCATTGACAATGATCTGAGGTTTCCTGGGCAGTATTATGATGAAGAAAGTGGCCTGCATTACAATTATTTTAGGGATTATGATCCGAGTATGGGGAGGTACATCACCTCTGACCCGATTGGGTTGGGTGCGGGAACCAACACTTATGGGTATGTGCAGCAAAACCCTTTGATCTATATTGACCAACTTGGTCTTTTTGGGTGTAGACCAGCCCCTGAGATTTCGCTCACGGCACAAATATGTGATTCAGATGGCGGTGATCCTTATGCTTCTAGGTATTGCCCAAGCGGAGACTGTGCTGCATATAACCCTGATCCTGAATTAACCAATTGTATTAGGACTTGTGTGTTAAAAAGCGTTGTTATTGGTGAAGTCGCAAGCCAAACCGTTAAAACTACAGCTAAGGGAGTGACTAATTATGCCCAAAATGCTGTAGTTAAATCTGTAGCAGGGGTAGTAGTAAAGAAAATTCCGATAGGAGGAAATATTATTACAGTTCTGACATTACCTGGAGTTTTTGATCAATGTCAGAAAGAATGCGAAGAAGGGGATTGTGACAAATGACCAATCAATTAGTTCTTATGGGGGGGCTGCTTTTTGTTGGTTTATTTTTATGGACTTTTTTTAGGGCTGGAGGCTTGTTAGAGGTAAAAGGGATATTAATAAGTTCTGCCGTCGGTCTAGTTCTTTTTCTTCTGGCCTATTTTGTATCAAGATTTTTTTATAATCATGTTCCTTTAGCTGCTTTTTTGACTTTCCAATATGTTGCCCCAGGCGTTCATATACTTTTTCTATTGGGGATATCATTCTTAACTTATGCGTTGATCTCTTTATTTTCAATCCCAATACATAGGATTAAAAGAAAAATTAGATAAAAGAGGATAAGGAGTTAAGCTGTTCAAAAATAATCGCTACGACGTAAGCGGTTAACAAACGACACCCTTCCACAACGGGTCGCTGACCTGCAATCTTCCTACTCATCATTGAGCAGGACACCATTGTGGATCAGCACAACGAAACATCACTGACTGAGCGTCAGC
>QNFP01000133.1 GCA_003645535.1 Gammaproteobacteria bacterium | reverse complement strand
TGAGTGCAGAATGACCTGCAATTATAAAAAAGGAGAAACAAAATGAGGATAAAACAGTTAACACTTATGTCTATGTTGGTTGCTTTGGCTGCAGCCAGTCAGGCTGCAATTATTTGGACAGGGACTACGAACAGTGATGTCACAGACGATGCGAACTGGTCGGGTGGGTCGGTCTCCGGAATTCTTGATTTAACGCTTGCTGAGGATCTTGTTTTCGGCAATGCCGGAACGGCTCCCATTGGCCCGGAGCGGGCGTTACAGCCATCATGGGGAGTGACGGTTGCTAACTCGATTACGGTGGATAATGTTTTCCTGGATACGGCCGGTAACGACGGATTGGGAGCGGGCACCATTAATGTAATCAACGGAGGCTCGATCCGGATGTTCTTCTTAAAGTCCGCATCAATCAATGTTGATGGCGACAGCTCGGTCAACTTGCTGGGAGGTGGGGATCCCTTACCCAACAATCTTGAAGTCATCGCTGCTTTGCATTTGGCACCCGGCGCGCAAGCGACATTGGCTAGTCTTGCTGAGTTTACTGAACAAGGCGCGCAAATCTTTGTTAACGGCGTTTCATTTGCTGATGACACATCGATTCTTACCTTCTCAGGGAACACCGCAACCGCAATTCCTGAGCCGGCCACCCTTGGCATGCTTGTGGTGTTTGGCGGGGCAACTCTCTTCATCCGCCGCAAGATGATGGTATAACGAACTGTAATTAGTGTATGGCCGGGAATTCCCAAGTATTGGGGATTCCCGCTTTCCACTTCGGAGGAATAAGATGAATAAGATTATTGGATTAAGCTTTGTGCTATTATCGGTATTGATCATGGGATCTTCCGCGCAATTGGTGTGGACGGGTGCCACGAGTAGTGACATCACAGACGATGCGAACTGGTCGGGCGGGTCGGTTGCCGGGATTCTTGATGTAACGCTTGCCACGAATATTACTTTCGTAAATGCCGGAACAGCACCGATTGGCCCGGAGAGAGATTTGCAGCCGTTATGGGGCGTGATTGCTCCGCACACGATAACGGTTGATGGCGTGCTCCTGGACACCGAAGGGAATGATGGAATGGGGGCAGCCAGCGTGATCGTCACCAATGGCGGATCGATCAACATGTTTTTTGTGAATGCCACCATCACGATTTACGACAATAGCACGCTTAATTTGCTGGGTGGCGGGAATCCGCTGCCCTCGCCGGCAACGGTGGATCTGGTATCCAGCAATGCCGTTTTGAAGTTTGAGAATGAAACATGGGCGGATTTCCAAACCGAACATCAATCTAAGGTAACCAGTTTTGGCTCCCCGTTGGAGTTTGGCGCAGATCGTACGGTTCTTGAGGAGTCCGACAATGCTGTGGCCACTGATATTAACGGAGGGGCAGGCGTTCAGATCGAGGTTGTATTCTATGCGCCCCCCGAAGGTGCTCCGGAATGGCTGGAAAGTCCCTTCTCGCTTAGCGCTGCTTATGTTGACATTGCCTATACCAATACACTGGATGGACTCGCTGAAGACCCGAACGGTGACCCGATCACCTACAGCAAGGCCAGCGGGCCGGCTTGGCTGAATGTGGCGACCAATGGAGTCGTGACTGGCATCCCCTCGATTCTCGACGCGGGTATTACGAATGTATTTGAGGTCGTGGCCGACGATCAAATCACGGGTTCGAGTACTGGAATACTCGAAATCATTGTTTTGGTTCCGTCGGCTGACGGTTTAATAGCCCATTGGGCAATGGAAGAGGGGACTGGCGGCACGACATTGGATGCTGCTTCTGCTGCAAATGACGCGATTGATGGCGCAACATGGGATACAGGTGCTTTTACAGATTCCACTGCATCGATCGACTTCTCGGTCGCAACCAATCCTGCCACTTATGCCGCATTTTCAGGGATTGCAGGCGCTGCGGACCGTACCGTGACGGCCTGGGTAAGAACCAGCAATTTGGATCGTGCTTCAATCATCGCGTGGGGTTCTTCATGGGGCGGCTCCGGCGACCTCGGTCAACGAGCAACATTTGCGATCGCCAGCGGTGCACTGCGTTTTGAAATTGGCGGCGGCTTTGCCATCGGTACAGCAAATATAGCTGACGGCGATTGGCATCATGTGGCAATCTCCACAACCGGCACGGACACGGCCGATACGGTTTTCTGGGTCGATGGCGTGCTTGATGCGACCGCGGGTTTTGCCAATGCCAACCCAATTGACAGCATTGCCGACTGGTGCAGTATCGGCGGCGAAGGTCAGCCGGGAACCCAACAGCGACGTTTTGATGGTTCGATCGATGAGCTTCGTGTGTACGATAAGGTCTTGACCCAAGAAGAAGTGATCGAATCACAGGGGTTCAAGGGGGAGGTTCGCGATCCCATTGGAACGATTGTGATTGCGGGTCCGGTTGCGGGGAACCTCATGACGCTCTCGTGGGATTCCACCTTGGATCAAATCTACAACGTGGAAACCAACGCCAATCTGACCATTCCAAATTGGGGCATCGCCGATACAGTGACTGGAACTGGCGGCGGGATTACGTTTACCTCGGCGGTTGATCAGGTTGAAATGTTCTACAAGCTAACGACCCCTTAACGGGGCACCCCGGGTATATGAAAGGATGGGATCGCCGGCGGCGTCGGCGGTCCCCTTTTCGGTATAGCTTCAATATTTCGGGTCAGTACAGGATACAAATATGCGCTGTTTATTAATCCTCTTTTGTCTATCTCAATTCGTGAATGCCAAGCCATTCGGGGCCGGGACCGATCTGCCTGATTATGCCATGGATCCGTCCTGGATGCAGGGAGCCGGGATCGTCACCACGTTGGGTTCGGCACGCATGAATGCGGATGCGGTGCCGGATGTGATCGGGGTTTCCCATGCCGAGGATCGTGTGTTCTGGATCGATATGACGACCTCGACGCCTGTATGGCATTTGGTAACGGATGATGTGCGTGGCCCCGCGGCCCTATGCGCCATCGATGTCGATTATGACGACGACATGGATCTGATTGTTTCTTCGCGCTGGGATCGCCGGCTTCTTCTTTTTCTGAATCAAGGCGACGGAAGTTTCGTTGCAGGAACAGACGTGGCCTCGGGGATTGATACGGCGGTGGCTCTTTTTGCAACGGATATCGATGGCGATGGAAGAGACGACCTGGTGGGAATTTCGGATTTTGACCGTGAGGTTTTCTGGCTGAAACACTACGTGGACGGTAGCTTTGGGAGTAAACAACAGATTGCTTCGACTTCCGGATGGCCTACACAGCTGGAAATTATCGATTTTGATGACAATGGAGCACCTGATATCGCGGTGCTGGATAGTGGTCCCGGAGCCGTGGTTGTCTTGGGCAATAATGGAACAGGCCATTTTGTGCAAACGGCTCGGCTGGGTACGGGACTATCGAGTTTTACTGCCGCCGTGTTTGAGGGAACCCGCCCCGATGTGATCGCTCTTTCGTCGACTCTCGGCGGATGCGTTGGATATCGCAATGACGATGCGGGAGGATTTGACCCTGCCCTCACGCTGGCGTCCGGACTCAACGGGCATCAGATTGCCGCACAAGGCGATCTTGATCATGACGGCGACCGCGATCTGTTGCTGAATGACTATGCCGGCAATCAGATCCTTTGGATGAACAACCGGGGAGGGCTTGTCTTTGATTCACCCGCTGCTGCCGCATTATCTCCTGCGGGTCCGACCCTTTCCCTGTTGACGGACACGGATGGCGACTCCGATCCCGAATTGATACAGGGTTCTTTGCCGGGAAGCGAATTAATGCAGTATCAAGGGTTTGGCGCCAATCCCTATAGTGCATGGCTGGATGATTATGGCCTGACATCAGATACCCATCCTCCGGAAGACGATGCCAATGGCAACGGGGGAAACAACCTCACTGCGTATGCGTACAATCTATCGCCTGTTGCAGAGGGCGAGTGGCACCACCTGGTTCTGGAAACCGGTACATCGGGATTGCCCTCCGGCGTGTTTCATGATGCCTCCAGCGATCTAGGCATCGAATTTATCCGCCGCCGAGGATCGGCCTCCGGCTTGACCTATTCTGCTGCATCCAGCACCAACCTTTTCGACTGGATTTCTGTCGATCTCGATGCGGCTGCGATCAGCGTCATCGACCCCGATTGGGAGCGTGTTCGCATCATGCTGCCCCCTTCTTCGGACCCATGCGGCTTTCTCCGCCTCCGCGTCGACTATAACTAATCAGCAACCCTCTAACTTCAGAGATATGAATATGAAAATCACTCGTTTTATTTGTCCTCTCATTTTTCTTTGTGCCGCATCTATTGCGGGTGCCGCCACCCTGGAATGGACGGGGGCCGTGAATAGTAATATTACCAATGATGGAAACTGGTCGGGAGGGTCGTCGGTCGGTATTCTCGATGCAACGCTTGCCCATGATCTTGTTTTTGTGAATGCAGGAGTTGCTCCTGTTGGCCCGGAGCGAATTTTACAGCCGACATGGGGGGTGTCGGGCGCCAATTCGATCACGGTCGATGGTGTTTTTCTGGACACCGCCGGAAATGATGGAATAAGCGCAGGCACCATCCATATCCTCCATGGAGGATCAGCCCGGATCTTCTTTATGAAATCAACCATCCATGTTGACGCCACAAGTTCACTCAATTTATTGGGCGGAGGAGACCCTTTACCTTCTGGTTCTGTTTTAAATTTAGCACCCGGCGCGCAGCTTGCCATGGCTTCGCTTGGTGAGTTCACAGAACAGGGCGCTCAAATCTTTGTTGATGGAACCTCATATGCGGCGGATGATACGATTCTCAGTTTTTCAGGGAACACCGCGACGGCCGTTGGGGCGCTCGATACGGATGAAGACGGTCTGGTTGATTCATGGGAGCAACTGCACTTCGGGAACCTGGACGAAGTCGCTGCGGGAGATCCCGATGGCGATCTGCTCGATAATGCGGGGGAGCAATCCCGTGAAACCGATCCCAACCTCCAGGACACGGACGGTGATGGGTTTAATGACAAAATTGAATCCGGCACAGGCGTTTGGATCGGTAGTCAGGACACCGGAACCAGTGCAATCATATCGGATACCGATGAGGATGGTCTTCCCGACGGCGTGGAGACCCGCACCGGTACTTTTGTGAGTGGCCAGGACACGGGCACGGATCCCCTCCTCTTCAATACGGATGGCGATCGGATTGGCGACGGGAGCGAGGTTGCCCGGGGAACCAATCCCAACGATGCAGGCAGCCAGCCGAATTTGCCGAATGTGGTGTTTATCATGGCCGACGACCTAGGCTACAACCATCTCAGCTCCTATGGGCAGACGAGACTGGCCACACCGAATATTGATTCTCTGGCGACGGACGGCATGCGTTTTACGGATGCCTATGCGGGATGCACCGTGTGCGGGCCGAGTCGCTCATCATTGATGACGGGACTGCACAGTGGCCACATCCCCTACAAACTGAATGACGCTCATGTCGACATCACGGATCGAACCGGTACGCTCGGAGAGTTGTTCAAAGAGGCCGGTTTCATGACGGGGGCCTTTGGGAAGTGGGGGATCGGAGGTCTGGGCAGTGGGCAAACACCCAATGATCGAGGGATCGACGAATTTTACGGCATGTTGGATCAAGGGCATGGACATCGCCACTTTCCCAGCTATCTCATCGGCAACAATGTAAAATCGTTGACCGGAAACACGGTAGATTCTGGAGGAAATACCAGCGCCAATCCGGCAGACCGGGTCCAGCACACCCATGATGCCTTTACGGCCCATGCGCTCCAGTTTATCGAGGATCAACAAGATCGGGCCTTCTTTTGCTATCTTGCTTTCACGTTGCCCCATACCGAAATCATTGCCAGTGATGCGGTGTTGAATACTCCTGAGTTCGATCCTTCCCTTTGGCCGGAAACATATACGGCGGATACCTCTATCCATATTTCACAAAATCAACCCCATCGGAATTTCGGGGCGGAACTTCGGATGATCGACAACTCGGTCGGAGCGATCATCGCCAAGCTGGATGAACTCGGCCTCACCGATAACACGCTGCTTGTTTTCACCTCGGACAACGGGGGGCAGGAGCAATCCGTATGGGGAAATGCACCTTCCATTTATTTCAATGCCAACGGCATCCTTCGGGGCGGAAAAACAGATAGCTATGAAGGGGGATTGCGGGTACCCATGCTTGCAAAATGGCCGGGCCATGTTCCTGCCGGAACAACGAGCGACCTTCCCTGCTACTTCGCCGATTTTTACCCGACGGTAGCTCAAGTTCTAGGAGTACGTCCGCCCGCTTATGTTGATGGCTTGTCCATACTTCCCGAGCTTACCGGCGACCGTGACAACCAGAAAAAACATCGCTATCTCTTCTGGTCGCACCAGGCCGGATCGCTGGATCATGCGGTACGCGCCGGGAAATGGAAGGCGGTTAAACGGGGCGGAAACGCGATCGAACTCTACAATCTTGAAACCGACCCATCGGAAACCTCCAACGTAGCCGGCAGCAACGCGGCCATTGTTCAGGAAATGCAGCGCATCATCACCCGGGAATATGTTCCGGATCTTGGGGCATCCGAACCATCGGCATCGTCACCGGTCTATCCGAACCATCCATAGAACCATCTTTGCGAATTCGAAAGCCAGTTCAGTCGCCAGCACTAAGACGGTGGCATAAGATTTTTTGGTCAAAGGTTCTCTCTCTGGGAGAGGAATAGATCGGGCCGGAAAGGTTTTCCCTCCTTTCCTGCCTTTTTGTAAGCGACCGAGATTCGACCCCCTAGCCGGATTTCCTCGGTGAGATACAATCACCGACTTCAATAACCAAGGAGTCGATGATGTTTCACATGAACCAAAACCTGAAGGTGGTGCTGGCGGTCGAGCCAGTGGATTTGCGCAAGAGTTTCAATGGCCTGTATGCGATTGCACGCAGCGAACTTGGAGAGGTTCCTGAAAATGGGGCGCTCTTTGTTTTCGCCAACCGCACGAGAACGCGGATAAAGGTGTTGTGTTTTGATTCGACGGGGTGCTGGGTTTCGGTGAAGCGCCTGGAGCAGGGAACGTTCAGTTGGCCGATGGGGCTGGGCAAGGAAAAGATGGTGCTCAAACCGGAGGCGCTCAGCCTCTTGTTGGACGGAGTGGATTTGCGCGGGGCTCGGATGCGACCTTGGTATCAACGGTGATTCCCCCTCATATTTCCTAAGTTTTCAGCAGTCTTTTGCGCGCATTTTGTTATAATGCGCGGCATGGATTTAACGGCGAAAAACTTCAACTCGATGGCTGCTCAAATTACGCAGCTCAAGGCTGAAAACCGCTTTTTGAAGCTGAAGCTTCAAGCCGTGCTGGGCAAGCTGTTTGGGAAGAGTTCCGAGAAAATATCGCCCGACCAGCTCATGCTGGCGTTCGGGGTTGACTCGGTTGACCCCGAAACCCCGGCGGCTGAAGCCGAGGTGGAAGAGGTGGCTTCTTCCCGCAAGAAGCGCAAGCACAAACCCCTATCCGAACGTATTCCCGCCGATCTCCCTGTCGAAGAGGTTGTGATTGAGCCGGAAGAGGTGTTGGCCGATCCGGAGGCTTTCAAGCGCATTGGCGAAGAGGTGACCGAGGAACTCGACGTCGTGCCGACGAAGTTCTTCAAGCGTCGGATCGTGCGCCCGAAATATGTGCGAAAAGCTGACCGCTCGCTCCCGCCGGTGGTCGCCCCCGCGCCAAAACGCATCATCGAAAACTCCTACGCCTCCGCCGGGCTGCTTGCGAACATCGTGCTCGGTAAATACGTCGACCATCTTCCGCTCTACCGGCAGGCGCAGATTAACAAAACCCGCTTCGGCGTTGAGATCAGCCGCCAAACCATGGCCGACTGGATGTATCGCCTCTCCCAAATGCTCGCCATGATCTACGAAGCCATGCGTGAAGAGATCCGTTCAAGCACCTACCTCCAGATCGACGAGACCCCCGTACGCTATCAAAACCCCGGTAGCGGGAAATGCGGACAGGGCTATCTGTGGCCGTACCACGCCCCCGGCAAGACCGTCTTCTTCGAATGGCACACCGGTCGCGCCAGCGAATGCCTAGATAAAACCCTCAACGGGTTCAAAGGGATCGTGCAAAGCGATGGCTATAGCGCCTACGGAGCCTACAAGAAACGACACCCCCAAGCGCAGATCGAATATGCTGCCTGCTGGGCGCACGCACGCCGCAAGTTCCACGAAGCCCGAAACGAAAGCCCGTTCGCCGCGCAAATGCTCCTCGAAATCCAGGGCCTCTACAAAATCGAGGCCGACCTGCGCGACAACCCCAAGCTCGACCGCCGGGTTGTCCGCCAGGAAAAAAGTGTTCCAATCCTTCAGCGCATCGGCCTCCAGCTCCGAGCCGAACAAGCCGTGCACCGTCCCAAAAGCCAGACCGGAAAAGCAATCGGCTACACTCTCAATCTCTGGGACAAACTGCTCCTGTATACCGAACACGCCCAAATGGAGATCGACAACAATCTCGTCGAGAACGCCATCCGCCCCACCGCCATCGGGAAAAAGAACTGGCTCTTCTTCGGAAGTGCCGATGCCGGGCACTCCAGCGCCATCCACTACACGCTATTGGAAACCTGTCGAAAACTCGGCATCAACCCCAACGAATACTTGCGCGACATCCTTCCTCGTCTGCCGCACATGACCAACCGTACCGCCAAGGACTACACCCCTGCCACGTGGAAGGCCTCCCGCGAAAATCAGTAGGGGCGAGAC
>QNFP01000132.1 GCA_003645535.1 Gammaproteobacteria bacterium | reverse complement strand
CATTGTGGCTCTTGTGGATGTATTCGCTCATCACACCATAGTACGCCGCAAGCGGCGGGGAATATAACCCTCAGAGATTTAATTGGGTGGTGCATGCCTACTGCCTGATGAGCAATCACTACCACCTACTGGTAGAAACGTTGGATGGCAATCTGTCGCGGGGAATGCGTCAGTTGAATGGCCACTATACTCAGCGTATCAATCGGACTCACGGCCTGAGTGGGCACCTTTTTCAAGGTCGTTACAAAGCCATTCTGGTACAAAAAGAGGCGTATTTGCTAGAGCTGACGCGGTATGTGGTGTTGAATCCGGTACGTGCCGGCATGGTGGAGTTGCCGGAGCAGTGGTCATGGAGTAGCTACCGGGTAATGATCAATGCTGCTCCCTGCCCAGATTGGTTAGACCGCGATTGGATACTGGGGCAATTTAGTCGTCAACGAAGCCGGGCGATCAGAGATTACCAGCGATTTGTATTGGAAGGGGCAGGGGTGGTCAGTCCGCTAGCGCAGACTCGGCACCAGTTATTGCTGGGCGATGACTCGTTTGTGGCCCAATACCAGCAGGAGACCAGGCCGGAGATTCTGCGGGAAGTTTCCAGGGCTCATAAAAGATCATTGGCAAAGCCGCTGGTTGAATACCAGGCCCTGTTTTCCAATCGGGATGAGGCAATGAGCCGGGCTTACTATTCTGGTGCTTATACAATGGCAGAGATTGGTCTGCACTTTGGTGTGCATTATATGACTGTAAGCCGGGCGGTGAAGAAGTTCGAGAGTAAATGATAAACGGTCAAGTGTTGCAAAAGTGTTGTAATGTTAGAACTGACCCCGTCTCCAAGTGTATCTGCTTTTTGACGAGAGGAATTGCACTTATTGTATGAATCCGCCCCCCGTCTCCAAGTGTTCTGGCCGGTATGGGTGCCGCAGGACTGATAGCCTTGGCGCGCAACGTGCGAGTGACACTAAAGGGGAGGTCGATGAGTGATATAGAACGACAAAGACTAATCAAGGATGGTGCGTTATCGGCGGGCACGGCGGGACTATTTTCACTGTTATTGGGGTAGTGTCGAAAGCTAACAGGCAAATCAACACGGACTATTTTGTCGCTGCGCGCCAAAAAGATCTGGTTATTCGCAGCGTTAGATGCCCAGGAATATTGACATAGTACCGATATGTAGTACTATTAGGTAGTGAAAAAGAAGCACCAGAAAACCCTTGAGCTAATCTTCAGGCGCCCAACAAGTGGAAATATACATTGGGGTGAGATTGAGTCTTTGTTTTTAGCTTTAGGAGCTGATGTCTCAGAAAGAACCGGTTCCCGTATAGCGGTGGTTCTATTTGGTGAAGTTAGAATTTTTCACAGACCTCACCCATCACCATCCACGGATAAAGGAGCTATTTCTAGTGTCCGGCAATGGCTAGAATCAAATGAGGTAACACCATGAATATAATGGAAAATGAATCCTATAAAGCAAAAATAGAATATGACCCAGAAATAGATATGTTTCGGGGAGAAATACTTGGTTTAAATGGCGGGGCTGATTTTTATGGTAAAAGTCCAGCTGAGCTACGTCGAGAGTTTAAAAAATCATTAACCTCATTCCTTGAGGTTTGTGAAGAAACGGGCATAAATCCAAGAAAACAATACTCTGGTAAATTCAATTTAAGAATCCCTTCAAAGTTGCATAGTGAAATAGCTGCCATAGCAACATCTGAGGATAAAAGTATTAATCAATGGGTTTCTGAAACTTTAGAGCATACTCTTCACGCATAAAAAGCATCTAACATAGCACTCTACTTGACCGCCATAAGCGCCGTTTCGCTACGCTTTCGGCGGCAAGTGAGTTATGTCGTTATGAGTACCTAAAATGAGTATTACTGGAGGCTGTGACTGCAATAATATTGAAATCATCTGGCATACAGTTGATTGCAGTTTAGTGCCTCGAGCCTGCCAATGTGACTATTGCTCATCTAAGGCGGCAGCATACGTTACAAAGTCTGGAACGGGCTTTGATGTTTCTATTCGCAGTGAGCAATTTCACAATAAAATTCAGCATGGCTCCAATAGTGCCACATTCCATGAGTGTGCTAATTGTGACCAGGTAATATTTGTTACATCTGAAATTGATGGTGAACTTTACGGGGCCTTGAACTCCAGGCAGCTTACCAATAAATTTGGTTTTTCGACTACTGTTAAGCTTAATTTTAGCTCTCAAACGACCGAACAAAAACGAGAACGCTGGCGGCAAAATTGGTGCCAGCCGGTTCTCATAACAAGTTTGGCAAGTGGGACAAATTAAAGCATGGCTTCGCCAGTAATTTTCTGATCTTGTACTACTTTCTCACACAGGCCGTTAACGCCACCTTTTTGTGCTTACCCTGGGCCGCCAGTTTTTGACAAAAAGCCTTGAGGAATGATCTTTCCCTTAGAAAAGTCCCCATCTACTTTGTAGTTGTTGTTGCCCAATTGTTTGTGTGTCGGCGCGATGAAATACCATCAGTGATGAATGAGTTCTGGTAGGGTAGACGACCGGCTTTACAGCGAGGTGTACGCGCTTTAAGGCTTGCAGACGTGTCGCTTGCGGGAGTTTATTTGGGACAACATGGTTGGTTTCATCGATGAAAAAGCCCCGCAGTTCCGGGCTTTTTGGCGTTTGGATGTAGGGCAGGGTGGGGCGTATGGTACGAAAAAGGAGTATTGGTTATAGCGGTCTGGTGATGGGAGCTTCCATTGCGGCAATGTTTTTGGTTACTGATGCGCTGGATATTGGCGGGTACTGGGCTGAAAAACAAGCCGATAGTTTGGCTGTTACTCAGGTGGATGACGAGAGCCGTTGCGCCAGTTTGGGTGATGCCGCAAAGGGTGTGATGCAGGCACGACAGGCGGGGGCAGCGAGGGATGCTGTCGCTGATGTACTAAAGCCCCTGGGTAAAGATGGTGAGCGGATGTTGGATTTAGCTTATAGGTACCCGGTACAAGATTCGACCGAAGCAATAGAGCAAGTGACTATGGAGTTTTATGAGGGGATTCAAGCAACGTGTTTGAGTGTGGCGGCAGCTGGAAATTAAGGACCAAATCAAGGGAGCATATATGGATAGCCCCTAAGCCTCATTCACAGGGGATTAAGGGGCAGGCAACTTGATGTTCCAGCTGTTTCCTAAAGCAGTGGCTTACAAAGGCAACCGAATCTGCTCATCTTTAGCCAGATAATCACGCAGGTTTTTCGGTCGATATTTGTCATCACTAAAATAGCGCTGTTCGGCACTGATATGCAGTGTTTCGTCAGAATTTGTGGCTACGATAGGTCGCCGGAAAGCCCCCAGGGCTCGCATAGCACCTTTGTAAGAGTTGTGTAGCTGAGCCTCATTATTCTGGTGATAAATATTCAAAAGATAATCCTCGTCCAGCTCCAACCCTGACATATTGGCCTTTTCGACCATCCACTCCAGGGCGATATGAGATAAGCCTGCTTCACGATAACCGCCACCGATATCGCTGTGGACACCGGCGAACCAGCTTTGCTCGGTGCGCTCCCGCTCTTTTTTGGTAAGCCAGATAGTTGGCGCAAAGGGTTTGCGTTTTTCGTCAATAGCCAGCGCGTGGTAGGCGTTTTCAACGGTGCTGCTGATTGCCGTGTCGTGGAATTGGTAGCGATCGTCATTAGCTGAACGAAAGATGTCTAAAGGGATACCCAGTGCGCCGACGGTGTCCCAGACACCGAGAAATTTTATTGTGACAGCTTGACCGTTGGGTTCGCGAAACAGGCGGGCGTTCTCAGCGTCTGCATGCCATTTGGTACGGTAAATATGGTATGCCTTGTTGATGAGTTGGGCTTTTGATTTGTGCAGCAACCATGCGTTTCTGAGCAGACCAATACAGCTACGCGCTGTGTATGCGCCTCGGCTAAAGCCAAAGAACCAGAGTTCATCACCAGGTGCGTAGTTGTGGACGAGAAATCGGTAGGCGTCTTTGATATTTTTATCGATGCCTTCACCCAGGCCACCACCAGTCAAAGAATCAAGCTTGCCATCAGTACCGACTCCCCAATCGTAGAACACCACTTGCTGGATGCCCTTTGATGATAAAGGTTTGATAGCGCGCGCCATGTGGGCAACATTAGTCACGTAGTTTGATTCGGGGGTGTTCCACGTGCCATCACAACAAATAATCAGACGTTTCATGATTGCACTACTGATTTACGGCCCTGATTTTCGGCTCTGCTGCTGTTGGATTCCATGTTTTTCCCCGTATCGAAAGAGAAGGATATGTAGTGATACCGAGTGTATCAAATTCGTTCTATGGGGCAGTATCAATTACTCAGCGTTATCGTGTGCATCGAACCAACCCATATATTGATATGCCGCCAATTTCTACTGGACTTGCCAGCCTTATGGGCCATAATTCGCGGACTAAACGGCACAGACCATCACTCAAGCAGGAGATAAATAATGAGAAAAGTCATGATATCGGGCACCGGGATGACCCATTTTGGCAAGCATATGGACGCCACTATCCGTAGTCTTACTGGTGATGCATTGGCGCAGGCACTGACTGATGCCAACGCAACGACTGATCACGTTGATACGATCTTCTTTGGCAATGCCGCTGCGGGCTTACTAACGGGGCAGGAGATGATCCCTGGCCAGGTAGCGCTGCGTGAGTCCGGGTTGATGGGTAAGCCAATTATTAATGTCGAAAACGCCTGTGCGTCTTCATCTACAGCGGCCCATCTGGCCTGGTTATCTGTGGCATCCGGTCAATGCGAGGTGGCTCTTGCTATTGGTGCTGAGAAAATGACCAACAAGGATAAGGCCGTACCCTTCAAGGCGCTGATTGCGGCCATGGACCTGGAGCAGATCAAGGCAGAGACTGGCTCGGATGATCCCCTGGAGGCAGGCATGGCGCCGGGACGTTCAGGATTTATGGATATATACGCTGGCAAGGCGCGTAAATATATGGAAGAAGCGGGTGCGACGATAGAAGATTTTGCTCGGGTGGCGGCCAAGTCGCACAAATTTGGCTCACTCAACCCTAAAGCACAATTTCAAAACGCCTTGTCGGTAGAAGACATATTAGCCAGCCGAGATATTATTGATCCTTTAAAGCTAGCCATGTGTTCACCCATTGGTGATGGGGCGGCAGTGCTGGTGTTCACTTCTGAAGATTTCGTCAAAAAGCACGGTTGTGATGCCGTAGTCGCAGAAACCATAACCCTGGTCACCGGCATGCCAGGTGGGCCGAACTGTAACGATAGAGCCAGCGAGAAAGCATACAACGCTGCGGGCATAGGACCAGAAGATATAGATGTGGTAGAGCTACACGATGCCGCTTCACCGGCAGAGTTGATGTATATAGAAGAGCTGGGTTTGTGTGGCAAGGGCGAAGGCGTAAGAATGATACGTGAAGGCCAGACCGACCTCGGTGGCAAGGTGCCGGTTAACCCCAGTGGTGGTCTGGTTGCCAAGGGGCATCCAGTAGGCGCTACCGGCTGTGCCCAAATTGTCGAGCTGACGGATCAGCTGCGTGGGCGTTGTGGCGCCAGGCAGGTTGAAGGCGCCAAAGTAGCACTGGCTCAAAATGGCGGTGGCTGGATCGAGGATGATACTGCAGTGACAACCTTAACTGTGCTGACTCGTTAAGGTGTCAAGATAAACACGGATTAACCGAAGCTGGAATTAAATAATTTTAATAAGGGGAAATAAAAATGGCTACATTAGAAGAGCGCATCCAGAACATAGAAGATAAGGATGAAATTCGCGAGCTAACGGCAAAGTATTGTTACGCCGTGGTGGCTCAGGATTCAGCGGCTTTAATTAATATGTTTACAGAAGATGGTGTCTTCGATATGTCACCTGACATGCATTTCGAAGGGCGGGCACAGCTGACCGAGTTATATACTGACAAAATTGAAGATGTTGGCCCTAAACCTTTTATTCAGAGCCATGTAGTAAAAGTCGATGGCGACCATGCGACAGGAAATTGCGCGGTAGAAATTAGATTGATTGATAAGGGTCAGGCGGTAACAGCATGCGGCCATTATAATGACACTTATCGGCGAGTGGATGGCGAATGGAAGTTTGCCCTTCGCGATTTCCAGCTCTATCACTGGGTGCCATTGGCCCAGGGTTGGGGTGACGCCGCTACATAACTTAGCTGCCGAGAATATATTAAACAAAAAAATAATGGATAAACCAAAGAGAGGTTATTGACGAAGGCATGAAATTAAAAGAGGGTAGTTTGTGAAAAGAGTTGTTTTTAATCAGAAAGGCGGTGTGGGGAAATCCAGTATTACCTGTAACCTGGCGGCTATTGCAGCAAGCGATGGTTTGCGTACCCTGGTGGTCGATCTGGATGCTCAGGGCAATAGTAGTCACTACCTGCTCGGTGATGCCTTTGAAGACGCGCTACCGGATGTAGCCGACTACTTTAAACAGTGTCTTAATGCCCGGATGACCAAAAACGAACCCATGGACTTTGTCCATAGTACGGATTTCGAAAATCTGTACGTGATACCAGCCAGCCCTGAGCTGACCGACATGCAGGCGAAGCTGGAGAGCAAGCATAAAATCTATAAATTAAGGGATTTGCTAAACAAGCTGGAAGACCAGTTTGACTGGATATTTATAGATACTGCACCGGCACTAAATTTCTTTACGCTTTCAGCGCTGATTGCTGTTGATACCTGTTTGATTCCTTTTGACTGCGACGCCTTTGCGCGTAATTCACTGTACATGCTCGAGGATATCATCGATGAGATTCGTGAGGATCACAATGAGTCGCTGAAAGTAGAGGGTGTTATTGTTAACCAGTTTCAGGCGCGAGCTAATCTGCCCAATCAAATAGTTGAAGAAATTATTAATGACGGGCAACCGGTATTTCCGGTGTATCTGTCTAGCTCGGTCAAAATGCGCGAGTCACACGAAAACTTCATGCCTCTGATATATCTTGCACCAACGCATCCATTAACTCAGCAGTATGGTGAATTATATAAATTATTAAAGCGCTAAGAGGGCTTGCTAATAGCTTGCTAATAGATTGGCGAGCGAACTAAACGTAAAACCGGGTTTAAAGGTTTAAGCCCGGTTTTACTTTATACCGCCGGTGGCGACACCAATTCAGTTGGAGACTTATTTTAATAATGAGTATTTCGCAATGATGAGTATTTCGTAATGACCGATACCAGTACCCAATGCATGACTTCGGCGATGCTTGAAGTCGGCAGTGAGCTCACCAAAACGTTGTCGTTCAGCCGCGAACAAGTCGCGCAATACTGCGCGCTGATCGGCGATTATAACGCCATTCACCGGGAAGCCGAGGCGGCTCGAATGCGCTTTCCTGGTGTAGAGGACATCATTGTACCGGGTGGCTTAATTCAAAGCACAGTTTCAGGATTCTTCGGTACTGAATTTCCCGGAGATGGTGCTATCGGGTTGTCCTTTGTTCCTGAGCGCTTGCGTAGACCGGTCTGCCCCGACGACAAAATCCGGGTTAATTTAGTGATCACCCGCATCCGGGGACCTATACTGGAAGCTGACATTACGATAGATGACAGTGATGGAGAGCGCCTTACCACCGCCAGGGCTAAAATTCTGGCGCCGGACGATGATTATCGAGCCTGGTGGGAAGCCCGACAATGAGTGATACCTCTCACTAAAAATCCAGGGGGAGTTTTAAATGACGTCGGTACATCATATCGCGGTGTTCTATTAGCGCTGGAAACTGGTCAATCTCGACTATGCGGCCAAGGCCCACGAAAGAAGCCCGACTATCAGCATCTATGGGGCATACATCGTCGGGAAGCGGCGCAACCATGGCCGCAAATGTGGCCCAGTAGATATCTGCAGCGCTCAATTCGCTGCCCACAAAGTACTCACTGCCTGCATCACGTTGCATTTCCAGTTGCCAGGCAAGTATCGAGGAGATTTCTGTAGCTCGGGACGGTGCCTCTGCTGCTGCTAAGTCCGAGTAACCATATCTTTCAGCCAGGACTTCGCCTAACTGTCTGGCGGGTGAGTCTTTTGCGCAGGCCAGCATCCCCTGAATGAGTATCAATCGACAGGACCAGGCGAAGCCGTTTTCGGAACATATTTTGTGGCCAAGGCCAAACATCATTGCACGTTCGCCTGAATCTTTGGGGATGAGGCGTGGCAATGGCGAAAGGCGTTCGGCGAGATACAATATTTTCATCCAGTCCGCTTTGGGTGATTCATCCTCATAGATGGCTACCGGTGCATTACGAAAGCCTGTCCACTCAAATAGTTCGTCATTGCTCTGGCCGGGTAGTTGCGCAACTGCGGAGTAGGGGATGCCCTTTATTTCCAGTACGCTCTTGACTGCCTGGCCATAGGCGAAGGGCCCCCCGACAGAGAGCGCCAGGCGCAGGCCAGATAGTTGTTTGGCTTCGGTGACAGTCAAATAATCCATGGATTTTATTACCTCCGCTTTAACTAAATATATTTTGCTGTGAAATATTTATTGTTCTAAGGAACCTCTGATTAATTCTGGACGAAGTAGGTTGTGATTCAAAATATCCAGATTCGAGGCGTAAAACGCACGTAATAGCCAGCTATTGCGAAGGTTTGCAACGAAGAAGCTGGGTGTTTTGGGCGCAAGATACGAGTTCATGAATTGATCAGAGGTTCCCCAAGTAATAAATTTATCGTAAGCAATAAATCTGCCCATCTAAAAATGTTAACGCCCGGTTCGAGTATTCAAACCGGGCGTTAGCGT
>QNFP01000131.1 GCA_003645535.1 Gammaproteobacteria bacterium | reverse complement strand
GGGAATCAGCACGTTCGCATCTGTAGCTTTAGTGGCAATTTCTTCCGGCAGGCAGTCGAGTATTTCATCGTCGGGTAATAGCCCTTGCAGTATCTCAGTGATAAACCGGAAGCCTTTCTGACACAAATAAATTTTCATAAGCCCGCTCCTTTGTTATTGATTTCGCCGATACTATGCGTACATATTCAGGCTGCTGATTTTTAGTTCCCTTAAGGTTAGGTCCCTTAAGGTTAGCACCCTTAATTTAGTGCCCTTAAGCGAGTAACCCGCATCATCTTCGATTACACTGGCATCTCGTTGCACTGGCACCTCACTAACGACAAACACCCTACCAGGACAGGTTATGACACTAAAACCAACATTATTAAAGTCGCTTTTTGTTCTTTTCACACTGTTAAGCCCCTGGACATTACTCATAACACCCTCGGTAGCCAACGCTGAACAGTGTAATGAGAAACAGCTGGATATACTTCTCACCAACGACGATGGCTATGACAAACCCGGCATTCAGGCATTGCACCGGGTATTTAAACAGGCGGGCCACCGGGTGATCCTGGCTGCACCGGCAAAAAATGCCAGTGGCAGTAGTGCATCGGTAACGTTTGCTGCTGTTAAAGTCACCCAGGCAGAACCTGATGTATACGCCATTCATGGCAGCCCCGCGACTACCGTATTATTGGGTGTCAGCGCCTTCTTTGCCAACAATCCTCCTGATCTGGTGATCTCAGGCATTAATAAAGGCGCCAATCTCGGCCCGGCCACACCGGTATCAGGTACTGTTGGTGCAACCGTCGCGGCGATCCTGATATCACAACCGGCCATTCCGGCAATAGCAATAAGCACAGATCCTTTCAGCCGTGATGGAAACAGCGACGATGAAAACAGGAAGGCTGACCTGGAGCACCTGGACCGGGTAGCAGTGTTTGTTTCAGCCCTGGTAGCTAATCTGCAAAATCAGCATTGTGATGGCAGTGCCCTGCTGCCAGAAAAAGTGGCCCTTAATGTCAATTACCCACCTGTCCCGCACAATCAAATAAAAGGGGTACGGTTACGGGAACAGGGCAAAGCACCACATTTTAGTATCAATTATGTGGCCTCAAAAAAAGACCCCGGCAGCTACCTGCCACACTTAAAAGTCCTGCCACCAAATTTCGATAAAGACGATGGCGACACCAGCGCTTTCCATCAGGGATATATCACCATCGTACCCATCGATGCTGATTACACCGCTAACAATTCGACCATCATGAAAATTGTGCCTGTGTTACAGGGGCTTAAGCCCTGAGCCAGCACATAGACTGGCATCTCCCTGATCGCGGTGTAATCGGCAGTCTAGTATCTGCGTTAGCGACGTACTAAAGTTAGCCACGCACAAAAAGTACTTATTTGGGTGATGGCCAGTCTGGATCCTGCTGAAATTCATATGCGGCTGATGGCCAGTCCGGATCCTGCTGAAATTCAACAGTATTGCCAGTGGGGTCGGAGGTGAAAATAAATCCCTCCATGCGGAAATATTCAAGATTGTTGTCGTCAAGATGCTTTTGTGTGGCCTCGATATCTTCCACATAAAAGGCTGTGTGCGGCCCCATTGGGTCGCCTTTTTTACCGGCCAGCTCGGCCATCACCTTGCGCTCGGCGCCAGAATCATCACAGCCGATCACATGGATCTGGCCATTGGCAAACTGCATCCAGAAACCCGGTATCAATTTGTCGAGCTTTTCGGGAATATCCCGTTTAACCGTTGTTACGCCCAACAGATCTTCGTAAAAATATTTCATCTCTTCCATTTTGGTGCGACTGGCAATAGCACAGTGATTTATGCGGGTAATATTGATCATAGAGACCTCCCAGAATTTTACCGATTCATCAAATTTTTTTAATTCTAGCTAATCTTAGGTATCTGCCTGTCTTTGTGCAATATAATTACCCTCTTTACCACCAACAGTTAACCTTATGAGTAGTGTAGGAATAATCGCCAACCCCATGTCTGGTCGCGACTGCCGCCGCTTGCTGGCCAGAGCAGACTCCGTCAGCCACGACAGTAAACGCAATCAAATTAGTCGCATCGTGATCGGTGCTGTGGCCGCTGGCTGCCAACGAATTCTCGTCCCGTGGGATCCACGCCGACTGGTTATCGGCGCAGTTGAGAATATGAATATCCCTGTAGAAATCGAGCAATTCCGCACGGAACTCCATCATTCTGCCCAGGACACCGTACAAAATGTCGAGAAAATGCGCGAGCTGGACTGCGATGTCATCGTTATCCTCGGCGGTGACGGCACCAGCCGTATCGTCACCAAAGCCTGGCCCGACGCCGTGATTGTGCCCTTATCAACGGGCACCAATAATGTGTTCCCACTGTTGATCGAGCCAACGATTGCCGGCATGGCGGCAGGCCTGGTGGCCTCTGCGAAAATCAGCAAAGAAGAGGCAGCACAACGCGCCAAGGTAATAAATGTTGCAATAGAGGGTGAAATTGTTGACCTGGCGCTGATCGACGCTCTGTTTCTGCAGGGTGATCGTATTGGTAACCTGGGGCCGTTTGAACCGGAGTATATGAAAACTATGCTGCTGGCCCGAGCCGAACCAGACGCCGTTGGCATGTCGCCACTGGGCGGCCTGTTGTGCCCGGCCAGTGCCGCCGACGATTTTGGTGTGCGGGTCGACTTCTGCCAGCACAGTGAAGGTGGTCAGCTACTGCGCGCACCGGTATCACCAGGTTTGTTCCGCACCGCCCATATTCGCGATGTTGGCAAAATACCGTTGGACACAACAATAAATATCGAAGGCCCAGGCATCCTCGCCTTCGACGGAGATCGCGAAATCAACCTCGCCGATGGCCAACAGGCGCAACTGACGATCAGTAGAACTGGGCCATGGGTTATCGACCCACGCCGTGCGTTGACCCTGGCAGCCGAACGAAAACTGTTGCTTGACCTGCCCCATTGGGAAGACCCTTACGACGGCGCACAAACTGGCGGTTGTTGCTAACCCCCTTATATGCCGTCAGTTGCTTTTGTTTTTGCTGAAGTGTCCGATCAATTCTTCCGTGGAGTTAGTTTTTGGAAACGGCTCATCAGGCACAGACACACCGAGGAAGTCACACAGGGGTTGCCAGCCTTCGCGCACGTCGAATACCAGTAAGCGCTCAGGTGGTACGGCGGCCTTCACCTCAGCATTGTGCTTTTCAAACACTTCAATAGCGTAATCTTCTTCGCCCAGACGACCATTAAACGTAAGGTCCATGACGATGCGCCGGGCCATTGCCACCTGGTCTGCGGGCATGTCTGGGGCTTTGGCCATTAACATACGGTAAATCGTGTTGTGGATACTTTTGTACCAGCCTTTTGCTTCACGATGAGTAAGAATTATTTTGGCATCTGGATACAAATCCATCAGCTCCCGCCAAAAGTAGCAGCTGGGCCAGTCCACCGCGGATCGATAATCAGCCAGTAACTCCCGCAATACACTGTTGTCTTCCAGCGCATCCAGCCATCGCCTACTTTGTTCAGGGGCTTTCACCACCTCAAACATATGATGCACCGGGCCCAGACCCAGCAATTTCAATGCAGCCCGCGTTGACAGTGTCCCCGTCCTGCCAAAACCGGCCCCGATAACTGCTAGTTCGTTATGCGAAGAATTTGCCATCGCCTTTCCTCCTGTTATTGTAATAATTTGTCAATATCACCATTGACTTCAAAAGCAGCCGTCTGCAAAAGCAGCTGCCTTCAAAATCTGTCGCCTTTTAAAAGCTGGACACCAGGCAAACAAAACTATCACACTATGCGCCATAATTTTATCGCCGTTATTTATTAATAGCCTACAGGCCTACTACTAATCTGCCAATGACGATAATCTACTGGTCAAAACAATCACCAAAATAATCATCTAAATAGTCATCTAAATAATGATCAAAGCGATAACCAACGATAAGTGAAATAAGGGAATGAGTAATAGAGCATCAAATGAAAACTTGCATCTGGTAGCCCATTTACGTTGGTATGGCCTGATCGGGGGTCCACTACTGGCGTTACTGATCGCCTTTGTGGTGCCTGCACAAATTACCGCCATCGATGGTTCACCACTGATTCTAGGTACGGCAGGAAAGGTTACTGCAGGGCTGGCGGTGTGGATGGCAGTGTGGTGGTTGACTGAAGCGATCTCCATTTACGCCACCGCCCTGTTACCGCTTGCCATATTACCGCTGACCGGCGCACAGTCTATCGGCACCGCTGCCAATGCCTATGCTCACCCGCTGATCTTTCTTTTTTTGGGTGGCTTTATTCTGGCATTGGCGCTGGAACGCTGGCATCTGCACAAACGCTTTGCACTATTCATACTGCGCATAGTCGGCACCCAGCCGCGGCGGCTGGTAGGCGGGTTTATGATCGCCTCCGCGACCATGAGCATGTGGATTACCAATACCGCCACCACTATCGTTATGCTACCCATTGCACTGAGCGTGCTAGCCATGCAGCCCGATACACCCTGGAAATCCCGCTTTGCGATGTGTCTACTGCTAGGTGTGGCCTACTCCGCCTCAATTGGCGGCATTGGCACCATCGTCGGCACTACGCCCAATATGTTTGCTGCCTCATTTATTGAGAACGAGTTGGGGCAGACCATCAGCTTTGCTCAATGGATGATGATCGGGGTGCCACTGGTGATTTTATTTGTACCTGTTGTGTGGTGGCTGATGACCCACATCCTCTTGCCCCTCCCCAAAGAACTGCCTCAGGATCAGCAAAGGCAGATAACCAGCTTTGATGTATCACCTGACCCGTGGAACCGGGGCGCAGTGCTGACACTGATTATATTTGCTGCGACCGCAGCTGCATGGATGGGCCGGCCGCTACTGGTAAAACTGCCTGTTTTTGTCCATCTCACCGACGCTGGCATCGCTATTATCAGCGCTCTGTTACTGTTTGTTATTCCCGAAAATATCCGTGAAAAACGCTTTCTGATGAATTGGGAAACTGCGGTCAAGGTGCCCTGGGGGGTGCTTATTATTCTTGGCGGCGGACTCTGTCTGGCCGGCGCCATTCGCGAAAATGGCGTAGCAGAATTATTAGCACTACAACTGACCGCTATGGGGGAAGTCCCGCCCCTGGTTATGACCCTGCTTGTCGTCGCGCTAATGATGTTTCTTACCGAACTGACCAGCAACGTCGCCACCACCACCGC
This sequence comes from Gammaproteobacteria bacterium, assembly GCA_003645535.1. GTDB lineage: Bacteria > Pseudomonadota > Gammaproteobacteria > Pseudomonadales > Porticoccaceae > HB2-32-21. Next base: position 3,549 of record QNFP01000131.1, on the reverse strand, counting down.
GTTGGTGCCTGTGGTTGCCGCAATTGCCGTCGCACTGGGCATGGAGCCATTAAAACTGGTAATCCCGGCAACCATGGCCGCTAGCTGTGCATTCATGCTACCCGTGGCAACACCACCCAATGCTATCGTCTTCGGCTCCGGCCTGATTACCATTCCGGCCATGGCTAGAGTCGGTTTCTGGCTTAATCTCACCGGCATCCTGATAGTTTCGCTGCTATGCTATTTTGCCCTCGACATCGTACTGCCCCTTATTCAGTCAGGGGCCGCCCTGCCCATAGTTCAGTAACGAACCATTCGCTCATAAACTACTCAGTAATATGTAGCTAAGTGATAAATAATTGCATCATAAAAGATTGAGTAATAATTAATTCGTCAACAAGTTGCACCTCAACCCCAGGAGTATGCCCGTGGCTATTCAACATCGTTTACCCATCGCCCTGCTAGGCCTGCGACTCGCTATCTTTGTCGTCATGCTCGCCTGGACTATCGATAAATTTGTCCGCCCTGAACATGCCGCAAACGTCTACGATCATTTTTATGGTCTTGCCGACATAGGACAAACCATAATGTACGGACTTGCCGGACTGGAAATGGTGCTGTTACTGGCTTTTCTTCTGGGCATCAAACGCCGCATTAGTTACGGCCTGGTGTTGTTGCTGCATGGAGTCTCCACCGTGTCAGCCTGGCAGCAATACACCCATCCCTTTGAAGGCTCTAACCTGTTATTTTTCGCTGCCTGGCCCATGCTCGCCGCTTGTCTAATGCTGTATTTAATGCGCGATCAGGATAACCTGCTAACTATTCGTCGACTGGCGTGAACAAATATGAACATTCGACTTCAGCGCTTCCCATGTCTTTAGGATGTTGTTTGTTATGGAAGTGTATAAAGCGTTTGATCGAGTGAATTAGGTAAGCTCGGTTCTACCCACTGGATATATCGTGTTGAGCGATATTCAGGACCACCACTCCGACCCCTGCGCTGGTTAGCTCGACGTTAGCCTTTAATCGAAGATCGAAAAACTAAGGATCTTTATGCATACATCTTCAAAGCCGATTGGATTTTGGTCAGCTGTTTCAATGGGAATAGGGGCAATGGTTGGTGCTGGGATATTTGCACTATTAGGTGAAGCTGGCGCTATTTCGGGTAGCGCAGTGTATATCTCATTTATTATTGGTGGAATTATCGCATTATTTAGTGGCTATTCTTTGGGGAAGTTGGGTGCACGCTTTCCTTCTTCAGGCGGTATCGTAGAATACATAACTCAGGCTTATGGAGTAGGCTTTTTTACTGGCTCCATGAGTATTATGCTGTACTTTTCTGCGATTATTTCCTTAAGCCTTATTGCAAAAGCATTTGGTAACTATGCAGTCACCTTTTTTCCACCTGACTTTTCTCATTTATGGCACTATTTTTTTTCAGTATCTATAGTTTTTTTGTTCGTAATCGTTAATCTTGAAGGTGCAAAAGATGTCGCAGTTTGGGAAAGATTAACGGTAGCGATCAAATTTCTTGTTTTATGTGTATTATCTATCGCAGGAGTAGCCCACCTTAATCCTGCTCTATTATCTCCAGACACATACCCTCCAAGTGGTGATATATTTTTTAGTCTTGCAATTACTTTTTTTGCTTATGAAGGTTTTCGGGTAATTACCAATACAGTAGAAGATATGCCAAATCCGTCAAAAACCCTTCCTAGGGCCATAATGACTGCAATTTTATTAGTCATGATGCTCTATGTTGCTGTGGCCCTTGCTGTTTTTGGTGCTTTACCTACCGAAAAAATTATTGCTGCTAAAGACTTTGCTTTAGCTGAGGCCGCATTACCAATTTTTGGTCAAGTGGGCTTTTCCGTAGTTGCGATCACTGCCTTAATCGCAACCGCATCAGCTATAAATGCTAATTTGTATGCAGTTACAAACGTAACTTATCAATTAGCGAAAGATGGAGAGTTACCTTCAGTATTTGGACAACCTATTGCACACAGCCGCGAAGGGTTACTCATAAGTGGTGTGTTAGTAATAATATTGTCTTTGTTATTTGATTTATCAGAAATTGCAGCGATCGGTTCAATATCAATTTTATTCGTTCACACAGTAACGCATATTGGACATCTGAAAATTATTAATAAAACCGGTGCGTCACGCTTGATAGTTTTTCTAGCAGCTACTTTTAGTTTCGTGGCCATGTTCCTTGCTCTAGTTTATGTTAGTAGAGACTCAGGTCATATTATAATTATTCTTATAGCTTTTATTGCTATTGCCTCAGCTGTAGAAATAGTACTGCAGAGAATATCAAAGCGGGAAGTCAAGCCAAGAATAGTATGACGTAAAAAAGGCTAACAAAAGCAATCGCGGCATCACCGTGGTCAGTTCTAACATTCCAACATTCATGCCTATCACCGATGGGTTATTTCAAGGCTGCCCATGTCGTTTAACCGCCCGGCTAACGGTCATGTAGTGAACACCGAAGTGCTCACCTATTTCAGCCATTGTGTAGGCCCCAGACAAATAGGCCTGAGCCATGGCTTGATCACGATCGATTATTTGTGTCTGGTATTCGCCCAGTGGCTTTGCCAACGTTCTTCGATGCGCTTTCGATAACTCCCTAAGCACCTGGGGCTGATCCTGCTGGTGATGGCGTGCAACGAATGCTTCGTCCCCGAGCAGTAGCTGATGTTGGGTCAATGCAAGCGGGCTGTCGACACCACGGCCTTCTAATACAAAGCGTTTGTAAGCATTGATCGCCGTCTTTCGTAGCGCACCAAATTGGCCCAACAACCAATCCTGGTCAATCCACTCGGGAGCCGGCGACAAGACGGCCATCGCCAGGTAGCTACTCCAGGGCCATTGTTCAGGTAACTCCACCATTCCGGCTCTTACTGGGTTAAGCACGATATAGCGACTGAGTTCGAGTAAGTAAGCTTCTCTTTGAACCAGAATCGCCTTGTAACGGCCCTGGAAGAGGTGACCACTGATCTGATGAGTTCGATTAAACCTCTGTGTGTAAATGCCGTTGAGCTGACGCATGCCCCGCGATAGATTGCCATCGACCGTTTCAACCAACAGGTGGTAATGATTGGTCATCTGGCAGTAGCCGTGAATCACCCAGTTGAAGCGATGACAGACGGTCCCCAGCACGTCCAGCCAAGCTGCGCGGTTGTCTTCGTCCAGATAAATATCTTCGCGGCGATCACCGCGTGAAGTCACGTGGTAAATCGCACCTGCGTATTCAAGTCTAAGGGGGCTGGCCATTGGTACACCTTAGCAGGAATGTTGGATTGTTAGAACTGACCCGAATGGTTCTTTAAGAGTCTGTAAATAATTCTGTGTAACTGCCATGGTTAAACGTAATCTGCCAGGCGGTCTTCAAACTCAATCATAAAACGATTCAGCGCTGGTTTCCAATTTCGGATTGGCATGGTCCACCGTTTGGATGCTTGTTGTATTGCCAGATAAATAACTTTCTTCGCTGCGTCATCGGTAGGAAATAATTTGCGTTTTTTGATGGCTTTACGGATAACGCTATTTAAAGATTCAATTGCGTTGGTG
>QNFP01000130.1 GCA_003645535.1 Gammaproteobacteria bacterium | reverse complement strand
TCGAAATAACGGCCATTGATGTAGAGCGCAATACCGTTACGCTGAGTACCGAATGTTTCGATGGCGAAGGCAACAAAATCATTACCGGCGAGGGTCAGGTTAAGCCCATACCGGCCAAATTAAAGCGCAAAAATGAGCGTTGAATAACCCGTTATTAGACATCTGTTTTCGTTAGCAGATTAATTCCCCTTTTTTATAACCACTACTATTAGGAAAAATCATGGATTTACAGAATAAAGTCGTTGCCGTTACCGGCGGCGGGCAGGGCCTCGGCTTAACTATGGCTTTAGAATTGGCCAGCAAAGGCGCCAGGTTGGCCCTGGTTGACCTCAATCCCGAGAAGCTCGAAGAGGCTGTACAGCAGTGCAAGGATGCCGGAGGAGATGCAAAATCCTACATCGCTAATGTCGCTGACGAGCAGCAGGTAGTGGCTTTGTTTAATGATATCGTAAGTGACTTTGGCACTCTGGACGGCATAATCAATAATGCGGGTATTGTGCGCGATGGCATGTTGGTTAAAGTGAAGGATGGCCAAATTGTTAAGAAGATGAGCCTTAATGACTGGCAAAGCGTCATCGACGTAAACTTGACCGGTGTATTCTTGTGCGGTCGCGAAGCGGCAGCCAAATTTATTGAGTCGGGCGTTGCGGGTGTGATTATCAACATATCCTCAATATCCCGTGCTGGGAACATGGGGCAGAGCAACTACGCTGCCGCCAAGGCGGGTGTTGCCGCTATGACGGTGACCTGGGCAAAAGAGCTGGCTCGTTATGGTATTCGCAGCGTGGCAATAGCCCCGGGCTTTATCGGCACCGAGATGGTCAACAGTATGAAACCGGAGGCCCTGAAAAAAATGGCTGCTCAAATTCCTCTGGGCCGCATCGGCTTGCCGCAGGAAATTGCGCATACTGCCGCCTTTATTTTCGAAAACAACTACCTCACAGGAAGAGTGATGGAAGTAGACGGTGGGATCCGCTTGTAGGCGGAAACCTGCAGAGGTTTGAGCTGGGGCAGCACGGCTAGTACATGTGCTGCCCACCATTTATATCGATAGTGGAGCCGGTAATAAAACCGGCCTCATCTGCCGCCAGAAACAACACCCCGCGTGCGATATCTGCGGCTTCTCCAATACGGCGTACCGGAATAGTCGCGATAATTTTATCCAGTACTTTTTCCGGTACTGCCTTGACCATATCGGTACTCACATAGCCCGGGGCAATAGCATTTACGGTAATGTTCTTTGCCGCGCCTTCTTTTGCCAGCGCCTTTGTAAAACCATGAATACCCGATTTAGCCGCGGCATAGTTAACCTGGCCGTATTGCCCCGCCTGGCCATTCACCGAGCCAATATTAATGATTCTGCCAAAGCAATTGTCTCGCATATCCTCGATGACGGCGCGACACATATTAAAGCAAGAGGACAGGTTAGTCTGGATTACCGCATCCCATTGATCAAACGACATTTTGTGCATGGTGCCATCGCGCGTTATGCCTGCATTGTTTACCAATACGTTGACAGGCCCCAGGGATTGACAGATTTTCTGGATGCCGCGCTCGCACTGATCAAAATCGCTCACGTCAAATTTGAAAGTAGCGATCCCCGTTCTCTGTGAAAATTCCTTTGCTCGTTCGTCGTTACCCGCGTAATTTGCCGCGACCAGAAACCCTGCTGCGTTTAGAGCAATTGAAATTGCTTCCCCGATTCCCCGTGTTCCACCTGTGACTACCGCTACGCGTGTCATAACTACCTCTCCATTTCAATTAGGCTACTCTGTGCTCTATTGGCATGCCTCAATGAGTTACGAACCGATTATACTACTGGCAATACAAATAAATATAGGGCCTTGGTCGAATAGGGGCAGCGCTTAAGCGATACTGTGGTTTATCTGTGGTGCGTGCACGGGCTTTAGTTTTGGCCCGAGCCGCACACCTGGCGAAACCCAGCGGCCATAAAAGGGATCATGTGGTCGTAGGCCGCCCTGAAATCTGACGACAGGCACTTCCCGCCAGATAATTTGTCAATCCGCCCGGTCTGGGCGAGGGTCAGTGTGAGTGCACCGGACAGGTTGTGGTAGCACCAGTAAATATCTTCCTCACGGGCTTGCGGTAAGGCCCGCTTCAGAGCTGCTATAAACTCGCCCACCAGCTCATCAAATATTTTAGACATCATCAGCGGACCCCAATAGGGGGAGTTGTTGACGTAGGCAATTAGTGACAGATAATTTTTCCAGCCGGGGTCGGCTGTTTCCTGGGCCAATTCCAGTGGCCGTAAAAACGCCTCAATGATTTTCTCAACTGTGGGCTCTCTCTTACCAGCATCTTTCTGGCAAAGCCGTAGTGCGGTAAGCCGGGCACCATTCAAAGACTCTGCGCGGCGATCAAACACGGCATTGAACAGGTCGAGCTTTTTGCCAAAGTGATAGCTGGCCAGTGCCACATCAACGCTGGCACCGCTTGCTATCTTGCGCATGGTTACCCCATCGTAGCCATGCAAGGCGAATAACTCTTCCGCAGTATTAAGTATTCGATCCCGCTTGGTGTTTTTGCATTGCGTCATAGAGGGTTGCATTTAATGAAGATTGAATTTTAACAATACCACACAAGCACAATTCAACAAGTGTTGAAATTATCTTTACTTTGCTTCAGAATCGGGTCCTCCCGTAATAATTGACAAAATCTCCAGGGGCGTCGCCTATGACTCCGGATATATTTAAGTACATAATTACTTTCGGCTACGTTGGGCTTGTGTACTACTTGTCCTGGGTGGGCATGCGGCGCACAAAGGATGTGAAGGGCTTTGCCATTGGCAACAAAGACATGAGCCCTTATGTGATTGGCATTACTCTCGCTGCCTCCATATCATCAACGGCGACCTTTGTGATTAATCCTGGCTTTGTTTACAGCCACGGGTTGTCTGCCTATTTACATTACGGCGTTGCAGGATCTCTAGGCATACTCACTGCATTTCTTGTGCTCACTCGGGGGTTTCTACGACTTGGAGAAAGTAAGAATGCCCTGACAATTCCCCAATGGATTTATTATCGGTTCAACCACAGAGGCTTCAGCCTGTTCTTCGCGTTTATTAACCTGTTGTCGATTACCTTTGTAGTATTGATTCTGGTGGGCTGTAGCCTGCTGATGACCGGTTTGTTTCCCGTCGACCAGAAAACGGGCTTGGTGTTGGTGTTATTGTTTGTTTTCTCATACGTACTTATGGGTGGCACCTACGCCCATGCCTACACCAACACCCTGCAGGGTGTGATGATGCTGATTATTACACTTGTTCTGTTCTTTCAGGGCTGGAAGTATTTTGGTGGAGATTTTATGGGCTCTCTGGAACAGGTGGGCCGGGGGTATGCATCACTCTACAATTCAGAGAGTGAGCTCTATTACGACTTTTTCTCGGTATTTGTCAGTGGTTTTATCGTGACCTTTGCCCTGATGCTGCAACCCCATATTTTGACCAAGGTCTTATACCTACGTAGCGAAAAAGATATCGGCAAGTTTATCGGGACTACTGTTGTAGTGGGTTCGATTTTCACTCTTATGCTCATGATGGGTTTCTACGCGCGCTTGGCAGGGGTGGATGTGCCCGCACAGGATGCCGTTGTGCGTGAATATCTGCTATTTGAATTTGGCAGCTCAGTGTGGGGCGAGTACGCACTGGTCTTCATTTTCATTACCCTACTGGCGGCGGGGATGAGCACGCTTGATGGTATTTTGGTGTCGTTATCGGCGATGGTGGTCACTGATATTGTACACCCACTGACTGGCTCCGAGGCCAATGGCCTGGTGTTGTCTCGGTGGGCTTTGGTGGTCGTGGGTATTGTTGGTGTGGCGCTGGCCTGGAACCCCCCGCCACTGATTGGATTGTTCGCCCAGAAGGGCGTCTACGGTTTGGCTGCCGCCTCGTTAGTGCCGGTTCTGTTTGGCGTGTTGGTTAGGCGGCATATTCCCCTGTGGGTGGTTTCGATATCGGCAGCCATTGGCCTCTTTTTGCACCTGGGCCTGAATTTATTTGGTGGCGTGATAAATCCTGCCATATCAGCCGCATACGCGATTCTGGCCGCACTGGCTTTCGGCTTGCTAGGCCTATTTGTTACACGGGTGGGACAGGAGTCTGAGGGCAAAACAGAAAAAAGTTAGAACTAAACACTTGACAATTCAACAGGCGTTGAATTACTTTAGCTGCATGTTCAACGCTTGTTGAATTATTGGGGCGGATCACCAATTAATCATAATGCTAAAACAGGTAATTGAAATGAAACTAACAAATAAGCGTAAGACCCTGGCACTGGCTGTTGCGATGGCCGCAGCCACACAAATTCCCACGGTTGCTGCACAAGATGACAGTTTTGCATTGGAGGAAGTTGTAGTGACAGCCCGCCGCCGTGTAGAAAACTTACAGGATGTGCCCATGGCCGTTACCGCGATCTCCGGAGACGCCCTGACACTGAGAGGCGCAGGTGATATCAGTGAGCTGGCCCAGTCAATACCCAGTCTTACACTGGAACCTTCACGCGCCACCAACAGCACCTTGACTGCCTTTATCCGCGGTGTGGGCCAGCAGGACCCACTGGCTGGTTTTGAGCAGGGCGTAGCGCTTTATCTGGATGATGTCTACCTTGCCAGACCCCAGGGTGCGATGTTGGATATTTACGACGTAGAGCGAATTGAAGTACTGCGGGGTCCTCAGGGAACTTTATACGGGCGCAACGCAGTAGGTGGTGCTATCAAGTATGTAACCCGACGGTTGGGCGATGAGCCAGAGGTGCGTCTCAAAGGCGCCTATGGTTCCTATGACCAGGTTGACCTGGTCGCCACGGCATCCATGCCTGTCGGCGATATGTTCCGCCTCGGTGGAACGGTCGCGTCTTTCACTCGTGATGGTTATGGTGACAACAAAACAACCGGTGATGACAACTACAACAAGGACTTGTTTGCCTACCGTTTGAGCGCAGAATTTTTGCCCAGCGATGACTGGTTGGTTCGTTTGGCCTATGACAAGTCCGACGATGATTCCAATGCAGTGGCGGGATATCGCCCGTTCCCTGGAGCAGTCAGTGGTGCGCCTGTGCTGGGTGATGTGCACGACACGTTGGCGGGAGCCACTGATGCGCCATCGACCGCGGGAATTAATGGCAACAACGAAGTTGAGGCGGAGGGCTGGATGCTCTCGGTAGACTGGAACCTCAGCGATACAATGACCCTGCGTTCCATCACGGCGGACCGGGAAGATTACACCGAGTCTGTTATCGACTTTGACAGTCTGGAAGTGATGGATTTTGATGCGCAGGTTATCTATGACAATGAACAGTTCAGCCAGGAATTTCAGCTACAGTATTCTGGTGACAAACTGACCGCAGTGCTGGGTGCCTATTACCTCGATGCGACCGCCTCTAATGATTTTGATGTCGTGCTGGGGCAATTGCACCCGCTGGGCATCACCGCCTACACAGGAGGCACAGTTGACACCGAAGCATGGTCAGTTTTTGCCGATCTCACTTACTTCGTCACGGACAAGGTTTCGGTTACTCTGGGTGGGCGCTATACCGATGATACCCGTACCGCAGATGTGTACCGCGAGTCATACCTTGGGATAATGTCCCCGTTCTTTGGTAATGACGGTGCGATTGGGCTTGGACCCTCCAGCGATTATGAGGCAGAGGAAACCTTCACCAACTTCTCGCCACGCATTAACCTCAGTTATTTACTAAACGATGATATGACTTTATACGCTGGTTTCAGTCAGGGCTGGAAGGCGGGTGGTTTTGATCCGCGCGGAGCAAACCTCGTTACGCCAAAGGTAGAGGAGGGCTTCGATGAAGAGACTCTGGATTCCTACGAGATTGGCGTCAAGTCCACCTGGTTGGATGGCCGGGCAATTACCAATGTCGCTCTGTTCTACAGTGAATATAGCGATATGCAAATTCCGGGATCAATTGGTATTGACACGGATGGAGACGGTAACAACGATGACTTCGTGGGTACCGTAACCAATGCGGGCGAAGCGGAAATATCCGGAATAGAACTCGAGGGCAACATCCTGTTTACACCGAATTTCAGTGGCCAGGTTGCCTTGAGCTTTCTCGATACCGATTTTAAGGAGTACATAGTCGCCGGTGTTGATATCTCCGACCAACGTAAAATTCAAAATACGCCAGAAGAAATGGCTTATATCGGCCTGACTTACAACATGGATGTTGGATCTGGCGACTTGATGCTCAACGCCAGTTGGTCCTACAAGGGCGACATTCAACAGTTCGAAGCAGCCGCCCCCATTATGGACCAGGATGCCTACGACATTGTAAATGCCAGCATCGTATGGACCAGTGGCAATGAGCAATGGTTGATTGGCGTGCACGGCAAAAACCTGACGGACGAGGAAGTTAAAACCGCCGGCTATTGTTTTGGCTCGGGTGGTTGCCCCTCTCAGCTCGGCCTGGAAGACAATACCACCGTCTTTTATGGCGCCCCACTGACGGTGACTGCCACTGTCGAGTTCCGTCTGTAAAGACAAGGTCCTACCTTGCTTTGGGCCGCCGTCATGTACTGCGGCCCTTTTTTTTGGTTGATATTGCCTGTAGTTGGGGAAAATAATGTTGAAAGGGAAAGTTGCAGTTCTAACCGGGTCTACCAGTGGCATCGGTTTGGCAGCCGCGCACAGTCTGGCTAAAAATAACGCTCACATCGTGTTGCACGGGCTGCTTGATGATGCCGAAGGAGAGAACCTGGCGGCAGATTTCAGTCGTACTTATGGCGTGGACTGTATTTTCGATGGTGCTGACCTGAGAGACCCGCAGGCGATAGATCGATTCATGGACAGAGTTATCTCGCGCTTTGGTTGTATCGATATTCTGGTCAATAATGCAGGTATTCAGTATACCGAACAGATCGGCGCATTTCCCAATGACAAATGGAACGACATTCTTGCAATAAACTTGAGTGCGGCGTTTCACACGATGCAGCGGGCAATACCTGTGATGCGCGATCAAAACTGGGGGCGCATTATCAACATGGCATCGGTTCATGGTCTGGTGGGCTCTATTAACAAGTCAGCATACTGTGCCAGTAAACATGGCCTGGTGGGGTTGACCAAGGTTGCAGCACTTGAAAATGCGGGCTTTGGTATGACAGTTAACGCAATTTGCCCCGGCTGGGTGGATACACCTCTGGCTGGTGCCCAGGTTGAGCGTCTCGCCCAACAAAATGGCGTAAGTGTTAACGAGGCCAAAAAACAACTGGTGGGTGCAAAGCAACCCATTTCGGAGATGGTCAAGCCGTCCGACATTGGCGACTTTGTTGTGTTTTTGTGTACCGCGGGTGCCAGTCGTATTAGCGGTTCGGCACTTCCGATAGACGGAGCCTGGACAGCGCAGTAGCTGTCTGGTGACAGGGGCGAATATGAATAACTACGACGATCTATGGTATCGCAGCAGTGACCGTTTGCGCCTTTACGCCAGGGACTATCCTTGCAAAAACAAGGAAGAGCCAGATCCGAGTACAATTTTATGTATGCATGGCTTAACCAGAAACTCGGCAGACTTCTCCAGGCTGGCGGAGCACCTGAGTGCAAACTACCGGGTCATTTCGGTAGATCAACGGGGCAGGGGCAAATCGGATTACGACAGTGTTGCTGCAAACTATACACCTGTTACCTATGTGCAGGATATGTTTGCCTTGTTGGACAAACTTGAACTGCAGCGAGTGATTCTCATAGGCACCTCTATGGGTGGGCTGATGTCGCTCCTTATGTGTGCCATGCAGAGTGAGCGAATCAGTGCTGTGGTCATAAATGACATCGGTCCCGAGGTGGATCCCGTGGGCCTGGGTCGGATAAAATCCTATGTGGGTAAAGCTCTGCCGGTGAGCAACTGGGCCGATGCAATTGCCCAGGCGAGGGAGCTAAATACGGCTACTTTCCCGGACTTTAGTGAGCAGCAGTGGTCGGATTTTACCCGCGCCCTGTATAAAGATAATGAGGGTATACCTGTTCTGGCCTATGACCCCGCCATCGCTCAACCCTTGGATGATGCAGAGTCGGGGGCGGTGCCGCCAGACTTGTGGCCGGTATTTGCAGCCTGCGAGGCAACCCCCATGTTAGTCATTCGGGGGGAGCTTTCTGATATTCTGGCAATTGGCTGTGTGGATGAGATGCGGGCCAGGAAAGAGGGTCTGCAGTATGTAGAAATCCCGCAGCGCGGGCATGCGCCGACACTGGATGAACCCGCTAGCAGAGCCGCAATTGACACGTTTCTAAAGGGCCTCTGAGCGCCCCGACCGGCAATAACAGCCCCGCACTTTTTGGCAGCCCGCCTCCAGCCAGTGCAGAACGGTGTGATGTCGACGGTAGCCATTAATGCCGTGCAGTATTGCGACACTCGATGCATCAATTTTTCCCCAAATGGTAAAAATCTCCGGTAAGACCCGTCTCTCCTTGGGGGGGGGGAGCACATAAAAAGCTAACTCATTGAAAAAAAACTAAAAATTTATAATAGGCACGGTAATTGCTGAGAAAGTGTGTTGGCGCAGTTTTTGCCGGCAAGTGTTTGATTTGAGCACTTGTCAAATTACTCGAGAGTGCCCTTGATGGCAAAGATCAATCGTTTATCACTGAGAAATTTTACTGCCGGCAACTGGGGAGGCTATACAAGCCGTTGCCTCGGTACTCTCTGGCTCATGCTGGGTGTATCACTGCTGGCCGCCTGTGAGGCACCTTTGGACCTGGGCGCCGTGGACTCCGAATATAAACGCTCTATCACTCGCTACGATATGTTCCAGGGCGCGGCAAGTACACT
>QNFP01000129.1 GCA_003645535.1 Gammaproteobacteria bacterium | reverse complement strand
GCGTGTTATACGGCGTTTCTGGCTATATTCGGCTTCGGCAAAGCTGATTTGATCCATGTTCTTGTCCCCGAGAAGAGTGAATCTATTTTAATGGATTACTCGGACTTATTCAGAGGTTCCTTAGAGAAAAATTAGCATATTTATTTCCTGGCAAGTTAACACTCACATCAACAACCACCTTTTCATCATGCAACCAGGTTTTTGCTACAGCTTTTTCCAATGGTGACAGGCTAGTTACCAAAAGGGCATCAATATCCTGCTCAGACAACTTTAGTTGGCCAGTTTGCCCCTGCTTCAAATGGCGAGGATCATGCTGTTTAAGAATTTTTTCAACCCGCGCTATATCATAATGGTCTGGAGTAAGCCCATCTGCTACCAATGCAGTATCGCTCACTGAGAAGCCAATCAATATAAATGGCAGAGTCAGTAGCGCAAAAATTGCCAATTTCAGGATAAATCCGATTAATTTAAAGATAAGGACACCTCAAATAAATTGACTCAAGCAGCCTGACTCCACAAATTATGGAGCATACAGACCGTTCGAGAACCTCTTAACTTATCGACTTACTTATTTTGAACGACCAAATTTAATGCAGCTTATTTTTTTAAAATAGCCAAACAATCGCCGAACAAACCACTACGATCCAGGCATCACAAATCAGCCGTAAGGATAGCGGAGCCGTGCGCACCTCCATAAAGTAGCGCATAACAAATCGAACCTTTATAAAAGCTATAATTATCAATGTAGTAGAAATTAAATGGTAGTTTAGATCCTCTTCTCTGCCTGCATCAACGCCCAGCCACCAGGACAAACCAGTAGCTATCATAAGTAGTAGCCAGATAGGAGTCGCAGGGTGGCGAAAAAAAGTTTGCATGATTTATAGCCGACCTTACTTCATCAAATAAAGCAGTGGAAACAACACAATCCAGAGCAGGTCGACCATATGCCAAAACGTCGCACCGCTTTCCACGAGCACCAGGTCACTTTCGCCAGAAATACCGGCCCTTACTTTCAAGCATAAAAACACCAGCACCCCCATGCCGATAAGCACATGCAAAAAATGCAGCCCGGTAAAAATATAGTAATACATAAAAAATTCGTTGCTGGTGATGGTTATCCCGGCACTAATTTTTTCAGTGTATTCAATAATTTTCACAAGCCCAAAGCCAAGACCGCATAAAAAAGCCAGAGCCAGTAGCATAGCTGCTCTTTTTGATGGATGGCTGGTGTTCTGTTGAGCTAAGCCATCCTTATTTGCCGGGCTACTTTTTTTTAAGACATTGCTATTTACACTATTACGCACATCACTAACGGCCATCACTACAAACCACGAGCTAAGCAGCAACAACAGGGTATTTAGCGCACCATAGTTTTGATTGAGACTTGTCTGAGATTGCAAATAAAGATCAATATTTAGCCCGCGGTAGTAAGCGAACACAGTAAAGAACAGACCGAAAACCAGCATATCACCGAGAACAAAAACCCATATACCTACTTCACCGGGAACATGCTCGCCAGCCGAACACTCATCAGGCAAGCTCTTATCAGATGTGCAGAGTGTAATGCTTGAGCTCGGCGAAGCTACTACTGGCCGTTCGTGTGTAGTCCTGCCTTCAGCGGCTTTCCCCGATTCATTCATCTCGCGATTACTAGGCAGACTGGGCTTGTTGTTTTATTGCTTTTAGCAAAGCCATGAACATAACCACAAACCAGCCAAAAAATACCACCAGGGGCATCCAGAAAGCCAGGATTCCGTCCCAGGCAAAGGGGCCGGTTTTAAAGAAGGTCACCAGACCGCCGGGGACGAGTAGGATGGCTACCCAGATATTGAAATAACCCAACCAGCGAGGGAATATCGGTGCTTCGGCATTGTCGCCAAAGATCGCCAGACCGATCACCATGTTTTGGATAAAGAACGGCGAGAAGGTCATAACAAACAATAACCAGCCGAAATCATTCAGCAGCATGATCAGCTCGGCATCCCGCTCGGGCCTGAAAGCTGCGACGGTCCAGATTATAGTGGGTATCATCAGGATCAATATGCCTGCAGCGCCCGCTACCAACATGGAATAAGTCAGCACCGGGGAATCGCCTTCAATACGTTTCATTTGTGCCGCAATGACCGCCACCCACGGTGCTGTAAATGCGGCGGAGATCATGGCAAGAGCCAAACCGATTCTAATTGCACCAGTGTTCTGCTGGTAAATAGCCGCGACATCGTTGGCGCTAAGTGCCGGGGAGATCGGTGGCAGAAAGCGCGCGAGAAGCACCCAGCCGATACTAAACAGGACCAGGAATATGACGCCGCACCAGGCACAGAGAACTTGTGATTTTGTATTCATTATTCCTTCCTCAGGAGCTATTATTATTTGAAAACGCGGTTAAGGCATTATTTTTGCCAAGCAAACATTCTATAAACTCCTCCAGGCATGAGCCGACACATAGCCTATTTTCTGGCTTACCTGTCGACTCAACTGGAAAAGCGAATCACATTTGCAGAGATTTAACTTCCAGATAATCATCCAGGGCATAAGGGCCGTGCTCCCGACCATTACCAGACTGTTTGTAACCCCCAAACGGCGCCATCATATTAAAGCCACCACCGTTAATTATTACATTGCCACTACGTAAGCGACGGGCAACTTTTTTAGCGTGATCCATATCGCTTGACCAGACACCACTCGACAAACCATAAACAGTATCGTTGGCAATACGAATCGCATCTTCCTCATCTTTGTAGGTGAGAATACTCAGTACCGGCCCAAAGATTTCTTCCTGGGCGATAGTCATATCCTGAGTTACTTTGCCAAATACGGTGGGCTTGATAAAGAACCCTGTGGGCAGATCTTCGGGTTGTTCGGAACCGCCACAAAGAAGATCAGCGCCTTCTTCAATACCTTTATCAATGTAACTGCGCACTCTTTCCTGCTGGGCCTTGGTAATAACCGGGCCAAGTTTGGCTTTAGGATCCTGGGATTGACCGATGGTCAAACTCTCTGCCACTTCAACCGCTTTTTTGGCTGCCCGTTCATATTGGGCTTCGGGCACCAGCATACGGGTATGAGCTGCGCAAGTTTGACCACTGTTAAAGTAGCAATCATTGACCGTGCCACGCACCGCATCCTCCAGATCAGCATCATCGAGAATCACAGAGGCAGATTTACCACCTAGCTCTACCACCACGCGTTTAACCGTATGGGATGCCAGTTCCGACACCCGCTTGCCTGCACGAGTGGAGCCAGTAAAAGAAACCATATCGACCAGCGGATGACTGGCCATGGCTTCGCCCACCACTGGCCCGAGACCGGTAATCACATTGACAACACCCGGTGGAAAATCCGCTTCTTCTACCATTTCAGCCAGGGTAAAAGCGGTAAGGGGCGCCACTTCGCTGGGTTTAACAACTACGGTGCAACCCGCTGCCAGTGCCGGGCAGAGCTTGGCCATAATCTGGTGCAGGGGATAATTCCACGGGGTGATACAGGCGACTACCCCTACGGGCTCTTTGATAATTTCAGAATTACCGAGCTTGTCTGAAAACTCATAGGTATCAAGAATTTTAATAAAGTTAGCCACGCCCTGGAGTGGCAGGCCCGCCTGGATTGCTTTGGACATACCCGCAGGCATTCCCACTTCGCCCGCCATGATCTTACCCAGTTCATCCTGCCGTGCCGCCATCGCCGTGTATAATTTTTGCAAATAGCCCTGTCGCTCCTTCGGGGTGGTCATGCCCCAGGTTTCAAAAGCGGCTGCCGCTGCCTCAACCGCTCGATTAGCATCCTCCGCGGCTCCAGCTGGAACGGTACCCATAACTTCTTCAGTTGACGCATCAACCACTTCGAGTGTGCCTTCGCCAACTGGCTCAACCCATTCCCCATTAATATAAAACTTGTCTCGTATGATCATTTTCATAACCCCTTGTATATTTGACTTATATATTTAATCAAACCTTGCACTCATATGAGTCCGGTTTTTATGGGAACTGTTATATTGGAACTATCTTATAGATCCTAATCCGTCGGGAGAGCTTTTAGATTCCACCCAACTTGTCGACAATCTCTTTTTCATACCTGACAGTTTTATATCTGACAGTCAGTCGTCAGCGTTTTAGTTACGCAGCTGATGCTAGTGACTCTAACCACGAAAGGCAAACTGTCAGCTAAATAGCACATCAAATAGCATCATAAGCAGAACACTTGCCGGGACGGCTTATCTCTGGATAGCACGTACCTGATCAGCTTAACCAATAATATTTTGACTCCGCAATTTCGCCAGCTCACTATCATCCATACCTAATAATTCACTGAGCACGGCATCAGTATGCTGTCCCAACAAAGGTGCGGGCGTGAAATCCTCCTGATTAGTCCGTGACAGTTTCACCGGATTACCCGGTGCCCGAGTCTTTTGACCATTGGGGTGGCCGATATCAACGACCATATTGCGATATTTCACCTGGCTGTCATCCAAAGCTTGACTGAAGGTATTTACCGGCGCACAGGGGATGCGCTCTGCTTCAAGTTTTTCCAGCCAGTGAGCAGAGGTATTAGTGGCGAATATTTCTGCGACCTTATTTTCAATTTTGATTTTATCTGCCAGACGACCAGGCTGATGGTCATATTCTGGCTGCCGTAATACATCACATTTGAGTACATCGAGCAACCCCGTCCAGAAGTGGTCGAAGATTATCGCAATTACAATGGAGCCATCGAGGGTAGTAAAACTATTGTAAGGGACATGAACAAAGTGAGAGTTACCAATAGGCTCCGGATCCTCACCGGACAAAAAGTACATGGTGGCCATATAGCTGAGCATAGCGATTTGGCCATCGAGCATGGAAATGTCTACGTGCTGGCCCTTGCCACTACGCTCACGCTCATAAAGTGCCGTCAGCACACCGACCATGCCATAGAGGCTGCCACCGAGGTCAGCGATAGGCACACCGGAACGTTGCGGGTGTTTAGCATCGTTGCCGGTAATCGACATATTGCCGCCATAGGCTTGCACCACCTGATCAAAAGCGGTGCGATGCATGCCGGGGCCTTCGGAACCAAAACCAGTGATTGAGCAGGTAATAATGCGCGGATTAACCTCACTGAGCCGGGCATAATCAATCGCCAGTTTTTGTGTGACACCGACGCTAAAATTGTCGAAGACAATATCAGCGGTTTCGACCAGACGATAAAAAAGCTGTCGACCCTCCTTACTTTTCAAATCCAGGGCGACACTTTTTTTGTTACGGTTTAGATTTATAAAGTAAGCACCCATACCGTCAATGGAATGCTTTTGATCATTGGCCAGCAAGCCACGTGTGCGCTCACCTTCCAGGGGTTCAATCTTGATGACTTCAGCCCCTAAATCTGCCAGCGTCATGGTGCCAAAAGGGCCAGACAAAATATGAGTAAGGTCGAGAATACGTAGTCCGGCGAGTGCCTTGTTCATAACGTGATAATCTACCGATTTTTGACGGGCAGCTATTCTGTCACCCTCTACCGCGGTTGGCAAAATAATTGTCAAATCGATGGTGCCGCTAAATCTTAGTTTGCCGTACAGGGAACACACAATGGGGCTAGATCATTTTTTCAGGGGTTTCCGTTTGCTGGCCAGGCCTGGCATCAGAGCCTGGGTCATTATTCCATTACTTATCAATATCTTACTTTTCGCTGGTACCACGCTGCTCGCCATACAACAATTCAACCATTTGCTAACAGGCCTGATGGAGTGGTTACCTGCGTGGCTGGGGTTTCTTGCCTGGCTGATCTGGGGGCTTTTCGGTCTGATGCTGGCGATAATCTACGGTTATACCTTTACGATACTTGCCAACCTTATCGCTTCACCATTTTATGGCCTACTGGCGGAGCGCACTCAGAATTTGCTCGGCGATAGCGTGGATAGTCAACCACTCTCCTGGCATGCAGCCAAAGAAATTGCCGGGCGGGCTTTTGTACGGGAATTGCGTAAGCTGTGGTATTTCGTGCCGCGCATCATTGCGGTTTTTCTGCTTTGCATGCTGCTTTCTTTTGTGCCGATTCTGAATCTATTAGCACCGTTTATTGTATTTCTATGGGGCGCATGGTCCCTGTCTTTGCAATACCTCGATTATCCCGCAGATATCAATCAGGTTACCTTTGACGATATGCGTCACCTGGCAAACGATCGAAAAAAGTTGCTGGCGGGATTCGGGGGACTAATATTACTGGGCACATCCGTGCCACTGGTCAATCTGGTGGTGCTGCCCGCAGCTGTAACCGGTGCCACATCGCTATGGCTTGCGGCATTTAACGACGATAATTCAGCGCCGGCTCAGTGAGGAATTGCACTTAATTGTATGAATCCGCCAGGTGACCAGGAAATCTGGATCAGTTTTCCCCGCTAGCCTCACGCGCCCGCTAAAAAGTACGGGCTAGCCGGCCTCGCGCTCATGATGTTCACTGGACAGCTCTACAGGAGGCTGTTCGCAAACTAGCTTTTCACCTAACAGCTGCTCTATAGGCTCAAGCAGAAAAGCATCATCTTCACAGGCAAAACTGATGGAAGTGCCCGTTTTTCCTGCCCGTCCCGTACGTCCGATACGATGGACATAGTCCTCGGGTTCTTCAGGCAGAGTGAAATTAATTACATGACTAATACCGTCAATGTGGATGCCACGCCCGGCAACATCGGTGGCCACCAGCACTTTAATTTTGCCGGACTTAAAATCGTCCAAAGTGCGTACGCGTTTGTTCTGAGCCACCTCACCAGATAGTAGCCCAACACTGAAACCAACCTTGCCCAGGTATTCCTGCAAGCGGCGACACTGATCACGCCGGTTGGCAAAAACAATCACGCTCTCCACTTCTTCGCTACGCAATATATTAACCAGTAACTCTCGTTTGCGACGGGTCTGCGTGATGTAAATTTTTTGCGTCACCGAATCTGTGGCTACATGTTCCGGCTCTATCTCAACGACGGTAGCATCGTGCGTCCACTGATCAACGAGACCGAGTACCTCTGGGGTAAACGTAGCGGAAAAAAACAATGTTTGACGATCATCCTTTCTTGGCGTCTGCCGAACAATGCGTCGCACCTGGGGAATAAAGCCCATATCGAGCATACGATCAGCCTCATCTATCACCAATACCTCAACCTGATCGAGATAGACATCCTTGCTACCACAAAAATCGATCAAACGTCCCGGTGTGGCCACCAGAATATCGCATAGTGTTTCATCCAGATGCCGACGCTGTTTGTCGTAATCCATACCACCTACCAGGGTATGCACATTGAGCCCGGTGTATTTATTCAAGACTCGAGCATCATCGGCAATCTGCATAACGAGCTCACGAGTAGGCGCTATTATCAAAGCCCGTGCTTCACCGGCATAACGCTTGTGATCAACAGGGTGCTTGAGTAAATCGTAGATAATAGTAACCAAAAACGCCGCTGTTTTGCCCGTACCCGTTTGGGCTTTGCCAACAACATCGTTACCACGCAACGTGTATGGTAGCGATTGAGCCTGGATCGGAGAGCAAAATTTAAATCCCTGATCGGCGATACTGTGCATTAGCTCATCGGGCAAGTCGAAATCGTGGAAACGAATTTTCCCTGCTTCTGGCTCCACATGAAATTGCGACAGTGACCATGCCGTAGGCCGACCGCCACCACCGCCTCTGCGGCCACGACCGCCACGCCGGTTGCGCCTGACACCTGTGGTTTTCTTTCTATCAACATTTTGTGCTGTGTTTTCTTGCTTTGCTTCACTCATAATAGGTTTTCTTGCTCTGCTTCACTCATCTAAACTCGGTACTCAAACACCATATTGGGGCCACCCCAAACTAAACAACCACTGGCTAACGCCAGTGGTCTACACTTTTACTGTGGGAAGGCAAAAAGTACTATGGGAAAATTAAACGGGCTGATTATAGCACAGCGAAACAGAACACAGGATAAGCAGTGATTTCGATTGGCTAAGATGCGATGAACCGATCCTAAGGCCTCAGCTTGCGTCTTTCCAGTAGATACGTCTGAGCCAGTCGTCGATACTAAAATAGCGGCCTCCCCCAGTGAAAAAGAGACTTAGTAGCATGACAAAATATGTAGCGGCAAACTCAATACCGTTATTGAGCACTACAAAAGTACCTTTTTCCGTCAGCCAACTGTAATTACCGTGTTCCCGAAGAATTGATTTGGCAGCACTGACTCGTCGCCCCACCTCAGTACTATTTTCCAGGCTCCGTTTTGCCGCCGGCACACCAATATCGGCCAGGACCATGGCGGTACTAGTTTCGGGGTTGCCTGGTGCTATGGCAAACCAGCCATGCTCCCAGTGCACTGTCGCTGCGGCAACGGCCATAGAAATCATCAAAGGTATAGCGAACCAGCGCACTGCCAGACCCACCAATAATGCCACCCCCCCAACTAGCTCAGCACTGGCCGCAAGAAAAACCATCACTGCCGGAGCGGGTAAACCCAACCCCCAGTCAGCATTCCCAAACCAGGCCACCATATCGTTAAAGTTCTGAAACTTGTGCCAGCCAGCAGCCATCATTACTGGAGCAAGGAAAAGTCGTAGTAATAGAGGCGCTATACCATCCAGGTATTGAAGGGGTGTAAATATAGCGCGATGAACTGTCGTGTAGGCGGTGACGAGGCTATTCATAGAAAATTATCCATATGCTTTATTAAGCTATCTGTTAGTGTTATTACGAAGGGTCGATCGAAGATTGAACCTGGCCTATCAAGTCGGTGGTGCGTGGTTAGATAGCGGTTCATCGAAAAAATTCCCCGCTATTGTCGCAGCGGCAAACGACCGGAGAGATCTTTATAAAAACAACGAAGAAGCTGAAGAAGCT
>QNFP01000128.1 GCA_003645535.1 Gammaproteobacteria bacterium | reverse complement strand
GTGGTAATGCACCAGGATCACGGCACTAGTTCAGATATTTGTCAAAGATCTATCCAGCTAGGCTTTTCCTCGGTGATGATGGATGGTTCCCTGGAAGAGGACGGCAAGACACCTGCCAGCTACGATTACAATGTTGATATCACCCGCCGTGTTGTTGGTATGGCTCACGCCTGTGGTGTTTCGGTAGAGGGCGAGCTGGGTTGCCTGGGTTCGCTGGAAACCGGTGAAGCTGGAGAAGAAGACGGCGTTGGCGCGGCAGGCACACTGAGTCACGATCAGTTATTAACCGACCCGGACGAAGCAGCGGACTTTGTCGGCAAAACCGGTGTTGATGCCCTGGCCATCGCCATTGGCACCTCCCACGGAGCCTACAAATTCACCCGGCCACCGACGGGCGATATTCTCGATATCGATCGCATCAAGGCCATTAACGCTCGCATTCCAAATACCCATCTGGTGATGCATGGCTCATCTGCCGTGCCCCAGGAGTGGTTGGCGGTGATTAACGAATTCGGCGGTGATATTCCCGAGACCTATGGTGTGCCCGTAGAAGAAGTCATCGAAGGCATTAAATATGGCGTGCGTAAGGTCAATATAGATACCGATTTGCGGCTTGCCTCAACCGGTGCAATACGACGTTTTATGGCAGAAAACCCCAGTGAGTTTGATCCCCGTAAATATCTGGGTAAGGCTACCCAGGCCATGAAAGGGATTTGCCTGGCCCGCTACGAGTCATTTGGTACTGCGGGTCATGCCAGCAAGATACGCGCTCAAAGCCTGGAGACCATGTTTGCACGTTATGCGGCTGGGGAGCTGGCGCAGAGCGTTAATTAATATTGGTTTCAAGAGGTATACTCTCTGGGCCTGCTATCTGAGCCTCGCCAATAAATCCCGTGCGCCCTGGCCCAGCAGTAAGGTGTCTGTACTGGCTGCGATGAGCGTATAACCGCGTTCCACGTAAGGTCTAACGGCTTCGCTGGAGATGCCAAAAATCCCCAGAGGTATGTCGGCTGCCGAACAGGCCTTATTTATTCGGTCAACGGCAGCAATGACGACGGCATCTTCAACCTGGCCCATTTTGCCAAGGCTTGCCGACAGGTCATAGGGGCCAACAAACACGGCATCGATGCCGGGCACGGCAGCGATGGCGTCAATGTTATCTACCGCTTCGCTATGTTCTGCCTGCACAACAACCACTATCTCGTTATTAGCCCGCTGGAGATGCTCCTGGAAGGCA
Organism: Gammaproteobacteria bacterium; assembly: GCA_003645535.1. Taxonomy (GTDB): domain Bacteria; phylum Pseudomonadota; class Gammaproteobacteria; order Pseudomonadales; family Porticoccaceae; genus HB2-32-21. Next base: position 7,663 of record QNFP01000128.1, on the reverse strand, counting down.
AAACCATAACCGTGAGCGCGAGATATGCCCACACCACGCTGACCTACCGGCGGGTATTTCGAATAACTCACAGCACGTTCTGCCTGCTCAGCGGTGTTCACCTGAGGTGCGATAATCCCGGCAGCGCCGGCATCCAGGGATTTTTTTATAGCTATTTCATCGATGCTGGAGATTCTAACCAGGCACGGTGTATTACCTGCAGTCTGTATCAATAGCTGGATGTCGGCAGCGTTCAGAGGTGCATGCTCACCATCGATAAAGAGCCAGTCAAATCCGGCTTGCGACAGAATTTCCGGAATCTCGGGTGTCGCCATGGAAACGATAGTGCCCAGTAGTAGATCGCCCTTTGCAAGTCGTTGTTTGAGAGTGCTCATGGTGTTTCCGCCCAGATAATGATCGTTCTTGCCACTACAACCCCATTAATATAATCAGCATTTTGCTGGTGCGCTGCCATTGTCATAAATCTGGATGATATCCACAGCAGGTCCTGGAGCGGACTGATGTCCGACCATGGCAACGATGGCAAACTTGTAGCCGTCGATGCATTGCACTGAGGTTTTTACCTGGCCTTTATTGGCGATAAAAGTGTAGCTGCCGAGCTCGGATCCTGTATTTTGAATATCGCCCTCTATGGCCATGCGCCGTTTTGTGGACTCGCTTGCGCTCGCTGTTGAGGTCGCTAGAAGCATAAAAAATAGCAGGGATGCTAAAGCTTTCACAAGGGTTTTCTCCGTAGCAGTATAAATAATATCAGTGCATAGAGCTTAGGCTCCAGTGCACTGATCGGCAAGGCAGTATCTCAGGTAATATCGCTGTGTGATCGAGTCTTTTCACGTTAATTGTTCCCTGACCATATGATCTTATGTACCTCTCTTTGGCCGACTCTATTTGTGTGCCTTCATTTATGAATGGACACATATTTGTCTACGGATACAGCCAGGCCGTTTCAATCGTCATATACTGGTCACTCAGTACAACTGCTTAATTTGTAATAGAGCTACATTAGCCGAGAGGGCAAATATGAATTTTGATATACCCAAAGAAATCAGCGATTACCTGGTCGAGGTGGACAAGTTTATCGAGGACGTTATCAAGCCCCTTGAAAACAAAGATGACAATATCCGCTTTTTTGATCACCGCCGGGAAGATGCCCGCACAGACTGGGAGCGCGGTGGTTTGCCCAATGAAGAGTGGGAAGATTTAATTGAAGAATCAAAACGCCTCGCAGATGAGGCCGGTTTCTATCGCTACGCACTGCCTAAAGAATACGGCGGCCAGAATGGCACCAATTTGGGTATGGCGATTATCCGCGATCACATGGCGGCTAAAGGTCTTGGCCTGCACAACGATTTACAGAACGAACATTCTATTGTGGGTAATACCGTCAGTGTCTCCCTGATGATTATCTATGGCACTGAGGAGCAAAAGGCCGAATGGATCGATGGCATGCTGGCGCGAACCAAGGGCTTTGCCTGGGGCATTACCGAGCCCAATCACGGCTCCGATGCCACCCATATGGAAACCACCGCCAAACGCGTGGGTGATGAGTGGGTCATCAATGGTGAAAAAACCTGGAACACCGGCATCCATACCTCCCCCTACGATCTTGTGCTCGCACGCACCAGCGGTAAAGCTGGCGATGGTCAGGGTATTACCGCCTTCCTGGTGCCCATGGATGCCCAGGGTTTGAAGATCGAAGAAATGCTGTGGACCTTCAACATGCCCACCGATCATGGCCGTGTTTCGTTAACCAATGTCAGTGTTCCCGAAACCGCAATTCTCGGCGGTGAAGGTCAGGGTTTGCAGGTGGTACAGCACTTCTTTAACCAGAACCGTATTCGCCAGGCCGCATCCAGTCTCGGTGCGGCTCAATACTGTATTAGCGAATCAGTCGCCTATGCTCAGGAACGTAAACCTTTTGGTAAGCCGCTAGCGGTTAACCAGGGCGTTCAGTTCCCATTGGTCGAGCTACAAACCCGCGCTGAAATGACCCGAGCTCTGATTCAACAAACCGCCTGGAAGATGGACACCTACGGTGCCTTTTCAGTATCCGACAAAGTCTCAATGTGTAACTACTCCGCCAACCGCCTGTGTTGTGATGCGGCAGATCAGGCTATGCAAACCCACGGTGGTATGGGCTATTCACGCCACAAACCCTTCGAGCATATTTATCGCCATCATCGCCGTTATCGTATTACTGAAGGTGCCGATGAAATTCAAATGCGTAGAATCGCGGGTTACATGTTTGGCTTTATGAAGCAACAGAAGCCGAAGGGTGTTGCTTAAGGATATCTTTATCGGTCGACGGTGATGTGGGGTCTAGCGCTGACCAAGCTGGCTGACCCCATGACTCCTGTTAGCAGGAAATTAAATCATGCTATATTGCGCCAATAGTGTGATTATTTCATACTTGATAGCAAAGGGGTTTTTTATGAGTACAACACGCAAAACAATCACTGTGACCGATCAACAAGATAAGTGGATTAAAGCACAGATTTCAGCAGGTGAATTTACAAATGATAGTGAATATATCCGCGATTTGATACGCCGAGACCAAGCTAGCCAAGCCGATATAGATGCAATCCGTGCCGCTCTCATCGAAGGCGAAGAAAGCGGAGAACCCCAGCCATTTGATGGTAATTTATTCAAACAAGAAATGACGGCAAAACATGCCTGAATATCGGCTGGCTCCAAAGGCCAGCAAAGATATGGAGGTTGTTTGGCTGTATTCGTTGAAACAGTGGGGAGCGCAACAAACAGAGCGATATATTGATGATCTGACGGAAGCTTTCGGATTTTTGGCCGAAAGCCCGAAGGCGGGGACAGCTTGCGATAATATCCGCAGAGGCTATCGAAAATATCCCGTTATTCGCCATGTCGTTTATTACCGTGAAAGGGCTTATGGGATTGAGGTAATTCGCGTCTTACATGACAGAATGTTAGCCACTCGCTATTTTTGAAAATAAGGGGAACAAACCGTGTACAGAAATAGCATAGCTTAATTGAAAGGCCTACAAGATTAAGTGCTCATGGGGCAGCAGGAAGAGTCAGAATTTCTCAAATCAAGCTGGCTGACCCCATGATTCGCCTGGCCGTAGTTTGATCAAACTGCACAATGATTCACGGTGACACCTAAGCAATAAAGGCAATACTTTCTGATGGAGCTACAAGATGGCAAACAGGTTAGACCGGCACCTGCAAGACCTGGCATGGGGTTAGGTGGCAAGCACCGTTTGGCTGATAAGGTGCAGGTGTGCGGTTTTCATCATGGCCAGAGATCCTTACCCTGATCTCACTGAGGGCCGAATATATGACTGCTCATCTTTACCTGTGTTAAGCCAGCTTAAACGCCAGCATCAGACTTAAATACGGAAAGCTTTATGATTAATAATTAACGATCCAGGACTTCAACTGTTGATTTACGGGGCGTGTCCATATATGACCCCATGGTTACCCATGATTATAGCTCTGGCGGGAAATATGGCATTGCAAGACCCGCCCCCTTTCCTGATCGTTGATATTCTTATTCGACGGGTTAGGCTGAAATTGCAGGTAGATAAAAGTCTACTCTACCTGAATATGTCTATCTGCCACCACACAATTATTACTTCCTATATATTCTGAGGAGTCATTGTTGTCGTCAGCACACACTAACAGGTGATATGTGCCTGCAGGTGCCCCTCCCGGGATAACAGGCGGTTCAAAATCATCCAGCTCTATGTCGAAAATTAGATCGGCACTTCGAACAAGGGAATCAGCACCGGACCATTCATTCTTCCTCACGCAGTCTTTAGAGCCTGGCACAATCTCATAGCCATCACTAAAATTACTGTTGAGCTCGGCTCTATTGAGTTCTATATCTGCACCTCTTGACTCATCTGCAGAAAGGAAAAACCGCGTACATACCTTTTTGTCAACACTTCCAACAGCAATATTCGCTATTAAATGTTCGACATCAAGAAGGTCGTTTGGGCTGGCAAAAATAGATGTGTCACTATCAAAATCAGAACACCCTTCATGACTACTCGCGTTACAGAAGTACACATCCTTCGCAATCACATCAGGCAAATCAACTTTTGCATCCACAATTATTGGTTCTGAGATAAGAGGTCTGCCGGGTTGAAGTGTTAGGAATAAAGCGTCTACAAGCGGATAGTCTAGCTCATACGTCCGATCAAACTTCCTCGACTTCTCCATGTCAACTTCATAACCACGGAACTCCCCTTCCGCGCCGACAGATGGGTAAAAGGTATGCCAGCCAGTTCTCTCACCGCTTTCCTCGGCCGCACCTTCTTCAGGAGAGACGTTTTTGTTTATGAGAACGTAGGGGGATATCTGTTTGAGATGACTAATCCGAGCCTCCCCAAACGGGGTCGAAGTAGCATCATGGCCCTCGACCATTGGGACTACCACAAGTGAATTTGTCGGTGGGGCCATCGGCGGAAGATGATTCGCCGGATCATCTTCTGGGTTTGCTCCACCCAAAAACCAATCAATATATTGATAACTGTGATCCGTGGTTTCGCCCGGATCCACTAAATTTTCACTGTGCAAAGCTAAAATATTGCGAATTGCATAATCGCCAATATTCGGCACCGGTAGCGCGGCGCTGCTCGCACGAACAATCGAATCTGTATTACAACCGCCATTACCATTTTTTGTGTTAGCTTCGGCGTAAATACAGCCCCGGAGTAATAGAATGTCTTCAGGATGAATAGTGCGATCTATAATATTTGTAACGTTAACTTTTGCTTGCCAGGCTTCATTCAACCGCTTAATAAAAAAACTGTCATACGCCATTTGGTCAACTTGATGCTGCCCCACGGGGAGAACCTCTGGGCACACTACCGTCAGTAGATCGCCTAATTCGTCTAACCCTGACCCAAAATTTGGCGTTCCCGCCAACACCAACTTATTAATTTTGCTTTCTTCGTAGGGGACATTGGACAAACCCGCCATCCACGCACGTGTTACCAGTCCACCCATACTGTGAGCAACTACATCTACGGGTTCCCCAATAGCAACAATGAATTCACCCAACTTACCAGCTAAAGTAACAAGGTCTCTACGTTCATAATCCGAATAGCTACTGTCAGGACCGGAGTAATCAAAATAGTGGACGGTACGTCCGCTATTAGATTCCAGTAGCGGCCCGAGTTCCCCAAATGTTTTTTCGTCACCAGCACCAGCACTGCCGCAATATCCATGAATGAGGACAACAGGGTTGAGGGTGTCCGGTTCCTCACCTTCATCAAATATAAACGCATGTTTTTTGCTCTCGCCATCGTAGTACCCTCCTGTAAGAAGCAACCTACCATCGTTAAGCGGCGAAGCTGCTGCAATATCTCCCATTTCAATGGGCACTTCCAATATCTCAAAACTTCCATCACCCGGAGTGAAAATCGCAGCAAAACGTTCAGAAGTATTCGGCACTTCTGCCGGGTACATAAACACATTACCACTTGGTAAGGTCTGCATTATGGGGTTGTCGAAAAATTGGATGGAATCGTCCAGCAGTGTAAATGTCTCATCAGTTGGGTCAAATATCTCAGCGGCTTGGTCGCCTCCCCCGCCACCAGCAATAAGCACCCGACCGTCAGCTAAAAGTACGGTATACGGGAGCCTTGCCCGCCCTATATTTAGATTTGTTTCCAGGAGTCTAGATATATTGGTTTCTGGGTCATATATTTCTGCTGAGATGCGCCGCGCTTCGTCCCCGGAATCATTGCAACATCGCCTAAGTCCACCAATTATAAGAACTTTCCCGTTATCCAGAGCCTGTGCGGCATGGTCTCTTCTCGAGAGCACTAGGTTACCAATATGAGTGAATGATTGGGTATCTGGGTGATATTCGTCGATTCTATCGGTCGCCGTTCCATAGCTCCCCTCGTACGTCCCCCCGAATATAAATATACGTCCGTTAGTTTTAACGATGGGTGGAAAATCTCCACGCGCAATTGACATACTACCGATTGTTGTAAACGTCTCAAGATCGGGGTCATACTGTTCTGCCGACGAAGTGGCTGTCACGTAGCTCGAAACCCACCCTCCAGCAATCAATATCTTTCCGTCATCGAGTTCCAGACTCGCATGACCATATCGCCTGACAGACATAGACTCCGTAAACTGAAAAGTCTCTGTGTTTGGATCGAATAACTCGACCGTTTCGGTCTGCGACAGGTTGTTCACCTGGCTTCCGCCAGCAACAAGTACTCGCCCCTCATTTAAAGTGTTCATCGAGTGTCGTGCTCTAACCTCTCCCATATCGCCGACCTGATGGAAAGAGTTAGCGTACGTATTACCAGCCAGACAAGCGAGGATTAGCGACCCTACAACAGCACTTATTCTTATTTTCATTGGACTATTCCCTGTTCCTAGATAACGATATAGTTTTTTCGACCGCATATCCTAGCTTCGATAGTTTAGCTTTTCAAGCCTTTGCCAGTACCTTTGCCAGTACCTTGCTAGTAGCACATAAACTGTCCGGTCTTGGGGAAACGCGAATTCAAACAGGAGGAATCATGGGGTCAGCCAACTTGATATTCATCACTTAACTCTCGGTAATAACAAAAAAGCGCCTAGTTTCCTAAGCGCCTTTTTCTTCGGTATGAGTTCTGCCTGAGGGCTGCAGAATCTTACTTGGTATCGAAATTATAATTATTCATACTAAATAATCTGCTAGTCAGCCAGTGGACAAAACCCAGCGTAGGTCGAATAGTAGGGCTATCACCATGGCGATCAAAATAATAGCTGTTCGATTTTGCGCAATCACCGTGTTTAAAAATAGTCAGGTGGGTGCGGCTCTGGACTTTCTGGAAATCCTTATCATTGGCAGACTTTTTAACTTCAATATAGTTGGCATCGCGTTTTTTTGCAGCCTTTAAGCAGCGGACCAAATGTTTGGACGGTGTCGATCATGCCAAACCAGGATGCGGTGCAAACGCTGTAGGGGCCAAACATCATAAAGAAGTTGGGGAAGCCGGGCACGGTGGAACCCTGATAAGCCTGGTAACGATTTTCTTCCCAAAAATCACTGAGATCGACATTGCCTTTGCCGACAACATCGAAGGTGGGCACGCTGCCTTTCTGGAAGACTTCAAAACCGGTCGCACAAATTAAGGTGTCTATTTCTCGCACAGTGCCATCTTTGGTGACGATGGCGTTTTCGGTGATGTGGTCGATGGGGTCGGTGACCAGGCTGGTATCGTCGCGGTTAAACACGGGGTAGAACTTGCTGGTGAAGCTGGGGCGTTTACAGCCGAAATCATATTTTGGAATCAATGCGTCCTGCGTAGCGGGGTCGTCGACCTGACTGCGAATATGCTTGATGCAGGTTTTCATCAGGAAATTCCCGGCAAAGGCAAAATACTTGTTAAACACCAGCAGGTTAATCATCAAAATGTCGGTGAAAAAGATGGTGGTCAGGCGCGCCAGTCGTTGTGCTCCCGGAACTTTGGCAAAGATTTTTTGGAGACGTGGGCTGAAGGGCAGGTCTTTTTTAGGCAGCAACCAGATCGCAGTGCGCTGATAGACATCAAGGCACTGCTGTCCCACTTATTTTTGGTTCTCATAATAAGGCCAGTTGAGGTGTTGTCGAAATGCAGTCCGGTGGTGGTTTAAATAAAGCCATGAAGTCCCTCCTAGCAAATAAATTGATGTGAAT
>QNFP01000127.1 GCA_003645535.1 Gammaproteobacteria bacterium | reverse complement strand
GCTTAATAGCATAGCTTAAAGTAATACAGTCACAAGCAATCCTGTTGCTCGGGGTAGCTGGGGCGAACTACAAAAAGGCGGAGCAGTACGGGCTGCTCAGCCTTTGGATTCTACAAACGATTCATCGAGTGCTTTGTCAATAAACGTTCGCACGTTTGCATCGCGAGCAAAAGTTATATGGTTACCCTGATACCACTCAATGGCAGGGCGGTCCCAGTGTTCCCACAGGCCCAGTGGTTCAGCGGGGTGGACTAGCCGGTCAAGTACGCCCGCATAAATATAGCGGCGTTTTTTTGGTACTTTTACTTTCATTGCGGTTGGCGAAATAACACGGGCCATTTTCTCGATATCGTCCCAGGGCATTTTCAGGTTATCGAAAAAATACAGCAAATTTCGCCGCCCCAGTCTGCGCGCTGCTTTGACCAGCTCCACCGCGGGAATACCCGCAATAACACAGGCGAGATCTCCTTCGAGAGTAGCGAGTAGCGCGGTTGTCAAACCACCAAGTGAAATACCGTGAACGCCAATTTGAGTTGCACCATCACGACGCAACCAGTCAATAATACGGCGCAACTCAAACATCGCCTGCGCCTCGACGTGAATCGCATTGACATACCCGGGAGATAACAAACCATCACCACTGGTGGGGCCTATTTTCCTGGGCCCATGTAGTGGCATGACATAGTGGAGTACGTTGAAGCCCTTAGTTTCGTGAATATACTGTGAGCTAAAGGCTTTAAAGTCCAGGTACGGAGTGCCCATGCGGTAGCCATGAATATGAATCATCCAGGGTCGTGGTGGACCGTTATGACGAAGTACCCAGCAATGACTGGTGTGGTTGTTTTTATAACCGAGCCAGCGCGCCCGTCCAGCCTCACCCATGCGAGGCACATAACCGCTTTCAAAAGTCATATGTTCAAAAGCGGTACCGGCCGATGATGATTTCTTCCAGCCAACCTTGTCGAGTGCAGGTGGCTTTTTATGATAACCCCGTGGATCATCCAGCCAGCCACTATCTTCAAAATACTCGAGGGCATCCGCCATCTCCTGGACCGAACGTTGACGAAAACCTGGCGTTGAAATGCGCATGCGCGAGGCCAGACCTAAGCCGACGATAAGAGCCTCGTCAGCACCGACCATGAGCGCGGAACGAAGTGACTTTGTGGGACGGGGTGTACCTTCCGGCCAGTAAAACGCGTTGTTAAAAGCGGCCGCGCCTGGCAACCACGTGGGGATATTCACAAGCGGTGCTTCCTGGGGTTCCGCTTGCTCAGCTGATGACTTCATAGTGACAACTCCATTTTAAAAGGGTGACAACTCTTTTTAAACGCTTTTGTTAGTTGTTTATAACCAGTTGGCATACCATACTAACACTATATTTAGCTGGTTTTGGTAAACAATACGACAAAAATCTGTTCCCAACCAAACCCTGTTTTGAGGGGTCTTGCGGGGCGAAGATAGTGGATTTATCACCAGGGGGTGTTTGCATCAGGTACCATGCTTATCGCTAGACATTATGTAGTGGTGGACTGCTAAAAGCCTCGGCGTGCACAGTTGTGCTGTGGCTTTGTCGGCGTGTTGGCATCGCTATTCATTCAGCGTTATTGGACGGAGATATAAATAATGATTCCACCTGTGATGATTCGTTTGTTGCCTGCGATTGCTGGTTTGGCCTGGCTGCTAGTTGCTGGGGATGTTGCCATTATGTTGTTCGCGTTGATTCCCGGAGCTTTATTGCTGGGCGGCGGAATATCAGCGCTGTTCCTCAGCGGCGATTTTCGCACGCCGCAACTGGTCGCTATTGGCGGCCTGATCGGTATGGTTAATGCCGTGTTACTGGTGTTTGCCGTGGATTTATCGACAGTGTCCTGGCTATTTCTGTTGTCTTTGTCATCTTTTCTGGCAGCGGGTCGAGGTTTTGAGGAGAAGCTCGCTCCGCCCGACGATGTACCCGCCGAGGAAAAGCCCGTCATCCTTGCAGCCAAGGCTGCTTTTGACGAGGTATCGTTGGGGGCAGGCATTCGTTTTATGCTAAGTTCGCCCAATGCGGCGAAAATGGATGAGATCGCCGACGAAACACACCGTGGCATCACATTACTCGAAGGCGGCAACTTTCTGAATTCACCGCTTACCTGGCACCAAACGCCCGGGGAAGCGGACAATATTATATTCACACCGGCTTCATTTAAAGGACTGGATTACCAGAAAATGAAATTCACCAGTGGCTACCAGCCGCCGGTGGAATTCCCCGGGTTTGACCGGTGGCAAAGCTATCAAAGCAATCTCAGTGCACACGCCATTGTGTTACAGCACGCGGGGCCACCGCGACCCTGGATAGTCTGTATTCATGGTGGGGCGATGGGTAGAGATGCCACTAATCTGTTTGGCATGCAGGCAGCAAAATTCCACCGGGATCACGGTTTGAATGTGTTGTTGCCGGTGTTGCCCCTGCACGGAGCGCGGCGGGCCGGGACGATGAGCGGTGCCGGTATCATAGGTGGTTATTTGACCGACACTGTCTTTGCATTGTCTCAGGCGGTTTGGGATATTCGACAGATGATTAGCTGGGCCCGTGCTCAGGAAGCTGAGCGACTTGGCGTCTACGGCATTTCACTGGGTGGTTATACAACAGCGCTGCTGACTCAGTCAGAGTCGGAGCTAGCCTGTGCTATCGCCGGTATTCCAGCTAGCCGACTGGCGCCGATGCTGGGGCGGCTGCTGGAACCGAGAATGGTTGAAGGTCTGGCTGAGCGAGGTGTAGGTTTGAGCGAAGTGGAAACTATGTTCAAGGTGATCTCTCCACTCGCTGAAGCACCGAAATTGTCACTCGACAGACGTTATATTTTTGCCGGTGTTGTTGATCGCATGGTTCTTCCGGCCCACGTGGCAGAGTTATGGCGCCATTGGGAAAAGCCTAGAATAGAGTGGTACCAGGGCAGTCATGTGGGCTGGCTGTGGGAGAAGCCAGCACAAAATTTGCTTGATGAGGCCATTCGGGCACATCTGACTAGCTGAGTTATATTGCAATTTGCAGCCAGAATATTTGCTATTTTTGCGAAGCTGCCGACTTGTCGGTTTCGTTGAAAATGCGAAGGGTAATCAGCGAATCTACAATATTCCCCCATGGTAAATCTATGCCTGTGGCATAAACCTGTTGAAGAATGGCGCTGTTTCCAGGGGTTGTGAAAAAAATTTGTGTGACCAATCGGTGAGAGATGATGAGTGAACTAAAGCACCTGCTCGAAAGTAACAGGCAATGGGCAGCAGAGAGGCTTGCTACTAATCCACAGTTTTTTAGTGGCCTCTCCCAGCAGCAGACACCGGAATATTTGTGGATTGGTTGTTCCGACAGTCGGGTGCCGGCTAACCAGATTATTGATTTACCTCCGGGCGAGGTATTTGTGCACCGTAATATCGCCAATGTTGTTGTCCATACTGATTTGAATTGTCTGTCGGTGGTGCAATACGCGGTTGAAGTGTTAAAGGTAAAACATATTATTGTCTGTGGACACTATGGTTGCGGTGGCGTACAGGCAGCAATGGAAAACAAAGAGCACGGGCTTATTGATAATTGGTTGCAACATATCCGCGATGTCTATCGCTATTATCGTGCTGAAATTGATGCTTGTGCGGACAACAATGAAAAGCTTGATCGCCTGTGTGAGAAAAATGTTATCCAACAAGTACTAAATGTCTGTGGCAGCACAGTGATTCAAAATGCGTGGGCGAATAACGAGGCGCTGTCTGTTCATGGCTGGATATATTCCATCAAGGACGGTTTGCTGCGTGATCTCGGTATCAGCATGTCGCAAGTTGATGATTACAGGGCCGCTAATCGGTAATGCATCTATAAACATAAGCAACGGGACGCGCCTTAAATTAAAATGCTGCGGTCAGCATTAACCACGCTTTGTCAGTATCGCTGGCAAAGTCGTCGGCATCGTAGGCCGCGTACTTGAACAGCACGCTGTAATTTTTATTGAATTTGTAGGCGGCGACAAAATCGAATTCGCTGCCATAATCCATACTGCCATTTTCTGCTTCAAACTCGTGGTAAAAAACGATGAGTTTGATGCCACCCACTGTGGTAACCGCTTTTATATAAGTGTCTTCCATGCCGTCGACCGGAGTGGTCAGAAACTTGTCAGCAAAACCCTGGAATTTATGCAGTGTGGCCAGAGGTGTCTGAAGGCTTATGCCGTCATCACTACCCAGTTCTTCATAACCGAGACTAATACTTAGCAGTTTGAATTTTGCTGTTAACTCGCCGAAATAGTAATCGGCCGAATAATCATTCGGATTATCATTGTATTCTTGCTGTTGGGCAGCGGCGAGACTAAGGCCTAAACCAATTCGTTCTGATGGCTTAAATGAACCCTGATAAGTTGCACCGAAGGTCTTGCTGGACAGCGTTGGTGCTTCATCAAGATCCAGCAAATACCCGTATGCAGATAGCGTGTGGCCTTCGGCAATCTTATAGCTCACGATAGCCGCATGGCTGTCCCCCTTAAATTTAGATTTGTCGCTGTCTGGATCAAAAATGCGGTTCACCCGCCAGATATAACTGTAATCCAGCGTTAATCCACTCATCGGGTTAAGTTGAAAGCGGGCGGAATCCATAGTTTGTTCATTTTGGCGCCATCCAACGCTCCCGATAAAGCGCTGGTCGGCGTAATTGATACTCTGCCTTCCCCCGATCACCTTGTTTTTTTCATAAAAGGCATAGCTGATAAACGCCTGATTGACCTCTGTGTAATCGGGGTCTGCGACAACTGGGTAACTGGTTTTTCCATTGTCGGTATTATTGAAATTGTCGTTGCCCAAATAGGAAACATTGTCTCCTTGTACCAGCACCTGGAAGCCTCCGACCTCGCCAGATGTCACAGTCAACCTGGTGCGCAAAGTGGATGCATTTGCGTCTTTCGGCAAGCCATCCTGGTCGACATATTCATAACGATAACGAAAGTTCAGGGCAATATCACCTTCATTAATCGCCTTGCTGACACTATCAGCGATGGGGTCTGCAGCCGATAAAGTAGAGATCGGTAGCCCCAGAGCCGCTATAGCGATGACAGCAGAGGTAATTCTCGTTGGCCATTTCAGCATTCCAAATCTCCTTGAAGTAAGTAAGGCTGGCAATAATTCCGAGATCACAAATTCCAGGAGCACTAGTTTTCAGGATCACTAGTTCCATGATCAGGGGCCAGGTTTTGTCAGGCAAAAAAATGTCCACAGGTCACCGGGGTGAGGAAGACCTATGGACAATGTTATTGAACTACCAAAGGGCTGTTATCAAGCCCATGGTGCGGTCACATTCTTGCTTACATAAATGCTTACATAAATGCGTACAAAGTGCCTGTAAAAACGATGACACAAATTTTGTGTCGTGCGGTGTATGGTGGCACTTTAGTGGTGTAGCGTTGTAATGGTGTAGCGACAACCCGCAACTTAGTAAGCGTATTGCTCGCTTAGTCAGCACGAACGCTCAAGTTAACGCTTAAGTTAAAGGAACGGTTTGCCTGTTGCAGGGATCGAACCGCAGGCTGCAATTATAGATGTCTACCCTAAAAGTCACCACTGTTATTTGCTTGCAGGTGGCTTGCAGGTGGCTTGCGGTACTTGCCTTGTGATAAATTGCTCAGCCAATTCCATAAGTGATTTGCAAGCAGGTGGTAAGCAAACATGACAGCACAGGCACTTCCTACTCCATTGAGTGTAGACCATATTCGAGAGCATTTTATTGATGGTATAAACCTGTTTGTATCAGGTGGTGCCGGGCAGCCCGATGCGGTAATTAACGTTATAGAACAGGCTGGTTTATCTTCGAGCTTCAGAATCATCGATAACTCGCTGCCCACTATGACCCAGTTGAATCCCAACCAGTTTTCCTCTGGGGCACTGTTGAATACAGGTTTTTTTGTGGGCGGGTATCGCGAATATTATGCGCAGGGCAAGCTCGAGTTTGTACCGGCTTTCCACTCGGCACGTTTTCGCGCTATCGATGAAGAGTACGATATCAATATCGTACTTATAAAAGTATCGGAGCCAGATGCCCGTGGCTATTGCAGTGCTGGGCTGCATGCTGACTATTCTGAAACTATGCTGGCTAACGCTGATCTGATCATCGCTGAGATTAACCCGGCTATGCCTTATATTGACGATGCCCTTAAAATTTCAATGGATGATATAAACTACTGCGTGACCAGTGATGCCCCGTTGCTTGAATACAGCGTAGCGCCAAGTTCGGCAACAGATATCAAAATTGCTAGCTATATCTCCGATTTGGTAGAAGATGGCGATTGTCTGCAATTGGGTATTGGCACACTACCGGTATCGATTCTTGAAAGTCTGATCAATAAGAAAGACCTGGGGATTCATACTGGGCTGCTTACTGAGGCAGTGATGCCGCTGGTGGAGGCAGGCGTTGTCAATGGGCGTAAGAAAAATATCGACACGGGCAAGATTACCACCGGTATCGCGGCGGGCAGTACGGCTTTTTATGAGTGGTGCGCGGGTTGTCCAGATTTGCGTATGAAGCCGGTGAACTACACCCATGATGGTGGTGTGCTGGCCAGTATCGACCGACTTGTGGGCATTAATACGACCCTGGAAATCGACCTGTTTGGACAGATAAATAGCGAGACTATCAAGGGCAAGCAGATCGGTGGCGTCGGTGGCCTGGTGGATTTCTTGCGTGGTGCGCGGACTTCCAGAGGTGGCCGCAGTATCATCGCTCTGCATTCCACCGCGCGTAAAGGCAGTATTTCTAAAATTGTACCGTTGATAAATACCGGCCCCGTGACCGTGATGCGAGACGACACTGACTACGTGGTCACTGAGTTTGGTGTCGCACGATTATCGAACCTGTCTGTAGAAAAACGCGCGGAGGCCTTGATCGATATTGCGCTTCCGGATTTTCGTGCTTCGCTGACCAGTGACTGGCAGGCACTGCTGGCTAAATTTTGATGTATCAGCCTAAACAGGATAGATCTCGATGTCAGGGGGTTGACCCGCTATTCCCAGTCATGACATTTAGATACCTGACGTTTTATTGTCCCATGTCATAACACGACTAGATTATAGGGTGGTCAAAGAAGTTGGCGGTGGGATAAAATCAGACCTGTTGGTCAGGAGACTGAATAGGGTTTCTCGTCACCCGACAAGTCGCCATTCGATTCACCTAACTATTCACTAAACTATCTATTAACCACTAAACCATCCACTAGAACGTAAGGAGCCTGATATGAAAGTCGGCCAGTTAATGTTGTTTCAGAACCACCCAAATTTGCCTCAGTCGGACTATGACATGTATCAAAATGAGGTAGACATAGCGCTAATGAGCGAACCACTGGGTCTCGATTCGATCTGGGCGGTTGAACACCACTTTACCGATTACACACTGAGTCCGGATATCCCTCAGTTTCTGGCCTTTATTGCTGGTCAGACCTCGCGCATCAATGTTGGTACTGCAGCGATTATCCTGCCCTGGCACAAAGATCCGATCCGTGTCGCCACCAGTATTGCGATGCTCGATAACCTGTCTAAAGGACGTGTATTGATGGGGCTGGGCCGTGGTCTTGCTCAAATCGAATACGATGGCTTTGGTATTGATATGGCCGAGTCCCGTGACCGTATGAATGAGTCAGCAGCAATGATTATCGAGGCTCTTGAAACGGGCTTTATGGAAGGTGATGGCAAGTACTTTAAGCAGGAGCGCCGTGAAATTCGTCCGCGGCCTTTCAAGTCTTTTAAAGACCGTACTCTTATTGTCTCGATGTCACCCGATACCGCCCCACACGCGGCCAAGCTGGGTGGGTCAATTATGACCTTTGCGATTGGGCCGTGGGAAACCCGAGCCAAAGAAATAGATATTTGGCGCGGTCACTATGAAAGAGAGCAGAGCCAGCAGGCGCCACCTACCAGTGCTAACCTGTTTGTGATCTGTGATCGAGATCCGAAAAAAGCGGAAGATATGGCCTATAAGTACATGTCGGACTACTGGATGTCGGCAATGGCTCACTATGAAATGACCGGCGACCACTTCGCCTCGAAGGGTGGTGGTGCTTATGACTTTTATCATGAGTCTGCCAAGTACGCGCGGGAAGCCGGTGATGAGGCTATGGGCAAAGGCTTTACCGATCTGCAAATCTGGGGAACGCCCGAACAGTGCCTGGAAAAAATCAAAGGTGTTCAGGATATTATCGGTGCCATGGACATTAACTGTTCATTTAGCTTTGCCGGTATGCCCTATGACTACGCCAAAAGCAGCCTGACCTTATTTGCTGAGGAAGTTGTTCCCCACGTCCAGAAATGGGAAGCCGTGGGTTACAAGGCGGCCTAAATACTACCGCTGTTTAGCGGGCTTTTAAAAAGGGCGATGCTGCTTTTATGGATAGCGGCATCGCTTTTTTTATGTTCTGGAATTTATGTGGCAGTGTTTGAATAGTCGAATGTTTGAAAAATCGAATGTTTAAGCAGTCGACCAGTTGCTGCACCTGCTTATTTGGCGCATTGCTTAGATAAAGCAGGGCCTTTACACATTAAGTAATTATCGGTACTGTTCTCAGCCTTTTTGACTTGCCAAAAAGTGAACCTTCCTGCGCTTCTCGCAGGGCTAAATGGAGAATCAGTATGAAAGTCGGTCTGTCCTGTATATTTCAAAACCCCTGGAATAATCTCAACGATTTCGACGTTTATCAGCACGAAATTAAAATGGCCGAGCAGGCAGAAGCGCTGGGCTATGACTCGATCTGGGGCGTAGAACATCACTTTACCGGCTATACCATGTGCCCGGATGTCACCCAGTGGCTGACCTATGTGGCGGGTAAAACCGAAAAGGTCGAGTTAGGCAGCATGGCGGTAATTCTGCCCTGGCACGATCCGGTACGAGTCGCTGAAGAAATTTCCATGCTCGATAACCTGTCCAATGGTCGAGTCATTATGGGTTTTGGTCGCGGTCTGGCACGGGTTGAGTTTGATACCTTCAGGCTGAATCAGAATGTCGCCAAGGAAACTTTTGCCGAATCCACCAAAATGATTTGCGAAGG
>QNFP01000126.1 GCA_003645535.1 Gammaproteobacteria bacterium | reverse complement strand
TTGCCGGCGCTGCAATTGCACTGGAGCAACCTTGACCCATTTGCAGGGTAGCGTTAGGGTTAGGGTTAGGGTTAGGGTTAGGGTTAGGGTTAGGGTTAGCCGTCATCTTTGATCGCTAATGAGCAAAAAAAAGGAGAATAAAAATGAAAAGCTATGTCGCTGAATTCCTCGGTACATTTTGGCTGGTTCTAGGTGGTTGCGGAAGCGCTGTCCTGGCTGCCGCGTTCCCGGATCTTGGCATCGGCTTCCTTGGCGTTGCGCTAGCATTTGGATTGACCGTTTTGACCATGGCCTTTGCTATTGGCCATATATCCGGCTGTCATTTGAATCCGGCAGTTTCCGTGGGGCTCTGGGCTGGCGGGCGTTTTCCGGCAAGTCAATTACCACCATACATCATCGCCCAGGTGCTAGGTGGCGCCGTTGCCGGCGGAGTGCTTTTTGTTATCGCCAGCGGTCAGGCGGGTTTTGATGTCTCCGCCGGCTTTGCTTCCAATGGTTATGGCGAGCATTCTCCCGGCGGCTATTCAATGCTTGCCGCCCTGGTTACTGAAATTGTTATGACCATGATGTTTCTACTGGTTATTCTCGGAGCCACCGACAAACGGGCGCCGGCAGGCCTGGCACCAATCGCTATTGGTCTTTGCCTGACCTTAATTCATCTGATCAGCATTCCGGTCACCAATACATCTGTAAATCCTGCCCGCAGCACGGGTGTCGCTATATATGTCGGTGATTGGGCGGTCGCGCAACTATGGATGTTCTGGGTAGCGCCTGTTATTGGCGCTGTCATTGGTGCGGTAATCTATCGCTACATTGGTAGCGAGGAAGAATAAGGCCCCATGCTGATTTAGCGGATAGTTTAACAATGGCTTATTCTGGGCTTGCAGTAAACGCTAGCGAAACGGGGTAAGCAGATGGCTGCGGTTGAACTCGAACCAGACATGCATACTTTACCAGTCGGCCATATCACTGAAGTTCACGGCCCAGTGGTCGTCATTGCCTGCGATCAACCGCCGCGTATCAATCAAACGTTGCGCGCCTCGGTTGACCACGTCAGCTACCTGTTTGAAGTGCATCAACACATCGATCAACACCATATTCGTGCCATCACCCTCCATCAAACTGCCGGTTTGCAGCGCGGCACACCGGTTTTTGACACTGGTGCGCCACTGCATGTACCAGTAACGCCAGACTGCCTGGGTCGCCTGCTCAATGTTTTTGGTGAGCCCCTTGACGGCCGTCCTCCTCTGCCCGCAGAAGAGTACCGCAATGTGCACAGCCGCCCGGCGCCGCTCGCAGAGGCAATAGCAGCTAGCGGCATCCTCGAAACTGGCATAAAAGTCATCGACCTGCTCTGCCCCTTCATTAAAGGCGGTAAAACCGGACTGTTCGGCGGCGCGGGGGTCGGTAAAACAGTGCTGGTGATGGAATTTATGCATGCCATCGCCACCTTGCACCAGGGCGTGTCAGTATTTGCTGGCGTTGGTGAACGTACCCGCGAAGGCCATGAGCTCTGGCATGAAATGCAGGAGGCCGGGGTGATGCCGCAAACCCTGATGATGTTCGGGCAGATGGATGAATCACCCGGAGTGCGCTTTCGGGTGGGGCTGTCAGCGCTGAGCTATGCCGAATACCTGCGCGATACCCTGCACAAAGAAGTCCTGTTTGTGATGGACAATGTGTTTCGTTTTGTTCAGGCCGGCAGTGAAATATCCAGTCTGCTCGGCCGCATGCCCGCAACGGTGGGCTACCAGCCGACGCTTATTTCAGAGGTGGCAGAGATGCAGGATCGCATCCAGTCTACTCGCGACGGTGCCATCACTTCGGTACAGGCTGTTTATGTACCCGCAGATGATATGACAGACCCGGCAGTCAGTGCCATTCTGAGCCACCTGGATACTACTGTCATCCTCTCCCGCGCCCAGGCGGGCAAGGGGATTTATCCGGCAGTCGACCCTTTGCTCTCGGGCAGCAAATTAATGGATCGCCAGACTCTCGGTAGCCGTCACTACGACATTGCCGAAGGGGTACGCGGCCACCTGGCGCGCTACCACGAACTGGAAGACATTATCACCATGCTCGGCATCGAAGAGCTGTCTGCCAAAGACCGACGCATCGTCATGCAGGCCCGTAAACTGCAGCGTTATCTGACCCAGCCCTTTCGAGTAATCACCGCCCGCACCGGCATTGAAGGCATGTCGGTGCCGCTCAGTCAGACGCTGGACGACTGCGAGGGCTTTTTGCTCGGGCACTTCGATGACCTGCCCGAAGAAAGTTGTTATATGCGCGGTGCTATGAGCAACTGAGGAGAGTAGCTGAAGACAGTAGCTGAGGAAAAGCATGAAAACGTTCAGCCTGCATTTGCAGGACGCTGAAAAAAACCAACAGATCGATGGACTAAGCACGTTTGTGGGTGAAGATGAGTCGGGCAGTTTTGGCATTCTCGCCGGCCACGCACGAATGATGAGTTCGCTGGTGTTTGGTCTGGCGCGCTTTCGCATCCGCGGAAATCCCTGGCAATACCTGGCCTTACCCGGTGCCCTGCTCTATTTCGTTGACAATAAACTGTCAATTAGCACCGAGCGGTATATGATCAGCGACGACTACGAGGAGATCAGTGCCATACTTCAACAACAACTGGTCACCGAAGAAACCGAGCAGCAAGAAATAAAAAAGAGCCTGCGCAAAATGGAACAGGAACTACTCAAACGGCTCTGGGAAGGTAGTCGCGACAGGAAACCCCTGTTTTGAAAACAGATGGGGAACTTCAAAAAAAGGAGCAGTTGCAAAAAAAAGTAGCGCTGCAGGCTCGCCGAATGAAACAGGCGGAAAAAGATCAGCCAACCCTGATGTCCCAAACCGCCTATATCGGCACCCTCGGTTTGATTTTCGTGTTGCCACTAGTCGCTGGTGCCTATTTTGGCCGCTGGCTAGATAGCCTCGCAACAGGCTATTCTATCCGCTGGACCATGAGCATGCTATTTGTCGGCATCGTCGTCGGCACAGTAAATGTTTATCTATTTATTCGTGAGCGGGAGTAAGTAATGGCAGGCGACGGAATAAATGCCAATATCCTGTTTCAGCTCGGCCCGGTGGAATTCTCCAATACAGTGCTGACCACCTGGGCGATCATGGCGGTCAGCGGGCTGCTCGCATGGCTGATTAGTCGGTCACTAACACTGCAACCCGGTCCTGTTCAAACAGTGGCAGAGGGTGTAGTCAGTACCATTGAAACCGCCATTGCCGAGGTCGCGCCAGATCACGTACGCCAGCTGCTACCATTTATTGGTACGCTCTGGCTATTTCTGATTGTCGCCAACCTGAGTGGACTGATCCCTGGCGTCCACTCACCCACCCGTGATTTGTCGGCAACATCGGCGTTGGCTATTCTGGTGTTTTTCTCCACCCACTGGTTCGGCATTCGCACCCAGGGCCTGAAAGATTATCTGCGCCACTATCTGCGGCCCAGTCCGATTATGTTGCCTTTCCATATCATCAGTGAGATTACCCGCACCATTGCACTGGCGGTGCGTTTGTTCGGCAATATGATGAGCCTGGAAATGACCGCCCTGCTAATCCTGCTGGTAGCCGGGTTGTTGGCGCCGATACCCATCCTCATGCTGCATATTATTGAAGCACTGGTGCAGGCCTACATTTTCGGTATGTTGGCGCTGATCTTTGTGGCCGGTGGCATACAGTCTCAACAGATTACTCAACTCAAACAGCAGGATAAACGCGAGCACAAACAACAAGAGAGGGAATAATTAATGCCTGATTTATCGATTTTTGTTACCGCTTCTACAGTCGTCGCGGTGCTCGGCATAGCCATCGGCGTGCTACTACCCGCCCTTGCCATGGGTCGAGCCATTAGCAGTGCCATGGATGCGCTGGCACGACAACCAGAAGCAGAGCGCGCCATTATGCGCACCTTGTTTATCGGCCTGGCGATGATCGAATCACTGGCGATTTATGTGTTGGTGGTAGTGCTGATTGTGCTATTTCGCAATCCGCTAATGGAATATTTATTGAAATAGCCAAAAGGTAGCTAACTTGGAATTGAACAGCTCCACTTTTATTCTCGAAATAATTAACTTCCTGATCCTCGTGTGGATCCTCAAACGTTTTTTCTACAAACCCGTACTGGATGTCATCGCACGCCGCAAAGCCGATATCGAAGAGACAGTAGCCAAAGCGCAGACGCTACAAAGTGACGCAGAAAATCTCGAACACCAGTATGAAAGTCGATTGGCCGACTGGGAGCAGGAAAAAAAAGTGGCCCAACGCAAGTTAGCCGACGAAATTCAACAGCAGCGAGAACAACAACTCGCGGCTCTGGAAAGCGATCTTGATGTCGAGCGAGAAAAGGAAGGGGTGCTTATCCAGCGGAAACTGGAAAACGAGCGCCAGCAAATTGTCGAAACCGCCCTGGTCCAGGGTGCGCAATTTGCCAGCCACTTAGTCTCCAATGTAGCTGGACCGGAACTGGAACAGGGGCTGGTGAAGCTGTTACTGGATGAGCTCAAAAAATTACCAGCGGATCAAAGGGATCAGCTGAGCGCGGCTAATGGTAAAAAGACCGGCACATCCGCCGACAAAGTCACTGTGACCAGCGCCTACCCACTCGACCAAACTACCCGGCAGACACTGGAGCGGGTTTGTTCAGAAAGTCTGTCGACGCATGGCCCGTTTCACTATCAGCAAGATCCAGCCCTGCTCGCCGGCTTACGCATTAACCTCGGTTCCTGGGTATTAGCGACAAACCTCCAGGATGAGCTGAAAGGCTTTACCGAGATTAAACAAAAAAGCTTTGCCGAGTTCGAACAACAAGGCTTTACCAGTTTTAAGCATGACCGCTAAAACCAACCCTGACTTACTCGATGCTCGCGCCGACTGGCTCAGGCAATATCGGCCAGGCCTACGGATCAGCGAACAAGGCAGCGTCGTTTCCGTTGGTGATGGTATCGTCTGGATCAGCGGCCTGCCCTCGGTCGCCATGGAAGATCTACTGCTCTTCGAAGACGGCAGTAAGGCCATGGTTTTCGACCTCAACGAAGAGCTGGTCGGCGCTGTATTGTTGCATGAAAGCGAACAACTCTCAGCGGGAACTATCGTGTTCCAGTCACACCTTACTCTCAGCATGCCAGTAGGCGATGCCTTGCTCGGACGGGTTATTGGCCCACTGGGTCAGCCACTGGATGGCGGAAAAATGCCGAATTGTTCCACTCGGCTGCCAATGGAAAGACCTTCCCCGCCCATTGTCGCCAGAGATTTTGTCCAGCAACCGCTCTACACCGGGATCAAAGTAATCGATACACTCATCCCCATCGGCAAAGGGCAACGGCAATTATTGATCGGTGACGAAGGCCTGGGGCGTAGCTCGATTGCTCTCGACACGGTGATTAACCAGCGTGGCAAGTCGGTTTACTGTATTTATGTATTGATCGGCCAGAAACGCTCAACTGTAGTGAATATTATCGACACCCTACGCCGCTACGGCGCGCTGGAATACACCACCGTTGTGGTCGCCGAAGCCACTGCCTTACCCGGCCTGCAACATCTGGCACCTTTCGCTGGCTGCGCGATTGCCGAGTACTGGATGCAACAGGGTAGAGATACCCTGGTGGTCTACGATGATCTGGCCACCCACGCCAAGACCTACCGCGAACTATCACTGCTGCTGCGCCGACCCCCGGGGCGAGAAGCCTACCCCGGTGATATCTTTTCGGTACATGCGCGACTGCTGGAGCGCGCCACCTGTCTCAATGCGGCGAATGGCGGCGGCAGTATGACGGCGCTACCCATAGTCGAAACCGAACAGGGCGAGATTGCGTCTTATATCCCCACCAACCTGATTTCCATCACCGACGGGCAACTCTATTTAGAGCGCAATCTGTTCGTTGCCGGCTCTCGCCCCGCTATCGATATCGCCAAATCGGTATCCCGGATTGGTGGTAACGCGCAACATCACTGCATTAAAACAGAAGCCGCACGCATGAAACTTGACTACCTGCAGTTTCTTGAGCTGGAAGCATTCACCCGCTTCGGTGCGCGCCTCGAAACATCAATGGAAATTGCGATTAAGCGCGGCCGTGTGCTACGTGAAATTTTCAAGCAGGAGCGGCTCAGCCCGCAAACCGCCGAGTTCCAGATCGCCTGGCTGGTCGCTTTTAACGATGGTCGTTTTAACGATATAGAACCCGAGAATGTATCCGCCCTGCTCACCAACCTCCAGGAGCTGGTTAGCTCCAGCCGGCTGACCGTCGATAGCCCCCGCGAACAGTGGAGCGACCTGCTTACCCAGCTTTCGATCATCCAGCTTTCGACTCAAGGCCTGCAATGAGTAGACGCCGCGAGCTGGAGCAGCACCGCCATCGTTTGAACGAGACTCGGGAAATCATCAACTCCATGAGAGCCCTGGCGTTTATGGAGACCCGCAAACTAGCCAGCTTTCTCGATGCCCAGCGTGCGGTAGTCGCTCATATCCATACAGTGGCTGAGGATTTTTTCAGCTTTTACCCAGAGGCATTGCCCCAACGGACCTTGCCACAACAGACCTCGCCCCAACAGATCTTGCCGCAAACCGAAAAAACTACGCAGGTTTATTTGCTGCTCGGTTCAGAGCGTGGTTTTTGCGGTGATTTTAATGAATCCCTGCTACCGGCAATGGCGGCTGATCAGACCAGGAATCACATCAGTCAACCCTGGATAATCGCCACCGGCAATAAACTCAGCATCCGCCTGGAAGCCAACTTGCAGCGAACCATACTGCTGCAGGGTACCAGTATGGTTGAAGAAATAGAAAAAACCCTGGTGCAGATTGTCGATACACTCAGTGAACTACAGATACAAAATGGTGGCATCTCACTCACCATAGTCCACCATGACCCTGACCAGGATGGAGTTCTTGCCACCCAGATATTGCCGCCCTTTGAATCACTTCGCGATACCACGCCACAATTCACCCAACTCCCTCTGTTAAATCTGACACCGGGAAGATTCTGTGCCGAGCTAATCGATCGTTACTTGTTCAGCAGCCTCCATGAAATCATGTACCTGTCGCTGATGGCGGAAAATCAGCGCCGCGTTACTCACCTCGAACACGCTGTGCAGCAGCTTGACGACAAATCTGCAGCCTTGTTACGTCGTGGCAATAGACTTAGACAGGAGGAAATCACTGAAGAAATCGAAGTTATTCTGCTCAGTGCCGCAGGCTTTCAGCATCCACAATATTAAAGCTGTGCCTATCAACCTGTACCTATGACAAAATCAGTTTTTCCAACAAGATCAATGCTACCCAGGGTAATGTTGCCCCGGATAAGGACAGAATAAGTTGTACGTGAAGCCAGATACCCAATCGAATAACAGAGAAAATCTCAACTATTTTCGAGCATTCTTTAACCCCGTATAAGATTAACGTGCAGTCCATTCGATTATCAATAGAACTTACTCTCTAAATATACTGGAGTGACACCAATGCAAGAGTCCACCAAACACAAACGTGTTCTCGTTACTTACCATGTGTGGGATCGCACGGTGCGGATATTTCACTGGATCAATTTAATATGCATCGTTGCTCTAATAAGTGTGGGGCTGATAATTTTATATGGTAAATCTTTCGGCATCAGCTCCGATGGAAAAATTTTGCTGAAAACCATACATACTTATTTTGGATATGTTTTCGTACTAAATCTCTGCTGGCGAATTATATGGGGATTCCTCGGCAGCAAATATGCCAGGTGGGCAGCAATACTACCCTTTGGCAGAGGCTATAAAGCTGCCCTTGGGTCATACCTGAAAGGGGTCAGAGAAAATCGTCCACCGTCCTATCTGGGCCACAATCCCCTTGCCCGCTTGATGGTCACCTTGCTGCTGTTACTGCTTATCACTCAGGCGACAACTGGCCTCATATTGGCCGGAACCGATTTGTATCTCCCGCCTTTTGGCCACGAAATCGCCGAATGGGTCACCGCTTCTGGCGAGGATCACACTAAACTAGCCGACCTCAAGCCAGGTTCAAAAGAGCATGTTGATCCACAAAGTTATAAAGAGATGAGGGCGTTTAGAACACCCTTTATTACCGTGCATAAATACGGCTTTTACATTCTTATCCTGGCAATTATATTGCACATAGTCGGCGTGGTAATTACAGAGCTTAAAGAAAGAAACGGGATAGTCTCAGCTATGTTTACAGGTGATAAAGTATTTTCTGAAACGCCTGTTGACCTGGACCGTGACAAGAGCGAATAAACCTGCGCGAAAACCCATGTTTTTTACTGTGCAATAGCTCGCCGTGATGCTCAGAGCTGCTGTGCATGTGGCACTATGGCACTGTGGCAAAGGATGATGTTAATGGATACGGGGTCGCCCGGAAATCCGCAAATAGATACCTCTGAGCAAACGCAGTATTGGATAGATAACAACCGCTATACGATGCTTACTGAATAAACTTTTCTGCAATTTACTGAACCAACCGCCACTCTGACGATTATCCCTGGCAAGTCTATACAGGGCATCGGCACCCCGATACATCTGACCCTGATCCATAAGCACCATATCGCGATCGATATCAATACCCGCCCGGTTCAGTTGTTGAACCACCTGAGGATTTTCGCGAGCATTTATTTTACTAAAATTGTCTTCGGTTATATTAGGTTGATCGACATACCAGCTGCAAAAAGGACACTCACCATCGTAAACCACAGCCAGTTTATCAACCGGTGGCTTGTTGCGAGCGGTGAGAACTAAGGAACCTCTGATTAAGTCTGGACGAAGCAGGTTGTAATTCAGAATGTTCAGATTCAAGGCGAAAATTGCACGTAATGCCCAAAGCACTTCGTGGGGCAGGCTCTAGCAAGCTATTGGGAAAATTTACAACGAAGAAGCTGGATATTCTGGGTGAAAAATGCGAGTTCATGACTTGATCAGAGGTTCCCTAATTCTGGGTCGGCGCCCATGATCTTACTATTCGCCCATGACCGCTCAGGTGCAGAAATCTTCTACACGCAGCTAACACCGGTGCCGCGCATTGAACAATAACCATTAGGCTCCTT
>QNFP01000125.1 GCA_003645535.1 Gammaproteobacteria bacterium | reverse complement strand
TGCCTTTCAATGTAATTATTCCAAGCAAAGAGACTTTGAAAACCTTTGAAGCTACAGATTCTGGCAACGATTTGGTTATTTGTAAAGATGCTGATGATATGTTTGAGAGTCTTGGCATTTAATAATTTGCCAAAGATGTTAAAAAGTCTCAGAAAAGAGGTAAAACCTTGATAAGTTCAAAATTATTGCAGCAACACTCCTTGCTGGAGAACCTCTCAATGAAATTTACAGAGACCATAAATTAATCGGCAATTATGTTGGTCGTAGAGAATGCCACATAGAATCAGATTGGCTTTTGGTTTATAAAACAGAAGAGGCTCAAATAATTTTTGAAAGAATGGGTGCTCATGCCGATTTGTTTAAGTCCTAAAACATAAGCACCCAGAATTGACTGAAATAGGCAAAAAAGACACCTTTCATTCTTCCGTTTGTCTTTCTGAGGAACAGTTCGAAGGTTCTCAGTCCTTGCTCGGACCACCTATTATTGCACCCATACAAATACCAAATACGATAGCTCGACCATAGCCTTAGGTGGACTTTCGAAGAAGAAACCCTGACCAAAAATCGGTATAATTAGGGAGATGGAAAAAAATAACTGTCCAAATTTTAAAGCTGTTAACAAATATGTGCGAAATAACTTGGCCCTCTGTAGGTGCGAATTTATTCGCACAGTGCGGATAAATTCGCACCTACACCGCCAAGTGTATATCCCTTACCCATGGCGTTTTTTGGATGATTATTTCTTTCCATCTTCCTTACTACTTGCAAAATTCAGCTTCCAGGTACGCCAAGGTATCCAGCGCTACTTCGAAATCGTAGTCATCCACCTGCTCAGCAAGTTCGCTCAACAGCCTGACTTGAGATGTCCTGGCCAGTAGCGGCGTCAACAACTCCAATAGCTGTCCTGCCTCGGCATCATCATCTTCCAGCAGATCCCGGAGTTGCGCAAGCAAAACCGGGATGCGGGTGATGTCCAGGGGGTCACCAGAAGCTGAGGTAGCATTGCGCTCACCGAGCCGATTCAGGGTTGCCTTGACCATGCTCAGTTGGGTTTTCAGTTCAGAAAGCGGGGTTTCGATTGAATCGCCAAGCTCCTTATTCACTAACAACCGCTCTGCCCGCTCCGCACTTTGATACAGGGCCTGGGCACCAATATTTCCTGCCAAACCTTTTAGTGTATGCGCCTCGCGCTGTGCGGTGTCCTTATCCCCAGCCTTGACAGCCGCCCGAATACGCTCCACCGCATCGGCCTGGCTGTCGCGGAATTTCCTGAGGATTTTGAGATAGAGCTCAGCATTGCCGCCCACCCGTTTGAGACCACCCTGGGTGTCGATACCTTCGAGTTCGGGTACCTCCATTGCAGCCGTTTGTTCACCCGAGAAGGTGTCGGTATCCGATTCATGCGCAGGCAAGCCTGTTTCTGTACGGCGTTGTTCCGGCACCTCTATCCATTTCCCCAGCACTTCAAACAACTCTTTAATATCTATCGGCTTGGCAACGTGATCGTTCATGCCAGCGTCAAGAGCTTGTTGGCGGTCCTGCGCCATCGCATTGGCGGTCATCGCGATGATCGGTATCTTTTTGAAACGGGCGTCTTTGCGAATTTCGCGGGTGGCGCTGTAGCCGTCCATGATCGGCATCTGAATATCCATCAGTACGCCATCGAAGCTGTCTTGCTGTGCGCCCAGTATGTCCACGCCTTCGCGCCCATGGTTGGCGATAGTGATTTTCAGGCCGGCCTGTTCCAGCAGTTCGGTGGCCACTTGCTGGTTGATCTCATTGTCTTCCACCAGCAGCAGATGTGCACCACGTAGGTGGTCGGCAGCCTGAGCGCCGTGACCTTTATGCAATCCCCGCTCGACGTGGTGGCCAAAGGCTTCTAGGGTGGCGTCCAACAGGGCGGATGGATTGACCGGTTTGACTAGATAGGCTCGTATGCCAACCTCTTCGGCGGCCTCGCGCAGTTCTTCGCGCCCATAGGCGGAGACCATCAATACCTGGGGCATGGTGGCAAGCTTTTCATTGGCACGCATACGCCGGGTGGTTTCGATGCCGTCCATGTCGGGCATTTTCCAGTCCATTAACACCAGATCATAGGGTGGATCGGCAACTTCCAGCTTAGCCAGAGCCTGTTCGCCGTTGGCTGCCTGGTCGCTGCGGAAACCGAAAGATTCCACATAGCGGGCGAGGATGGTGCGTGAGGTCGGGTTGTCGTCCACCACCAGTACGTGCAGATCCCTCAGGTCGCCCGGCAAGGCCCGTGGACCGTTTTGGCGTGGCTTGGCGCTGATGCCGAAACGGGCGGTAAACCAAAATTCGGAACCGACGCCGGGCTCGGAGTCGACACCGATCTCGCCGTGCATCATTTCCACCAGGCGCTTGGAGATGGTGAGGCCCAAGCCGGTGCCGCCGAATTTTCGGCTGGTTGAAGTATCGGCCTGACTGAAAGCCTGGAACAGCTTGCTGCGCTGGAGCTCGTTCATGCCGATACCGGTATCGCGCACCACGAAGCGCAAATGCACGTCGTCAACGTCGCGTTGTAGTACTTCAATGCGCACCGCAATTTCGCCCTGTTCGGTAAATTTGATCGCGTTGTTGGCGAGGTTGATCAGGATCTGGTTCAGTCGAAGCGGGTCGCCCCTGAGGTCCATGGGCACATCGTCGGCCAGGTCGACAATCAGCTCCAGGCACTTTTCCGAGGCCTTGACCGCGACCACATTGGAGAAGTTGTCTAGCACTTTGATCAGGTCGAAGTCAACGTGCTCCATGTCGAGCTTGCCCGCCTCGATCTTGGAGAAGTCGAGGATGTCGTTGATGATCCCCAGCAGGTTGTTGGCGGAGATGGATATTTTGTCCAGATAGTCGCGTTGTTTACGCGACAACTCGGTGCCCAGGGCCAGATGAGAGAGGCCAATAATGGCGTTCATCGGGGTGCGGATCTCGTGGCTCATGTTAGCCAGAAAGTCGGACTTGGCGCGGGTGGCCTGTTCGGCAATTTCCTTGGCTTGCCGCATGGCTTCTTCGGCCTGCTTGATTTCGGTGACGTCGATCAATGTAGCCAGGAAGAAATCCTCTCTGATGCTACCTCCGATAAACATCCGCCTGACCTCGCCATTCTTGCAGGTCACACGATACTCGTCCGACATGATGTCGGTGTTGTTCTCAATGGCTCGCTGTACGGCGGACTCCCAATTTTCTATCACCCATTGCCGATAATCCGGATCAGGATAAGCCAGTGGCCACCACTCATTCAAGGTCGAAATATCTTCAGGGGTGTAACCCAAAACCTCGGTGAATTTTGGGTTGATCATCGTGTTCTCATCGGCATCCACAGATATTAGAGGAATGGCTGTCACACTGAAAAGGGTACGGAACTGCTGTTCACTCCTGCGCAGTGTCTGTTCTGCGGCCTGCCTGGCTCCCTGGGCGGTGCGCAGATCTGTCACATCGAAGGTGACGCCATCGAGGCGCAGCGGCTTTCCATTGCTGTCTAAAGTCGTTTTTCCTCGCCACGTGTGGTAATGAACCTCTCCATTGCGCCAAATCACGCGATACTCGATGTCGACGAGTAACTGCTCGCCAAGCTTTAATGCCTGCAACTCTCCCACTGCAAAATCCCGGTCATCGGGATGCAGGGCTTCCACCCATCGCTGGATATCCCGCTCCACACTTTCTGGATAATCCATCATCCGGTCGACTCGCTCATCCCAGGTCCAGGAATCGGTTTCGAACACGTAATTCCAGATTCCTACCTGGGCGGCATCCAGTGCTAGATTACGGGTCTGCTCTGCCTTCTGCAGGGCCAGTTCCACATCTTTAGCCATAGTGGTATCCGCATTCCTGGAAACAAAATGGGTCACCTCTCCTGACACAGGGGGATAACGAAGTGTTCCACCGCCAGGTGTCTGTAGCATTCGTAATAACTGACATCTTAACCAACTTGTTTTCGAATCATTGAAGCTCTTGTAAGGCATGCCAGCGGTTCGCTGGCCAACGATGATTTGGATCCGTACAATCAACGGTCATCTGCATTTTCCTGGTTGCTTTTCATAGCTGTGGTGTGGTCTTTAGATTTTTTTAAATCCTCTGTTTTTATAGCGTCAATGGTTGGCGACTCATCATCGAAGAGGATACTTGAAGCTGCGGAGTCCATATCGTCAAATTGATCATTATTAACTGCCCAGATAAACGCCCAAATGGCAATGCCTAAAAAAACGCCAGTAACGGGGATTAATAGATAAATACTATTCATAAGACGTGAGTTTTTCAGTGTTCATTGAGTTCAGCCGCAGCGCATTGCCCACTACAAACAGGGAGCTTATTGACATGCCTATAGCCGCGAGCCAGGGTGGAATGTTACCACTGGCCGCCAATGGGATTGCTGTAGCATTATACATAACTGCCCAGCCGAGATTTTGTTTAATGATCTGGCGTGACTTTTTACTTAATTGAATAAGTTCTACCAGACTACCCATTTTTCCATTGAGCAGGATGGCATCACTGCCGGTTTTTGACAATGCTGCCCCTGAATACATCGCAATTGAGGTGTTGGCCTGAGCGAGTACGGGCCCATCATTAATACCATCGCCAACCATGAGTACAAAATGCTTTGCGGTTTGTTTTTGCGCCACCCATTTTAATTTGTCTTCGGGCGAGGCTGAAGATATGATTTCATCGATCTGTAGTTCTTTACGGAGTATTTCACTATCACCTGAGGGGTCTCCAGTTAGTAAAGCAATGCGGTAACCCTGCTCTTTTAATAGTTGCAAACTCAGGCGACTGTCTTCACGCCAGGGATCGTTGAGATAAATTCTGGCCAGGGGAATATCTTCACGGTAAAGAACAATTGTTTTATCTTTAGTGTGCATTGCTGAATCATAGAATTGCCCCAGTTTGTAATCAATATCGTCAATGCAGGCTGAGACACCTTTTCCAGGACTATCGTTCCTCTCAGAAATAATTTGCGAGAATTCTTTTTGTGGGGCTGCTTTAAGTACGGCCTGTGCGATCGGGTGAGATGAACCCGTTTCCAGAGCAGCACTCAGGTTAAGAATTTCATCTTCGCTGTAGCCGGGTTGCAATATTTCTATCTGAGTAATGGTTAATTTTCCCTGGGTTAAGGTGCCGGTTTTATCAAAAACTATCCAGTCACATTTTGGCAGTTGCTCAAAAAATTCAGGTTTATTGATAATAAAGCCAATTCTGGAAGCTCTGGCAATCGCTGCTGTAAATACTGCGGGGGTGGCAAGAGAAAGGGCACAGGGACAGGAAACGACCAGTACTGATAAGCTGATCCAGAAAGCATCTTCAGGAGATTTTAGAGTCCAAAACATAGCGGTCAAGAGTGCGATTGCAAGCACACTTAACACAAACCAGTGGGACAATTTATCCGCCAGCGAGACCATTGCCGGCTTTTCCGCCAAAGCCTTTTGCTGTCGCCTTGCCAACTTTTCAATAAATCGGTCTGTGCCAACTGCGCTACAGCGGATTTCCAATGGCTGGGTCTGGTTGATACTGCCCGCAAGTACCTGGTCACCTTTGGCGCAGGTTTGGGGTTTAAATTCACCATTGATAATAGCGGTACTGATTTCAGAACATCCCTTTTCAATAGTGCCATCAACCGGGACAGCTTCACCGGGAACAACCAGGATAAGATCGTCTCTTTTAAGTTTATTAACTGCATGAAAACGCCATTTTCCAGCAAATTTAGTCTGTATGGATGGGGCGAAAGCCAGATTTGAAGTAAGATTGGTTTCTGCAGCACGCCAGCCGGCACGACTTTGTAAAAACCTTCCGACCATCAGGAAGAAGGTAAACATTACCACGGAATCAAAATAAACTTCGCCGCTGACAGTAAATGTCGCATAGCTACTTGCTATGTAGGCACTAGAAATAGCGATGGAAACGGGCACATTCATGCCCAGCTCAAAAGATTTGAGATTGTTCCAGGCCGCTTTGAAAAATGGTGCTGCTGAATAAAACACTACTGGCGTAGTGATTATCCAACTGAACCAACGCAAGAAGCTTTGGTGCTTCACCTCCATACCCACGAATGCACCACTATAGAGTCCTATTGCTAACATCATCACTTGCATCATGCCGAGACCTGCCACTCCGAGCCGTTTCAATAGATCCTTTTGATGGCTTTTGTGCGCAGTTGCGAGTTGTTCTAACAGCAAAGGTTTAGCACAATACCCGCAACTGCTAATGCAGGAGAGAATATCCCCCATATGAGAGTTTTTCGATTCCACAGAGTTAGAATCGTTTTCCAGGCTTGTTACTGACCAGCTAATGTTGGCGATATTGCTGATCGCATTGATGCTGATATTTTCAACAAAGGGCAACTCGCTAACTTTTTTTTCAATCAGCCAGGCGCATGCTGCACAGGTCATGCCTTCAACATAAAAACTTGCTTGCTGTATTTTTCCGCTGGATTGGATATAGGGCTGGGAAATTTCTGGCTGATTATAAGATTTTAAACGCTGTGACGCTTCCGGAATCAGTGACCGGGGTTTTTCCGGGTTATTTTC
This sequence comes from Gammaproteobacteria bacterium, assembly GCA_003645535.1. GTDB lineage: Bacteria > Pseudomonadota > Gammaproteobacteria > Pseudomonadales > Porticoccaceae > HB2-32-21. Next base: position 2,581 of record QNFP01000125.1, on the reverse strand, counting down.
ACGGTGCAGGTAATACTCATCCAACCCACTTTTAATAATAGTTTCGGAGACTGCCTGACAGCCAGGACAGCACATGTCTCGTGGAATATCTTTCCAGATGACTTGCCAGTGGGTGTTCCCAGAAATCTGATCACCACAATGAAAACAGCTTCTATGCGTTTGCGCGTTACCGGGCATCTCGATGAGCCAAATCTTTACCGTGAAAGTCGCAAAGCGACACCTTAATCTCCCTCTCCCATTGGGAGAGAGCAGGGGTGAGAGGCAATGCTGTTGACTTAAGATAAAACAAATATGTAGGCTGGGTTGAGTGAGCAACGAAACCCAGCTTTGCGGTAATGCTGGGTTTCGCTACCCGCTCAACCCAGCCTACAAATTCCGGTATATTTCTTAAGTCAACAGCATTAAGGGGGGGTAGCTCAAGTGCCATGATCGTTAGGTGATTTCTGTCATAGAATATACCGCCTTAATCCCCATTCTGTTTTGTATGTGCTTTCACCTGATAGCCTGATTTTTCAATCGATTCACGTATCTTTGTGATCTGCGATTCAGTGATCGTCGTATTTCTGCCACCTAGATATTTCCGGACCAGAGTGGTGAGCTTAGCCAACTGTAAGTCGCTTAACGCACTGTCAAAACTACTCATGGGCATAAAATCGGCATCCTCCGTCAAATAATCCGGAGACAGACCTCGCAGAATTGCGGCAACAGTATCGTAGGGGTCGCTGTGCATTATGATGCCATTATTCAACAAGCTGGGAGCAATCTTCTCCCTCCCTTTACCATCAGGCCCATGGCAAGCGGCACAGGTTTGCGCGAATAATTTATAATCCTCCTGCTGATAAGCAGCGGTGGTAAACCCTGTAGGTTTGAGTACCTCAACGCTGCTATCTTTAATATTAAATTTATCGCCTGTAATCAGATATTCAGCAATGGCCCGGCCATCCTCAATGGTTAAATAACGGGTACTATTTTTTACCACGTCAGCCATGCCGCCAAATGCGGAACCTTTATCTGAGTGACCTTTAAGAAGAAATTCCGTTAGATTATCAACTGTCCACCCATCCTGATACAATTCCGTTGCGGTAATATTGGGTGCGTTCCAGCCATCGATCAGATTACCTTGAAATAGTTTTTCAGTTTGAAGGACCTGAGCGATATTCCTCGGTGTATGGCACTCGGAGCAATGACCTAAGCCCATAACAAGATATTTGCCTCGTTTCCAGCTTTCAGTAGCATCGTCAGGATAGGCTAGGGGTGAGGTGTTTAGAAAAGCAAGATCCCAGGCTAGCATGCCAAGTCGGATATTACTTGGAAACATCATGTCATTGGCTGTATTACGCTGCGCAACCGGTGTTAACGAGCGCAAATAGGCCCAGATTGATTTTAAGTCATCCTCTGTCACATACTGGTAGGAAGTGTATGGCATAGCAGGATAGAGATAGCCATGCTTGCCTTTACCTTTACGCATGACAGCAAAAAAATCCTGGTAACTATAATCACCGATACCTTCATCAGGATGTGGGGTAATGTTTACAGAATAGAGAGTTCCAAACGGGGTGACAAAAGCTAAACCGCCGGCCAGAGGCTCACCTCCTTGCGCCGTATGGCATGCCACGCAATCTCCAGCCAGAGCAAGGTATCTACCTTTTTCAATCAACCCTGTGTCCAGGCCCTCTGCCTCTTTTACAATACTCTTCCGTTGAGCAGTGATAAAGGCACCAACCGCCAGTATTTCATTGCTTGACAGCTGCGCGCCAAAGGCAGGCATCTTATTGTCCACACCCTGCTTTATGGTCTGTTCGATAGTTCCCAGGCTGCCACCATGAAGCCAGATGTCATCCGTTAAGTTAGGAGCACCGATGGATGAATTGCCTTTACCATCTGCGCCATGACAAGTGCTACAGTGCTGCATAAAAATATTCTGACCGAATTCGATGGTCGAATGGCCGGCATCGAGAGAGCGTTCAGGCTCCAGGGAAGCCACATAAATCGCAGTATTTTTTATCTGTTCCGGGGTAAGGATATTATCCCAACCCGGCATAGCCCCGTTACGACCCAGTGTAATAGAGGTAATGATCGCCTCATCCGATCCTCCATAGATCCAGTCATTATCGTCGAGATTAGGAAAATGTAACTGGCCTTGCGCATTATCACGATGACATGCAGCACAATGGGTTTGAAATACACGTTTACCTGTTGCCACGACTGCATCGGATTGTGACAGTACGTCCAGTGTTAATCGGGCATGTTTGTCTGTAAGTGTTTTGATTTGCTCATCAAGAGAGGTGGCTGTCGCAATGGATGCCGCGTCCTGAGAGGACCAGTCCATCAAGCCTTTCCAGTTTCCTAATCCAGGGTAAAGTAACAGAAAACCTACAGCCCCGATAGCAGTAATCCAGTAACCAATGAAAAGTAGAGAAGGAGACTTTTGATTGGACTCATCAACCCCGTCAAAAGTATCAATAATCTTGTCTTGATCGTCGTGAGGATTTTTTATCTCGAAATACCAGATAATCCCAAACATGATGAGAAGAAAAATGACAGTCAGGCTGATAACCCATCAGGGCTAATTCGTTCTAAC
>QNFP01000124.1 GCA_003645535.1 Gammaproteobacteria bacterium | reverse complement strand
CACCATATGGAGAAACCGGGTGCGCTGGCAATTCTTCATGGATGGGCGGGGCTTCCAGGTCTCCGATGGGGGCGCCGGAGGAGGCAAACACAAACTTACCGACGTTTTTATGCCGAGCCGCCTCAAGCATATTGAAAGTGCCGAACACATTCGTAGCACAGTCCGTTCGAGGATCATCAACGGAGGGCCCAACCCCTGTGTTTGCGGCCAGGTGAACCACAACATCGGCCCCTGATGCGGCCGCCAGAGCGGCTTTGTCATCACCGATGTCAGCGACTAGCAGCTCAATACCCACCGGTGATCCGTTGATAGCTCCAACGCCTATCTCATTAAACTCGCAAACTGCTCGCAGGTCTTCCCGAGAACCAACTGCGAGATTATCCAAGACTCTGACGTTCACCTCTGGACTTTTCTCGATTAATTTCTTAATTAACGATGAACCTATAAACCCACAACCGCCGGTTATCAACCAATTACTCACCACTTGATCCCTTTAAATATCACATCCGTCCTTATACTTTGTTTGTACTGTGCTACGAGGTTCATTAATTCACTAATCACTTCATCTGTGAGGTAGTGAGGCTCAACCCCGATTTCAATTAAACCTTGGTACGCTGGATTGTAATAGTGCTCTTCCGCTTCTTTTCGCGGGTTGTCGATGTGATTAATTTTTACGTCATAGCCAAGATCGCAGCCGACTGCATGAACCTTTTCGGCTAATTCATTCGCGCTGAAGGTCTCCATAATTTGATTAAATATTCTTAACTCACCAGAGTTGGCTGGGGATTGTTCGGATTTATGTACACACTGCAAGGTATCCTTGATGTTTAAATAGCCTCTAGTCTGACCGCCTTTACCGTATACTGTTAATGGATAGCCACAAACTGCCTGAACGATAAAGCGATTTACTATCGTCCCGAACACTTCATCGTAGTTAAACAGTGTTTTTAATCGTGGATCAACCTTCATCTCCTCGGTTTCTATCCCGTATACGGGCCCTTGCATAAGATCGGTTACTTTCAAATCCCACATGCGAACTCCAAACCACATGAGGTCTGTATCCATTACCTTTGTTGTGTGATAGATGGAACCGGCCTGACGAGGAAAGAGAAACTTACCTTTTCGGCCATTATGTTCGATTTCCAGCCAACCCTCTTCAATATCGATATTCGGCGTGCCGTACTCACCCATTGTCCCCAGTTTAATAATATGGGTATCGCGACTGTAATCACGCACTGCAAACATTAAGTTATTAGTGACTCGCAGATTGTTCGTTATCGTTATATCTGCTCGCTTATAGTCCATTAGCGAATAGGGAGCAGAAGGTTGTTCAGCGTAATGGATAACCGTGTCCGGCATTCCTGTAAAGCCACTATTAACAGCCCAGCTATAGCTTAGTGGCCCGCTGAATAAAGAACGCATAACCTCTGGTTCTTGCAGGTCACCAATTAAAACCTTAATCTCCTTACCAGTACGCTCATGCCATATTTTTGCTCGTTCCATCAAGGTCGGGATTGGATATAACATGCCTACATCTATTTCAACGCAGGCATTTCTCCGCATGTAGTTATCAACTACGGTTACATCATAGCCGCGAGCTGAAAAATGCATTGCAGTCGGCCAACCTAGATACCCGTCACCACCTAAAATTAAAACATGTGACACTATATTCTCCTAAAAATTATCTCTTAATTTAATTAAAGGTTTACTATCGCGATTCCTTGTCTCCTGGCCAGTAGCGCTGCGATGTAGTATTCAAATCTTCGGTTAGCAATGAAATAAGATCATTTTCAATTAAAAACTCTTTAACCTCATCACGCCCTAATGATTTTTCTATATGTGAATTATAAGGATTATCAACCTCGCTAGAAGTCATTCCCGCATAATCGTAAGAAATCGCCGCATAAAAACCTCGAAAAGCCGGTAAAACAGAAAAATAGTCCGCCAGTTCCACTGCCCGGCGTATTTCTTCGTCGCTCATCAATTCTTCATACAACTTTTCACCCGGCTTGGCACCAGATATTTTTATTTCTATATCCTCTGGCTTATATCCAAACTTGGGCGCTAATTCGTCAATCATCACTTTGGCAAGATCCTCTATACGAATTACCGGCATTTTGGTAACAAAAACCTCTCCCCCTTTGGCAATTGAGGCGGAATTTAAAACCAATTGTGCAGCCTGCTCTATAGTCATGACAAATCTTGTCATATCTCTGTCCGTTAACGTTACCGGACCACCACTTTGAATCTGCTTTTTAAAAATGGGAATCACCGAACCATTTGACCCTAAAACATTACCAAACCTCGTCGACGAAAAAATAGTAGCGGATTCATGTTGATTACTATTAGCAGCCGTCATCAGCCGCTCGCCCATCAGTTTGCTAGTTCCCATTACGTTTGTAGGGTTAACCGCTTTATCTGAACTCGTAAAAATTACCCGCTGCACGGAATTTACGTGTGCTGCTTCAATAACATTTTCTACACCCAGAATATTGGTCTGAACTGCCTCGTACGGAGAGCGTTCACATAAGACTACATGTTTTAGCGCTGCGACATGAAAAACTATATCTATTCCTTTCATTTTCCTAATTAGTGTATCCCGATCCCTAATATCTACTAGATAAAAACTGATCCTGTCATCATCTAAATATTTTTGATCAAGGAAAAATAACTCGCTTTCGTTATTATCTATTCCAACAACTTCCAGGGGAGAAAAATCAGGCGATATTAATAATTGCCTAATTAATTCCGAGCCGACCGTTCCACATGCGCCGGTTATTAAAATTCGTTTGTTTTCGAACTTCATCACTACCATTATTCTCCGTAAGAGCAAGCGAAAAATCTATATTCATTAATAACTGTGCCGTACCATTCATCGGCCAATTTAGTGCTCACTACTGGCTATTTAGAGCGCGATGCCGGCCCCCGCAAATAGTGCAATTGATGCCAGTTGCGTGCATCCCCCCCGTCGGCCAATCATACTAACTCCTCCCCAAGCTTAGTGGTTCAACACCACAACGAAGGAAACTTCGGCCGCAGCTAGCCCGGCTCACCTGACCCCACTTAGGATTTTGAGAATCGACCCACTCTATCACTATCAACTTTAACGTGCGTTTGCTAAGTTATGGGACAATCTGGCTCTATGCAGGTCTTAATACACAGCCATTTTCTTCACACTTTTATGCTGTCATGTTAATATTTTTTAAGAACAATATAAAAGGGACTAACATAATGAAACTAAACCATTTTTTGCTATCTGCGGCTTTGTCGTTGAGCAGCACGGTCAATGCGGCAACCGTTTCGCTCGATGGCGACTACAACTGGATCGAAACTGAAACCAGTATGGCCCTCGGTCATTGGCTCGACGGCTCAAACAACCTACATATCAATCCGCGATCAGATTCCGCAGGCGGCTACGAATGGACATTTGACCAGAGCGATAATTCCTTCCACTTCAATGATGGTAACGGCTCTAGCGTTGTCGAATATTTCTATGAAACCTACCTGGAGGATTTTATCCATACCTCTGCCGGAACTAATTGGACATTTCATAGGCTTGAAGCTGGCACCGACAACCCTAGTGACTTGAGCATCACTGGCAGCTATGTCGCTAACAACAACCTGTTACAGGCTAGCGGCACAGATACAGAAGTGGGGGAAGATCCTGAAATTATCGATGAAGTTGTCATGTCGACGACGAATGGCGAACTGGTCTTCCTTAGCTGGGCTGAGAGCGAGAAAGACCAAGACACCTGTTTTGGTTGTGGAGATAACGGCGGCGATGTTCTTATAGGCCTGAGTTTTCATGAGTATGGCGGTGCTGTCGGGCTAAAAAAAGGCACAGTCAATTTAGCACTCTCCGCTTTTACTGGTACTTATAGTTGGTCACAGGGCGGAAATACTACTGAGTGCTTTGATGCCGGCGGCGATGTGGACGGTGATCCGAATAACTATAAAGAGTCGTGCAAAAAAACCTTCCTCGAATATCAGGCTGACGGCGGGTACATAGACTTCAATGGCGGTGGTGGCTGCACCATTACACGGTCAAATGGAGGTTCCGGGTTTGTCCGTGATATGAATAACCCCGCTGATAATCGTCTTTTTGCACGAACCTCCTTCATAGAGACATCGACCGCCTGCAGCTACACGGTCAGCGGGGTAGATAACCTCACGGTATCGTCAACGCTTAGTGGCAGCGTTGAAATCGTGAAACTGAAAGTATCTGCCAATCACAACTTCCTTAGAGGGCACGATCTCTACAGTGGCGGGTTGCCGGCGGTGGGCGACTGGACCTTCACTCGCGGTAAAGCCTCAGCAGCAAAACTCACCACTACTCCCACGTTAGGCGACTTCTCAGGGACTTTTCTCGGTGCATATGGTCGCGGTGAAGGCAGCAACGCCTGTTTAACCGATGGAGACAGCAATTCCACTACTTGCCCCGCTACGGATCGTCCTACTAACAAGTTTTCGCAGGGCCGATATGCAGTCACATTTGGGGGTGACGGTAGTTGCACCTGGAAAGAATATGTTCGTAGCTCCGAGCTGCATCTGATCTCTAACAACCCGCAGGGCGCTTATATCGTTGATGATCAGGGCATGAAGGAAGCCACCTGTAGCTATGTGTTAGACGCAACCCCTACTCTCGGCGTCCACCGAATCGACATCACCACCACCTTCCCGGGAGAAACTCCGGAGCATAAATTTGCGACCCTTGGGGTGAATGGTGAAACATTCGGTCACTCAGCGGGTAAGGTTTTACAGGTAGCTCTCAATAATGGAACTGTACTGCCCAGTAACGAGTTCACTTTCGAACTTGGTAAACTGATCGGCGAATCTGGATCAGCCATCAAATACGATGGCGTTGCTACTGATGAAGTAATTGCCATCTGGCTGAAGGCCGGTAGCGTTCAGGACGATTTTGGCGGCGATGGCAAAGCTGATATTTTAGTGCGCCGCAACGACAATGGCCTGCTCTATCTATTTGAGATGGACGGCAATATCAGAGTCGGCAGCAAAATTGGTGGACTCAATTCGGTCTGGCAGGTGGTGGCGATTGATGACTTTGGCGGCGATGGCAAAGCTGACATCCTCACCCGTCGTACCGATAACGGCAAACTCTTTCTCTGGGAGATGAACGGTAACCAACGCACCGGTAGTCTGGTCGGCAACCTGAGCCTGGTCTGGGATGTGGTCGGTACGGGGGATCTTAACGGTGATGGCAAGGCAGATATCGTCACCCGCCGCAACGATAACGGCCTGCTCTATCTGTGGGAAATGGACGGTAGTAACCGCACGGGTAGCAAAATTGGTGGACTTAACCAGGTCTGGGAGGTAATCGCGGTTGATGATTTCGGTGGCGATGGTAAGGCCGATATCCTTACCCGTCGTACCGATACCGGTAAGCTCTTTCTCTGGGAAATGGACGGCAACCAACGCACCGGTAGCGTAGTTGGCAACCTGACCCTGGTCTGGGACGTAGTCGGTACCGGTGATCTTAATGGTGATGGCAAGGCTGACATCGTCACCCGCCGCAACGACAACGGTCTGCTCTACCTGTGGGAAATGGACGGTAGCAACCGCACCGGTAGCAAAATCGGTGGCCTGAACCAGGTCTGGGACGTGGAGCGGATTGCCGATTACGGCGGCGATGGCAAAGCTGATATCCTGACTCGCCGTAGTGATAACGGTAAGCTGTTTCTCTGGGAGATGGATGGTAACCAGCGCACCGGCGGCCTGATCGGTGGCCTGACCCAGGTGTGGGATGTGGAGGTGCAGTGACACCAGACTATTAACCAGGGCTGCCTTCACCTGCAGCCGCAATAATTAAAAAGGGGTTCGGGTATTCACCCGAACCCCTTTTTTGTTTGAACGCCATAACCTTCGCGTTTGGCCTAGCTGAAATAAACCGCTCCCACTGCCGCTGCGGTTTTATCCTGCTACCACGCTAAGGAGATTCCCCACCGCACGAAACGTTATTGGTCGGACGCTGGGTAAACATCCGTTTGCTGTTCGATATTGGTAAAGATGGGAAATACTCCATTTATGTTCTTTCCCACCAGCGCGCTCTTCAATTGCATTTGACCATTTGACCGCTGCAAACTCACGCTGATAGTTAGCCACTGCCCCCGCTGCTCAGAATTCACGCTAACGTATCTATCCATCGACGGTGGTATCAGCACAGCTTTAGCCCCTTTTCGATCAATACTTCGTACATCTAGCACCTGCTGCACCCAGGCCTGGTCGCTGCCGGGTAATGCAGCCAGCACGTATTCGGATGCAACGCCCACGTCAACTGTTTGTCGCTGACTAACCACCGATAAAAGCGGACTCAACTGACGGTAAAGCGCGGGTGTCATTCCCTGTACCCGATATAAATCACGCAGACTGTCATATCGGCCGACCCGGCGTGGGTAGAGCTGGCCCCTATCAACCTGAGTAGTTAGTTCATCCTCGCTCAGATCGAAACCATCTTGATCGCGCCCCTCCACAATTCTCTGGGCCAACAACTCCGCCTGCTCGACGGGAACAACAGCACTCAAGATAGCCAGTAGCATCGCCCGGTCAATTTTGTTCAAATCGAATTTGCCGGCTTCATCCTGAATGTGAATCGTTAAGGGGTGACCCTCAAAATCAAACTGGTACTGTCTGCCATCAGCCCGCCAACGAGTAGCAGGTAACGGCTGGGTAAGCATCCATTTAGCGTAGGTAATCCCCGCATCAGCAAGTGCCCTGAACTCCGTCTGCGTTTTAATATTATTCACCAACGCGGCGTTACTCCGCATAGTCAGGCTAAAGCTGCCCGCCATTACAGTGAGTAACATTAACAACAACGATACAAACACCAGCACCACGCCCGCTTGTGGCCGAATACCCGGTGACATAGCTGGAATTGGCAACCTTTGACCCGCCTAAAGCCGGCGTGGAACCGAAGCAGCTAACGGAGCAATAATCAGCGGCGGCCAGGCTCGACCCGATAGAGGAACGATTTCAACCCGTACCAGAATCGGCAACTGACTTTGATTCATCCACTGTTGGTGCCAGGTTTTCTTCTGCTCTCCAGACTTAGCACCAAAATAACCTAGTGAAAAGTTTTTGATCCCCTCCAGGCGCACCTGGTTATGCAACGAGCCGACTGTGTTGTTTCTCTGGGGAAAAGCGGATAACACCACCTCTATCGCTGGGGAGGTCTGATCACTAACATAGCCAATAGAATAAACTGCATCGCCGCCCCTCATTATCGAATCGGGCAACCCTGATACAAACTTCAGCTGGTGATGCCGCCCCTGAAACAGCAGCTTAGCGGAGCCTTTAGAGTTTTTAACCGGCTTTATCGCACTAATTCGGCTACGTAAAAATTGCTGAATTGCCTGCACATGAGTAAGTTCCTGAGCCCGCTTTTCACCGACAGCGGTACTCTTTATCCCTAAACTTAAACCACTATATAAAACAAGTGACACCACCCCAAACAAGGTTAACGCGACCAACAATTCAAGCAGCGTAAACCCCTGTTCACGACACAATTTTGCCGGCCAGTTCATTTCGGATTGAGTGGCATTAAACGCAAACTCGACAGCTCATAGTTACGCTGCTGCCGACCATTCTTCCAGCTAACAGCGACCTCTATTTTAACCGCGGCCACGGCGCTCTCCGTCAACCCCTCGTCCATGGGGTAGGGGTCAAGCTCAAGAACCCAGTTGAAGCGATCATCGAAGCGACCACTATAGGGCGACTCCTCTAACGTGAATTCTGGGCCTGCCCGGATTAATAAGGATTCAGCCATCACCGTAGCGCGGCTGTAATCTTCCGCCCTTCCTGCTAGACGAAGTCCATCAGAAAAAGCCTGCATCAGTAAAATCAATGCAGCGGACGCTATTGCAAAAGCGACTAGTACTTCCAACAGGGTAAAGCCATCCTGCTGCCCTGTTCTAAACATCGCTCAGAACACTCACCTCACCCGTCAACCAATTGACATCAACCTGCTGACTTCGGTCACCGTGCCGCAAGGTAATACGCCCACCTGTCGATGAACCATCTGGGTAGAAATAAATTGCCCCTTTGCCAACGCCCTGGGCCAGTTCCATACCGGTCAACATGGTCAGGTCAATATCCCCAGGCAGATGGTGGAGCTTCGAGGCAGCACCCAATCGATAACTGCGGTCATTAACATCCAGTACAAAAGAGACCGGCCGAGATTGGTTAATAGCCTGGGAACGTCCGCGCCTCAAGACAACCGCTAGCTGCTTGGTCACTTTAGGCAGTTCTGCGCCGGCAATACTACGACTTAGGTTTGGCACAACCAACATTAGCAACGTTGTGGAGATAGCCAGCACAACCAATATCTCAAGCAGAGTAAATCCCAGGGCTGCACTTACTCTATCAATCCGCCTCATTCGCGGCACAACCAGCTACTGCCAACTATTAACATCTGCAGCATCACCCTCACCACCTGTGCGGCCGACAGCTCCCAGCGATATCACCTCAAACTCAGCAGTGCGCCCAGGGTAGTTATATTGGTAAGCGAAACCCCATGGGTCGAGTGGGATGGCAAGTTTACGCAGGTACGGTCCATTCCAGTTAGTTTCAGTAGCTGGCGCTTCGATCAGCGCCTTTAACCCCTGACCACTAGCCGGATATCGACCAATATCTAACTGATAAAGCTCAAGCGCAGAAACCAGCCCTTCTATTTGCAAGCGGGCAGTTTTGGGCTTTGAAGAACTAAACTGCTTCATTACCGCCGGACCGACTAGACCGGCTAAAAGCCCGATAATGGCCAATACCACCAAAATTTCGATCAGCGTAAAACCCGTATATTGACTCTTTTTCATTCCCTGTCTGTATATTTTCATTAATCGAATCTATTAACCCCAATTGCAATCGTTTCAGTCACCAACCGCCCTAAAACACGAAATCATTAATGCTGACAACAGCCATTAGCACAGAAAAAATAATGCCAGCAATCATAACACCCAACACTAATATCAAAATGGGTTCAAAAAGCGACAATAACCGCTGCATTGCAGCGCTAACCTCCCGATCATAGGTCGCTGACATTTTATCGAGAACACTCTGTAAATTACCGGTTTCCTCCCCTAGCCGTAACATTTGAATAGCCATTTTTGGAAACTTTCTGTCATCCGCAAACGCACCGGACATCGCTCTACCCTGCTTAAGATTAAGTCGGGCAGCATCAATCATCTCAACCATAACGCTGTTAACAGTTGTGCTCTT
>QNFP01000123.1 GCA_003645535.1 Gammaproteobacteria bacterium | reverse complement strand
GTTGTAAGATGCCTGCCCCCAGCCGCAGGCCTGTCAGCCTGCACACGTACTCAACGGGCAGGCATCTTACAACCCTTAACGAACCCGGTATTACACCTACTGCTTATATTAGAAATCGCTGTACTTCCGTAGTCGACCCTTTTAAGACATTCATGGTAATTTGCTAGAAGTGGTCTACGCTTGAATCTAAATGACAAAAATCGATCCGTAGCCATCTTTCGTAACGGCCACTTCATTGACAAGTAGTACCTGGTGTTTGGAAAGTGGCATGAAGTAGGTGTTGCTTAGACAGATGATCCAATCTTAACCAACAAGAAGTTTCGGGGAGGGGGAGATGAGATCCATAGTCTTTCGGCAACAAGTCCAAACTAATATGCATATTCTCATTGGGCTAACACTAGTCGTGATGCTTGTCATAAGCTATTCAATATGGCAAGGAATGGGAATGGTATTAAAGCCAGCGCCCCCCCTAACCAACACAAATTCAGTGGCTAATACATTAAATGATTTACCCCTCTACTTTATTGAAAACAGTGGACAAATAGATGCGGGTGTTGACTATTACCTTCATGGTAAAAACACAAGCATCTACTTCACGCCGAAGGGTTTGACGATTGCACAGAGAGATCCTGACAATAATGCGCATAAATCCGGCTCCAAATTCAAAACCGATTCGGGATTAAGCGGCGAAACGGGCTATGCGCTACGACTGGATTTTATTCAATCTAATCCAGATGTCCGACCGAACGGAGAGGAAAAGACACCGGCAGTAATCAGTTACTTTCGTGGCCAGCAAGATCAATGGCAAACAGGACTCGGCACCTATCAAACCATCAGGTATGAAGAACTCTGGCCAGGAATTGATCTTACTTACCACGGTGTGTCTAACCGTTTGAAGTACAACTTCCATGTTCAGCCTGGAGCAGACCCTGCCCGCATAAAATTGGCCTATCAGGGTGCAAGCTCAGTTCAAATTGCACAATCCGGCGAGCTGATAATCTCCACTCCGCTTGGAGAGTTCAACGACCAGAGACCAGTTGCCTATCAGGAGGTATCAGGTAACCGTGTTAACGTGCCAGTGGCATATAAACTGGATGCTGACACACACACTTATAGCTTCAATCTGGGTAACTATAATTCTGCCTATCCGCTCGTGATTGATCCTGCAATGCTGGTCTATGCTGGCTACATTGGGGGTGCGATTACTGAACGTGGATTAGGTATCGCGGTAGATAATGATGGACATGCCTATGTCACGGGGTGGACCTGTTCTGATCCAGATAGCTTTCCGGTAAAAATAGGACCAGCGTTGGTTTCCGGGGGGGATTGTGATGCCTTTATCGCTAAGGTGGAAGCGGATGGTAGTGCTCTAATCTATGCCGGCTATATCGGAGGTGACGCAAACGATTTTGGTGATGCAGTCGCTGTTGATGCCGACGGAAATGCATATATAACAGGCTTTACCTATTCTGACGAGTCTACCTTCCCTGTCACTGTTGGCCCCGATCTCATCTACAATAATGAGATCGATGCCTTCGTCGCCAAAGTCAGCCCGGATGGCACTGACCTCATCTATGCTGGCTACATCGGAGGCGACGAATTGGATTTTGGCGAGAATGTTGCCCTGGACGCCTATGGAAATCTCTATGTCACCGGGATCACAGGATCTAACGAAGATTCCTTTCCAGTGATTATAGGCCCCGATCTCTCGTTTAACGGGTCTGCTGATGGTACCCGTATTCCCCTGCCCGGCTACGAAGGCCTTGACACCTTTGTCGCCAAGGTCAAGTCAGATGGAACCGGGCTGGAGTACTGTGGCTATATTGGTGGCGCTAGTGATGATGCTACTGTTGTAATAAGCGGTCTCTTTACTAAAAACGTAACTATTAGTCACGGTGGTATTGCTGTGGATGCTACGGGTCATGCCTATGTAAGCGGGACAACCCGTTCTGACGAAACGACTTTCCCCGATGGTGACGGTTTCGGCCCAATTCCTGGGTTGGATCAGATTCATGGAGGATTTGACGATGCCTATGTGGTGAAGGTAAATCCAGAAGGTACTGGGCTGGTCTATGCAAGCTATATCGGCGGGGCAGAAAATGACAGAGCATTTGGCATGGCTGTAGATGGTTACGGTAATGCATACATTGTTGGTGAGACATTCTCCGACGAAACTACTTTCCCGGTAACACAAGGCCCCGAACTTGTTTTCGGTGGTGATCAGGACGCCTTCATTAGTAAGATCGATGCAGCCGGACAGGCTCTGATTTACTCAGGCTATATTGGGGGCGACCGTTTCGAGACGGCAACGCACGTAGTGGTTGATACTATGGGATATGCATATCTCACTGGGGGGACAACATCTGACGAGTCAACATTTCCGGCAGTCGGAGGTCCAGACCTTATCTTTAATGAACTAGCTGACCCAGGACTAGATGCTTTCGTTTGCAAGGTGAAGCCTGTGCCAGACGATGCGATTGCAACAAATAACTTCGAGTATTGTGGGTACATTGGCGGCACTGGCGATGACATTGGATTTGATATTGCCGTTGACCATGGAGGTGGAGTTTATGTGACTGGTGATACGGGCTCCAGAGATCCTCGCTCAACAATTTATTCGCCTTGGTTTCCGGTCACAGTCGGTCCAGACCTGTCCTGGAATGGAACTGGATCAGCCTCTCGACAGGCCTTTGTAGCAAAAATTGATATGGATAGCGACGAAGATGGCCTCTTCGACAGTGACGAGGTAGTCACCCATGGCACTGACCCAAATAACAGCGACACGGACAATGACGGACTTTCCGATGACTTGGAAATACAGGCTGGTACAGACCCGCTGAATCCGGACAGCGATGGCGATGGAATCGAGGACGGACAAGACGTGGAGTGGTTACAGAACGTGATCGGAGCACTGCCAGTGGGAATCTTTAAGGACACCGTTTTGGCCCTAAAACGATGCAGAACGTTCGATAGTAAATTTGATTTGGGCTGCAGCAGGTAACGTACGGAGGAAGCATGTTATGAGATCAGCGAATCTAACTGCGTTCGCATCGGCATTTGTGCTGTTTTTGTTGGCGCTGCCCCAGTACGCAGAGACTAAAGACCTTTCAAAAACACGGGTGGTTCCGGAATATATAAACCTGGAATTTGATGACCTGAATGAACTTTGTTCTATTACAGAGGAATTACTATCCATAGAACCAAAGAAAGAGTTTATGAAAAAGGGTCGTATTATTCATTTAACACTTGAGGAGCATTCCCGCAGGACCGGACTTAAATTTATGCTTGGAGAGCAAACGATAGTTCCATCTGAACAGACCGTATTTGCCGAAGAAGGTAAAGTTGCGCTAATAGTGGTGGATTGGAGGGGTATTGCAGAGAGCACTAGCGCGCATGACTTTTTTGTTCGAGGTGTGGACATAGAAGTTTGCGCCGAAGCATTCGCTCCTAGGGCTGACAGTAGTTCAGGTGATACGTCATTGCAGAATGCTGTCGTCAAAAATCTTGATGATGTTGAAGCGCTTGTATCAACTGGTGACAAGACGGCCGCGATCGGAGAGCTTCATATACTCAGGGAGCGTCTGGATGGATGTGGGGAAGCCCCCGATAAGAACGACTGGATAGCCTACTGCGACGAGCAGGCGTTGATCCGTGAGTATATCGATCTTCTGATCGCAAACCTTACCGACTGACCAGCGATGACAAGGTTTTGTATATTTGCACCCTGGGTTCATATGCCCCCGTGCCCCCACCCGTGGGACTCTTCGGCTACGGCCTACTTGGATTGGTCAGCATGGCAAGACGTAAGAAGGCAGCTTAACAATTTCATTCTTAGACGGCCCTTCGGGACCATTTTCGTATCTTGGTTAAAGGTCCGAAGGTGGCCGAACTCGGGCGTTCAAGAGATATATCACAGGAATTTCAGTCGAATATCTTGTTTCGACCCAGTGGCCTCTCGTGGCTTAGGTATTGCAGGCACTATGAAGAGCGCAATCAGCTGGGAAATGCCGTACTCTAACCACCCAACCCTGTAATATATAGAAGAGAATTCGAATGGCTAAACCCAATTACGTTTATGAAAAGCGCCAGAAAGAACTTGCCAAAAAGAAAAAGAAGGAAGAAAAACGCTTGCAAAAAGCTAGAGTAGACGAAAATCTATCTCAGGGTGTTCAACCGGCATCAGCCAGCGATGATAAATCGTCAACAAGTAACGATACATAACAAAACAATCAAGCACGACTCCGTTTATTTTGATGTTATGTGTTAAACAATAGCTAGCATATTGCAAATAGGTGAACATCATAATTGTTATAAACAAGCAGAACACATCTACACTCCAGTACGCAGTCTTAAAGAGGAAAATATAGTATGAGTAAAGGCACGGTAAAGTGGTTCAGCGCAGATAAAGGTTTTGGTTTTATTACTCCTGACGATGGAGGAAAAGACCTATTCGTTCATCATTCAGAAATTCAAAGTGGTGGAGATTACGCAACTCTTAATGACGGCCAAGCGGTAGAGTATGAAGTAGGCCAAGGTCAGAAAGGTCCTTGTGCAAACAAAGTTGTAGCAATTTAGTAATAAATACATAACAAATCGCTTAACTTGACCGGCGCATAAAACGCGCCGATCAAGTTAGCTCAAATGTTATATTCTGAATACTATCTTCTTAGCAGATGTTTAAAATTTAACTAATATAAAGGAGAAATATTATGGCTAAAGGCCGAGATGCAAAAAAGGCAGTAAAAAAGAAACCTGAAAAAACATTGAAAGAAAAGAGGAGTGAAAAAAAGGAAAAAAAAGCCAATAAAAGATAAGCGTGGCTTTTGAATGAGTCAATTAGAAAACGTTGTTTGTGATGCAAAAACATAACAAGTGTCTCAACCCGACGCCGGAAAGTTTAGCGGCGCTTCGCGGCAGCTCCCTCGGCGGCGCGGGTTAGCCAGATGTTAGTAGATAATTTAAATGTCTGTTGTTGCCGATAGCACGCGTTTAGCTAGCAATCTGCTGTTATTTAGAGGGAAGGTCAGGAGCCGACTTAACGCGACATTCACTCCTTCTGTCCTTGATGTCGTTTTCTTTGCCTGTGCGACAATGTGTCGCGCCCTTTCGTAACAAAACTTTAATATTTCATTGTTAGTATTAAGCTACACACGTCACCCCCACATAGACGTGTGTTGAGACTTTTTCATTGAAGTTTCTCCAAGTTATGGCGGCGGCCCTCAGACAGCCGCCTTTTTTGTTTTCGTAAAGGGTAACTCACGGCCGGAAACACTCATTCATAAGGAATACAAAACATGAAAAAACACCTGTCTATTGCAATGTCAATACTCCTGGCATGTTCATACAGAGTCTCATTGGCAGATGATAATTCAAGAAGGCTAGTTCAGTTGCCAGAAATGATGCAACAACACATGATGTCAAATATGCGTGATCATCTGGTTGCTATAAATGAAATATTAATAGGAATGGCAAATGGTGATTTTGATGAAGCCGCGGAGATAGCAGAATATCGATTAGGCATGAGTTCACTGAAGTCTCACGGGGCCAGTCATATGGCCAAGTTTATGCCCGAAGGAATGCGCCAGGCTGGCACCGCAATGCACAAGGCGGCGAGTCGTTTTGCTCTAAGAGCACAAGAGGAGGAAGTATTGCCAGCGTACAATGCACTTTCCGAGGTTACGTCTGCTTGTGTTGCCTGTCACTCAGGTTATCGAATCAGATGAAACCATATCGCCTTTCGATTCTTTCTTGTCGCGCAAATAGAGTACCAGCAACACGACGAAATATGCGGCGATCAATCCTGTTTGTGCCCAGTAAGGAAAAGTGGACTGCCCCTCCTCCAGCACTGACGCCAGTGCATCAGACTCATTTACCGATGCAAGTCCCAGAACAGTAACGCCCAGGACAAGCAACGCAGCCGGAACCACCGCACGGTGCTGAGCGGCAGAGTAAAACATAGCAATATAGGACACGACAGCGAACGATATGATTTTATCCTGGTAGGCGTAGAATGGCGTATCGTAGTAGACAAACAACAAAGGTAGCTTGATGCCGAAATAGTGAGCGGCAGCCATGCAACAGAAATAGACCGCCCCGGCCAGCAGGGCATATTTAAGAAGTGGTGAGTTCATATCTTCTATTCACAATCATTTATCGAGTTTTGATTGTAGCGGTATAGACAACATTGTCACGCACTGCTGCCCCATTAACATTTCATCGTCATACCGGAAACGGCACAGCCGTTATCCGGTATCCAGTAGGCATTGAAACCTCTGGATCCCGGATCTTCGCTTCGCTCCGTCCGGGATGACGAATCTGACGGTTTGTGCGAGTAGCAGACGCTGCTCACGAATGCACGTCAGGAGGCCTGCAGCGCCCCGCTAGTATTCTCATCACCCTCCCCCAGCGGCACAATAAGCAACTTGCCGGCAAAAATCCGGGTACTGTCCAGCTGATTGATCTGACGCAGCCGGGCAACCGTCGTCCGACTATGCTGCGCGATGGCACTTAATGTGTCACCGCTGCGCACCCGGTACTGAACCGACTGTACGCGCTGCTCTGCAGGCAGCCGGGCCAGCTGTTGACGGAATTGCTGTTCACTTGCCAGGGGAATTAGCAGGGTGTGCAAACTGTTCGGCGGTGTGATCGAGCGAATGAGACCAGGATTAAGACGCCGCAACTCTTCCATGGAAGTCCCGGCCAGTTGCGCGGCCACTTGCAGGTCAAGCTGACCGTCGGTTTTGACCGCAGAGAAGTAACGGCTATTGGCCATTGCCGGCAGTTCGATATTGTGGGCCTCCGGATTGGAGATAATGGTACACAGTGCGATCAGTTTCGGCACATAATTCCGGGTCTCCTTTGGCAATGGCAGGTGCCAGAAATCGACCGGTTTGCCCTGGCTTTGATTAAGGCGAATGGCTTTGTTAACCCGCGCACTGCCGGCATTGTATGCACTCAGGGCCAGCAACCAGTCGCCGTCGAAGCGTTGCTGGAGTTCGCTCAGATAATCCAGTGCAGCTTCGGTGGCAGCAACAATGTCCTGGCGACCATCAACCCACCAGTCCCGGCGCAGCCCAACCTGTTTGGCTGTCGCCGGCATGAACTGCCAGATGCCAGCCGCACCCGCAGGAGAACGAACGAAGGGATCAAATGCACTTTCAATGACCGGCAGCAAGGCAAGCTCGGCAGGTAAGCCGCGCGCCTCAATACGACCGAGAATATAAAACAGGTATGGTTCACCTCGCTGTAATATTGCTGCGATATGATGGCTGTGGCTGCGGAAGTTGTCGACATGGACTTGCGCGGACGGTGTCAGCTGTGACGGAAACTGGAAGCCGGTGCGCAACCGCTTCCAGATATCACCCTCCTCCCTGGCAAGGGTCTGTGGTAGCGGGAGATCCGGTGCAATGTGCTCCGGGCGGGAGGGAACGGGTGCCACCCATGTATCCCATGCCCGGTCGTATTCAATCGCGTGGGGATCCCGGGAGAGTTGCAAATGTGTCACCAGCGCAGAGGACATCATTGCGAGCGCCGGAAGCCAAAGCCTGTGTATCAGAGTCATCATTGTGTAACTCCCAGGGTGTCTGTGGTTGTTCACCACGGTTTGTTCGATACATAACAGTGAGCAATATGCGTACCATTCCCACAGACAGTGATTGGAACGAGCGGAGATAACAGGCAACTTACTGTTTTTTAATTACTTTATATTTTCACAGCCCGCAGTAAACCAGAGAAGTGTGCGCCACATTATTGGCAATCTTGAAGCATGAGAGGGAATTGGCGTCAGAGTAACGTAGCGTAGATGAAACATAGCGCAATCCGGCTACACATCTGATCCAGATCAATAAGTACCTGCTTTGTCGTGTCCTATAATGACGCGGGCTTAATAATAAGGTGGCCTTTGCGCCGCCCGATATGATTTTTCAGTGTATCCAGGAGGAAGTGTATGAACACCCGGGAGAAGTACGTCTACGCCTTTGAAGATGGCGATGGCAGCAACAAAATGCTGCTCGGTGGCAAGGGCGCCAACCTGTGCGAAATGACCCAGATCGGTATCAATGTACCACCCGGCTTCGTCATCACAACAACGGCTTGCCTGTATTACCTGGATCATGCCGAAAACGAATTGCCCGCCGGAGTCATGGATGAAGTGCGGGCACAAATGCAGGCACTCGAGAAAAAAACCGGCAAAACTTTCGGTGCCGGCGAAAACCCCCTGCTGATTTCAGTACGTTCCGGTTCGGCCATGTCCATGCCGGGCATGATGGATACCATCCTCAACCTCGGACTCAATATCGACACCCTGAAGAGTCTGATTGCACAGACCGGCAATGAGCGTTTTGGCTGGGATGCCTATCGCCGCTTCATACAGCTGTTCGGCAAGGTTGCAATGGGCGTATCGGACGAGGCCTTCGACGCCGTATTCGAGGCCGTCAAGCAAAAGGCCGGCGTCAAAGAGGACGTAGCGCTCACGGCCCGCGATCTGCGCGAAATCTCCGACCGCTTTCTGGAAATGGTTGAACACGAAACCGGCCAGGCCTTTCCGGATGACCCGATGGAACAGCTGGAGATGGCCGTCAAGGCAGTATTTGATTCCTGGGGGGGTAAACGCGCGGTCGACTACCGGCGCGAATTTAATATTACCCCGGAGATGGCCAATGGTACCGCCGTCAACCTGTGCACCATGGTCTTCGGCAACCTGGGCGAGGATTCCGCCACCGGCGTGGGCTTCACCCGCTATCCCGATACCGGCGAAAACCGCTTGTTCGGCGAATACCTGGTGAATGCACAGGGAGAAGACGTGGTCGCGGGTATTCGCACCCCCAAGCAGATCGATATGATGGCAGAGGAAATGCCGGCGATGTACCAGGAGCTGCAGGTCCTGCGTGAACGACTGGAAGCCCACTATCACGAAGTACAGGACTTTGAGTTCACGATTGAGAAGGGCTGCTTCTACTGTCTGCAGACCCGCAATGGCAAAATGAACACCATTGCACTGGTACGCACCTCGGTGGAGATGACACAGGAAGGCCTGATCGACAAACAACAGGCGCTGCTGCGCATCCAGCCCGACATGCTGGAACAGCTGCTGTTTCCGCGCCTGGACCCTGCCGCCCAGCATGCACCAGTGGCTCGGGGCCTGCCCGCCTCACCCGGTGCGGCAACCGGACATGCCGTATTCGATGCCGACCGCGCCGAACAGCAGGGCCACGGCGGACAGCGCATCATCCTGGTG
>QNFP01000122.1 GCA_003645535.1 Gammaproteobacteria bacterium | reverse complement strand
GGCTAAATCAATTGAGACTAGTTTAATATTACGCATATGGACGTTCCTCTCACTATTTGGTTGAACTTATAGTTTGGCGCATTACGACGCCGTAGGGGGAACGTCCATCTCATCAGGCTCTACTCAATCGGTCATTTACGCCAGTAAACTCCCTTCTGGGATGATTGACTGTGATCGGTAGTATGGAGTCAATTTCACCCCCTCCCCAGGTTATTTTTGCCTAAAGAGCAGGAAAAGTAGTAGGCTTTTATATTCGTTTTGCTTGATGAGAAAAGTGTTTCTTTCCCAGTTGTATAATATGCTTGGAGGCAATTAATGATGATTTTTGATCAACCCTGGAAGGTTATAACGATGTTAAGAGCATTCAAGACGAGAGTATTCAAGAACTGGCCGTTGGCGGTCATGGTGTGCGCACTACTGCCGGCCCTGCAATCTGTGGCAGCGGACACAAAACAAACTGCCGATACGGTTTATCGTAACGGCTTCATCTACACAGTGGACGGTGTTCGATCCAGGGCTCAGGCCTTCGCCATCAAGGGTGGTAAGTATATTGCCGTCGGTACGGACGACGATATGAAGGCTGTGACTGGCTCCAGTACCAAGGTAGTTAACCTCCGTGGCAAGATGGTCATGCCCGGCCTGGTCGATACTCATATTCATGCATTAAGAGGCGCGTTGACTGCACTGGGCCTCGCCTTTCCCGTCACATCTTCCGTGGACGAGATCAAGGCGGCGGTGAAGAAATTTATCACCGATAAAAAACTCAAGAAAGGTGCCTGGGTTGAGGGCGCAAAATGGCAGCACGATTACCACACCCTTAATGTCGGCATACTGGATGAGGTGTCCCCGGACAACCCGGTATTCCTGCACGACTGGACTAACCATCTGGCCTGGGTCAACTCCGCCGCATTGAAGGCCGCGGGAATCGACAAGAATACACCAGATCCTGTGGGCGGAGTAATTGACCGGGATAAGGATGGCAAACCCACCGGTACTCTGCACGACAAAGCCCTGGGCCTGATCACCGCTGTTATGCCAGCTCCGGCACCTGCAGTGGTAGAAGCGCGGGCAACCTGGATTTTCGATAAGCTCAATAAATTCGGTATTACCGCCATTATCACCGCCCAACTGGATCCTGTGCGGCTGCAGGCCTATCGCAACCTGGAGAAAAAAGGCGAGCTTAATTTACGTATCCAGGGCAGCTGGGACTTTAACACCCGTTACGTGACGACGACATTGGAAGAACAGTCGAAAACCTTTATGAGTCGTGACAAGCGCGGGCCTAACTCAGCACTGATCAACGTCGACGGGGTCAAGGTCTATATGGACGGTGTGCCCAATGCGGCGAAAGGTGGTTCACCGATGATCGATCGCTACGTTAGTGCGGCTACCTATGGGACGCCGAGTATTGACGAGGCGACCTTCACTACCTGGATGACGCGCTTTGACTCCGAGGGACTCAGGGTTATGGTTCATGCCACCGGCAGCCTGTCGGTGCGCCACTTCCTCAATGCGGTGGAGGCGACACGCCGAGCCAACGGCAAGGGGCCGCGCCACCATATGGCCCACTCCATGCTGATTTATCCGGAAGAGGTGGAGCGTTTCGATTTCTCCCGCTCCAACTTTGTTGCCGAGGTGTCGCCTTATCAATTGTGGGTGCCGGACCCTGCTATCCGTGGCTGGTTTAAAGCCATTGGCAGGGAGCGCATGGACTTGACCTTTTCCCCGCTCAAGGCGATTGTCGACGCCGGTGCCGTGGTCAGCTACGGTAGCGACTGGGATAATATCCCTGAGCCTGATCCCTGGTTCGCCATGGAAGGGATGATTACTCGACAGTATCCCGGCAGGCCGGAACTGGGTCGACTTAACCCTGATCAGCGCCTTGACCTGGAAACCGTTATTGAAATATTCACCCGCAACGGCATCATGACCATGGAAAAGGAGGACGAAGCCGGCAGCATTGAGGCCGGTAAGTCAGCTGACTTCATTGTGATCAACCAAAATATTCTGGAAATACCCGTTGAGAAAATTCACGAAACTAAGGTGCTGCAAACGGTGCTCCAGGGTAAGACGGTGTACAGGAACTAGAGACATTCAGTATCACAGCGGTTAATTTGTATGGCAGCCACATTGGTGCAGACTGCCCAGCGAAGGACACAGAGGTCTTTTAAAAAAGATTATCTCCTGCCCTTGTTACGGTTATTGCCGCTGGTATTGTTTATCTCCATTGCTCAGGGTGGCGAATACATACGCGCCGAACGGCCTGTTAGCCCCGAAGTACATCCGGTGACAGGAGGGCTGGATCACGCCTTCGATGCGGAACCAAAGCGCCCGGTTAGTTTTCTGGGGCCACTCGACGAGCACCTGATCGCTAATATCCGCAGCTACGATTATCGCCAGAACAAGGAAAACGGCGATAAGAACGCCGCATCGGTCATCGGCGGCTCCTTCAGTTACCATACGGGCCTATGGCGTGAGCGCCTGGGTTTCGGCGCGACGGTCTATACCTCGCAGAAAATTTGGGGCCCTGACAGCAAGGCCGGCTCTGGCCTGCTCAAACCCACGCAGGAAAGTTTCACTGTACTGGGTGAGGCCTATGTGGAGCTCAAGTTTGATTCTTTCGAGATGCTGGCCTATCGGCGCGAGATGGACCTGCCCTATATCAATAAGGATGATATTCGCCAGGTGCCGATTACCCACGAGTCCTATGCGATTGGTCGGCGCGGCACCGGCCGTGACTTCGTGCTAGGCCACGTTACCCAGATCAAGACCCGTGATAATGATAGTTTCGTCTCCATGGCGGAGGCTGCTGGGGTGCAGAGTAAGGACAAGGGGGTGTCGGTCGCCGGCTTCCAGTTACAGTTACCTCACGAACTGCGCTTTGGCGCAATCACCCAGCATGGTTGGGATACTTTTAATACTACATATGCCGATCTGATGTGGGATCACCAGCGTGCCAGTGGCTGGAGTAATCATCTGGGCGCCCAGTTCACCGACCAGCGCAGTGTGGGGGATGAATTACTGGGCAACTACGATGCACAGGCCTGGGGTATCCGCGGCGGACTGGGTTATGAGGGGCAGTCAATGAAGGTTGCCTACACCGACTACAGTGATAATGGCAGCATCGCCAGGCCCTATGGCGGCACACCCAATTTCAACGCGCTGATGATCGAGAAGGGCGACAAACCGGGTGAACAGGCGATTGGAGTGCATCTGGGTTCGCACTTTTCCAAATTTGGTTTGCCCAACTGGAGCGCCAACGTGGGAGTGGTGAGTGGTTGGGATATTGTTGACGCCGATACCGGCGAATCTCAGGCAGACGAAGTGGAATACGATTTCACCCTCGATTACAAGCCTAAACAGGGCTTGTTCAAAGGCCTATGGGTGCGGATGCGCTATGTGTATATTGAGTTTGATTCGGGGGTGGGACATCGCTGGAATACCCGTTTCATCATCAATTACCAGTTGCCAGGCCCGGTGGGTTCTTAATAATGTTCTTATTCCGCTCGTTAAATTAAGAAAGCACTGGTGGCCACCGTCCGCTATTAGAAGATAGCTACATCTTAAGCTTAAGGAGCCTCTGATCAATTCATGAACTCGTATCTTGCATCCAAAATAGCCAGCTTCTTCGTCGCCTTAATAGCGCCTACAGTTGGTGAATCTGAACATTTTGGCCTACAACCTACTTCGTCCAGAATTAATCAGAGATTCCTTAACCTGTTAAAAGTTGTGTGATGCGAAAGCCGCAAGTTGGGTCAAATAAATATTTTATTTGGTGGTATAGCCACCGTCGACAATAACTTCCGCTCCATTAACAAAGCTCGATTCGTCCGAGGCCAGAAATAGCACGGGGTAGGATAACTCGATAGGTTCAGCGACTCGGCCAAGAATTGTGCTGGTGAGCATGGCATCAAGAAAACCCGGATCCTGCATCACCCGGCTGGTACCGCGAGTGCGGACTGCGCCCGGATGAACGCTGTTGCAGCGAATATTGTATTTAGCATAATCAACGGCGATTGACTTGCTCAACAAACGCACCGCGCCTTTACCAGCCTGGTATGCCGCCTGGGTTGGCATACCGGCGATACCCGAAATCGATGAGATATTGACGATTGAACCACCGCCCGCAGCCTGCATGGCGGGCAGCATTATTTTGCAGCCCAGGAATATGCTTTTGGCACAGACATCCATAATTAGATTCCACTCATCGAGGGTGGCATCTCTGGCGCTTTTGAACGAGGCAATGGCAGCATTGTTGATCAATATATCGGCTTTGCCATAATGCTCCATAGTTGCCGCAGCGACTTTTTTCCAGTCATCTTCGTTGGCTACATCCTGCCCAACAAAAATAGCCTCTCCGCCACCGGCGACAATCTCGTCAACTATCTTTTGACCGGGCTCTTCGCGCCGATCCGTTACCAGCAGGCGTGCGCCTTGCTGTGAAAATAGTCGACAGTGAGATGCCCCCATGCCGTCAGCACCACCGGTGATAACGGCTATTTTTCCTTCTAATCGTCCCATGTTCTTTCTCCAGAAATAAGGATTTTGTTATTCGCTTGTTATTCGTCTGCTATACGGTCGTATAGCCACCATCGACAACCAGCTCGGAGCCGGTCATATAGGAAGACTCGTCTGATGCCAGCAGCAGCACCGCGTAAGAGACTTCTATGGGCTCGGCCATGCGTTCCAGAATGGTTGTCGCCAGTGCTTGCTTAATGGCGGCTTCATCATTGACCATGTCGCCCAGGATGGGGGTGCGAATCACGCCGGGGTGAATGGAGTTAACCCGAATGTTGAACTGGGCATAATCGACTGCACAGGATTTGGTTAGCATGCGAACGGCGCCTTTCGAAGCCTGGTAAGCCGCAGCATTGGGCGCACCAATAATCCCGTAAATCGACGATATATTGACGATTGAACCGCCGCCGGCCTTCTCCATGGCTGGAACGACGGTTTTACAACCTAGAAACACGCCCGTTGAATTGACCGCCATGGTGATATCCCAATCTTCAACGGTGGTTTCTTCATTGGGTTTCAAAATGACAATCCCAGCATTATTGATAAGGATATCGACCTTACCGTATGCCTCGACAGCCTGGTCGATGACGCTCTGCCACTGCTCCTCACTAGCAACGTCATGGTGGATAAAGAGTGCGTCGCCACCCTCATCGCGTATTTGTTGTGCGGTGGCTTCGCCCGCTTCGTTATCTATGTCTGTCACCACGACTTTGGCACCTTCTCGCGCCAACAACAGGCTGTGGGATTCGCCCATGCCCATGGCTCCGCCGGTAATCAGCGCTACTTTCCCGTCTACTCGACCCATTCTTTGCTCCTCTTTGTCCTGCTCAGACTCTATAAGGTTGTTACCCGGCCTGAGGGTTTGTACTAGCTAGAGTGTTTCTACTAGATTGTGTCTATATTTTGTATTGTGGGCTATATTCGGTAGAGCATCAAAATAAATATTATAAGTATCCATCAAGCAGGCCGGCCATAGATGCAAGTTTGATAATAACTAACTTGATAGAAAAATAATCTTAAAACGGAGTAATCGTGGAACATATTCTCTCAGGCTACAAGGTACTGGATTTCACTCATTTTCTGGCTGGCCCAACAACGACTCGGATAATGGCTGAGATGGGTGCCGAGATCATCAAAGTCGAGCTTTTCCCAGCGGGTGATGCGGTACGCCAAATTGCCTTTTTGAAGGATGGCCGCAGTGCCTATTATGTCCAGCAAAATCGCGGTAAAAAAAGTTTGTGTATTGATGTTAAAACCCCCGAGGGGCTGGCAATCATAAAAGAATTGTTACTCGAAGTAGACGTGGTAACAGAAAATTTTTCAGTCGGTGTGATGGCTCGTATGGGTTTAGGCTGGGAAGATATTCATAAAATTAACCCGCGTATTGTGATGAGTTCTGTCACCGCTTTTGGTCAAACTGGGCCCTTGTCGCATTTGTCGGGTTTCGACGTAATGGGACAGGCCTATGCTGGAGTTACCGATGTAATCGGGGACCCTAATGGCCCACCGGCTTTTCCAATGCTCGGCATCGGTGACGTGATGACCGGAGTTCACGCCTTCGCGGCGATCGGTTTTGCCCTGCTGCACAGAGAGAAAACCGGCAAGGGGCAATACCTGGACACAACCCTCCTGGACAGTTATTTCCACAATCACGAAATGAATGTGCAAATTGCCAGTTGTACCAAAGGCGAGATGGTGCCGACCCGTAACGGATCACACCATTTTGCCATTTCCCCTGTGGGTATTTTCAAAGGCAAAGAGCGCTATATGTTTGTTATCGGACTGTTGCATTTGTGGGAAGGGCTCGCCAGAACTATGGGCCGCGAGGACTTGATCACTGATCCACGGTTTGAGACTAACGAGCTACGGGTGGCAAACAACGACGCGCTGGTCGAAATAATTGAAGGCTGGATCAAAGCCCAGGAAAGCGATGAGGTGGCGCAGAAAATTCTTGAAGACGCTCGCATACCTGTTGCCCCTATACTGACGGTCAAAGAGGCGATGGATCATCCGCATTTGATTGAAAGGAGAACAGTGCGCACAATTAATGACCCGGTGATCGGAGAATTCCAGATCCCTGGGATGCCTTTGCGGTTTTCGGATTTTCCTGACGAATTACCGTTAGATGCGGTTTGGCTGGGCGAAAATAATCGGGAGATTTTGTCTACCTATCTGGGTTATTCGGATAAAAAAATAGATGGTCTGTATCAAGCAGGTATTGTTAAAACTGAAGATATTCCCGGCTAGCGAATGGCAAAAACTTACTGAGGCTGCAAAGCCAGATATAAATTCAAATTTTAGGGGTAGCGGTTTTTTATGCGAGGATTGTAAGAGAAAAAAAGAGTTTATAAACAACGCAGGCGTTTGCATCATCGGGCGTCAGGTTTTGCGCATACGGGTATCCCTGCAATTAATACACACATTTGGAGTAAGAGAATATGGGTTATTTAGAAGGAAAGGTAGGTTTGGTGACTGGTGCGGGATCGGGAATAGGTCGTGCTGCGGCACTGTCATTTTGTCAGCAAGGCGCAAAGGTTCTGGTATCCGATATTGATGACAAGGGCGGTGCCGAAACTGTTGAATTAATTAAGCAGGCCGGTGGCGAAGCAGTTTATCAAAATTGCGATGTATCAAAAGCAGCGCAAGTCGAGGCAATGGTCGCTAAAGCGGTTGAGTCTTTCGGGAAACTGGATTGCGCTTTTAATAATGCTGGATTGGCAGGCGAGTTTGCCCGCCTGGCGGATTCGACGGAAGAAAACTTTGACCTGAACTACCGGGTAAATTTAAAAGGTGTGTTTCTGTGCATGAAGTATGAAATCTTACAAATGCTCAAACAGGGTGGCGGTGCCATTGTTAGCACCGCTTCAATTGCTGGACTGGTTGGCTCGAAACAGGTGTCTGCCTATTGCGCCATGAAACACGGCGTCAATGGCTTAACCAAATCTGCTGCACTTGAATATGCGACCAAGAATATCCGCGTTAACTCAGTCTGCCCCGGTATGATTGAGACGCCACTATTGAACGCCCAGCTGGAAGGTCATCCCGCCATGCGTGAAGCAATGATAGCCTTTGAGCCCATTGGACGTTTTGGCGAACCCCGTGAAATCGGCGATACGGTGGCCTGGTTGTGTTCAGATCAGGCGTCTTTTGTTACCGGTCATACCATGACCGTGGATGGCGGCGCGGTTGCTGCTTAAATTATTGCAGTGAGTTGATGAAATGAAGCTCCGGCACTACCTGGCCGGAGCTTTTTCCGCCGTCACTTTGCTTAGGCGCTTAATTTTACTCTGGCAGGTGCGACTGGCACCCCGGCGACATCAGTGTCAATGGAAAAAACAGCGCCGTCTCTGTCCTCAGAGCCCAGGTTTTCTGAACCAGTGACCATATAAAGGGTTTTACGATCATTGCCGCCAAAGCAGACGCTGGTACACATGCCTGGCGTTTCAATCAATTCGGTCAAATTTCCCTGCGCATCGTAGACACCGACCCCAGCGTTGCGGCCGGCCTGGGCCAACCACACACGGCCATCCTCGGAGACGACCAGGCCATCAGGCGTACCTACTTCAGCGGTAACAAACAGTTGCTTGTCTCCCAGGGATCCGTCTTCACTGACTGCATAGCAGTAAACTGATTTTCGTTGGGAATCCGAGTGATATAAGACTTTGCCATCGGGAGAAAAGCCCAGGCCGTTGGTCAGTCGCACATCTGGGGCGACAATTCGAGTAGAGCCGTCGAGATCAATGAGATATAAGTCCCCCGGTTGCGGTTTTCGACCGTCTTCAAACACAGTTGCAGTACCAAGGGATCCTGCATAGATGCGGCCCTTGGCATCAGTGGTAATATCGTTGTAGCCGAGGTTTCCCTCTGCTTCGTTTCTATCCAGTATTAACTGAGTCGGACCGCCCTGAAAAGATTTGAAGGAAATGTTACGTCCAGAGACCACCAGCCCCCCTGATTCGTGGAGAGCCATGCCGCCGATGCCTTTGCGATGTTCAAATATCTGACTGACTTCACCCCCTGGGCTCAGGGCAAATACACCGCCGAAAACTACATCGCTAAACAACAAGCCTTTTTCTTCGTCCCATACCGGGCCTTCTATCAGTCCATAACCTTCGGTTAATTTTTTCACCTTATGCCTCATTTTTTAAAAGATAAATTTATTAGAACCTAAAATTAATTTCATGTCCGCTAACTTAATGAGCGATAGCCTTGAGCGTATCACCGTTCATGATAATCAGCTAAGGAATGCACGAATTTATAAGAGAGCAAACTAGATGTTTGATGCTCGCTTGATTCTATTGATCTTCCCAGCTGCCGAGCTGTGGTGGAACGCTTTGCTCCCTACAGGGTCTATGTCATCAATATCGCATCGGCTACTGTGCAAACGCGCAATTCGCCAACGCATGAACTCACATTGCCTGGGTACGCAGAAATCTGGATGATTCACATCATCAGGCTTGTTGCCAGGAAAAAAACTTCATCCAGCAGAAACTTCGCCATATAAGAGCTAATTTTAATAAGGAGTTACCATGAATATCTTCAAATCTATTTTCGTTACCATGTACATGATGAGCGCTATGCTTATCACGGTGTTTGCTGCCTGGTTGTTGTGGAAAACAGGGGACTACATGAGTTGGGTCGGCGTCTTGCTGGTCACTGCGCCCTTTATGATGTTACTCGGCTGGTTGATGATATCGACAAGTATTGCCAGAACCAGCGAGCGCTTCC
>QNFP01000121.1 GCA_003645535.1 Gammaproteobacteria bacterium | reverse complement strand
TGGGTTTATCCATATCCCATTGACACTATAGATAAGCTGCTGTGATTTACAAAGAAAATTAATTAATCCCGCCAGAAAAAGATAGTATGTGCTTCATTTGGCGCTTACCGTTTAACCATGGCAGTTACACAGAATTATTTACAGACTCCTATCGGCGCTTCGACTGTAACAGTTTTTATAATTTTCATTACTTTTCCTTTATTATGAATGGTAGTTCGTGTTTATTGATAGCTTTATATAAGTCTTCATATCACTTGTTTACTACCCGCTACTTGATTTCGCAATTTATTTCCTTGTATCTAAAACAACTCATCAAATGATCATTGACCATTCCGCACGCTTGCATATGGGCGTAGATAATTGTGGAGCCAACGAATTTAAAACCTATTTTCCTGAGATCTTTGCTGAATGCATCAGACTCTTTAGTGGTGGCTTGAAAATCACTCATCTGTTTTCTTTTATTGATTATTGGACTACCCTGAACAAATTGCATGCTATAGCTATAAAAGCTACCAAATTCCTTTTGAACATCAATGAATAGTTTGGCGTTATGCACCGCAGATCGCACTTTAAGTTTGTTTCTGATAATCCCTGGATCTTTCAATAAATTTTCAATTTTACTTTCTGAATATTTTGCTACCTTTTTAACGTCAAAATTGGCAAAGGCCTTTCTATAACCCTCTCTTCTTTTCAAAATGGTCAACCAACTTAATCCCGCTTGTGCACCCTCTAATGTCAAAAATTCAAATAACTTTTGATCGTCTGTTATATGTACCCCCCATTCCTTGTCATGATATTTCAACATAGCGGGGTCCTTACTACCCCACGGACACCTTGTTAATTCTTTTGCCATATTTGCAGCCCATCTAATAACTGATTAGTTTTATGGTTACCGTGTATTTGACCAAATCCTGCCATTATTCAAATTCACCATATAAAGCTAAAGCTTTTAGACTGTGTTTGCATATCGACCATAATTCACCTTTATTGCGAAATATTTTTGACATCTCACTAAGCCCAATCATCATATTCTGAAGAGACAAAGCCTTAATTCTTACATCGCAATCTTCTAGCTCACCTCTCTGAATAGCGATACCTATTATTTTTTCAAAATATTGAATATTTTGATAAAAAAACTCTTTGAGAACAGGCTCCAGTTCTTCGTTCTTTTTTACAAGTTCCTGAATACTGCTCGCTGCGAGACAGCCTCGACACGCCTTGTCTTCCTCTTGACCCTTGCAAATCTCATACAACTTCTCTGTTATCGAACTTAAAACACTTCGAGATTGAGTAATCTCAAACATCTCATTCCCGGGTCCAGACTGGCTATAGATTTCTAAAATCTCGGCAAAAAGTTTTTCCTTACTACCAAATGCGTTGTAAAAACTCGACCGGGTTATACCCAATTTGTCAGACATGGAATTGACAGAACATGCCTCAAACCCGTGCTCCCATATTTCGTCCATCAACACGGCTACCGCTCCCTCACGATCAAATTCTTTTGGTCTGTTCATTTTAAATACCCAAACTCATGCTGATACCTTGCATCTTCATTTATAAGACAATATCATCATTTTGTACAGCGCTGTATAATATTAATTGTTTTTTGACTATGTTGCTCTAATTATAATTTTCCCAGCGGGTAAAAATAGGCCGAACTAATGCTCCTTATTTCATACAAATCCGCACATTTGTCAGTTAGCCTAGTGCTCCTGATCGCTACTCTATCTACAAATTTACACGCCGGAGGGGGTTACTTTGCTATGGGCTATGGTCCTGTTGCCTGGCAAACCGCTGGCGCAGTGACTGCTGTTGCCCAGGATGCGTTTGCAGGAGCCTCCAATCCTGCCAAACTTTCGGCAGCGGGTAATCAACTTGATTTGAGCCTTTCGTTCCTGAATCCAAACCGCAAAGTCAAACGGACCGGCACCACCGGACCGGCGTCGGTGTATAACTTTTCATCAACTAGTAAAAACTCTCTATTTCTGGTGCCCGAATTTGCCTACTCAAGACAAATTAGCGACCAGCTTGCGCTCGGCATAACATCCTACGCCAATGGTGGAATGAATATAGAGTACAAAGACACTACAGGTATTCCAGGTACAAATCTCAACCCGACCGTCTGTGGAACAAGGCCGGGAAATTTCATGGGCGGCTGCGGAGAGCTTGGATTCGATATGGCCCAACTTATCGTCGCACCTACTGTTGCCTGGAAATTCGCACCTGGACAGAGTGTTGGAATATCGCCCTTGCTGACTTTACAAATGTTCAAAGCCTATGGTTTACAGGCTTTTGCCCCGAGCTCCCGTTCCCCCAATCACGTCTCCAATAAAGGCCAGGACTATGCTTTTGGCGGTGGGGTGCGGGTGGGCTGGTTCGGCGAATTCAATCCCTGGCTGAGCCTCGGTGCAGCCTACTCAAGCAAAATTTATATGCAGGATTTTGATAAATACAAAGGCTTACTTGTCGAAGGCAGCTTCGATGTTCCTGCCAACTACAGCGTGGGTATAGCGATTAAACCCAGGCATAACTGGTTGGTGGCTTTTGATATCCAACGTATCGAATTTAAAAATGTCAGGGCACTTGGCAACGGCATACTGCCTTCATTGGTGGATCCAGTGGCCAACCCCCTGGGCAGCAGGACTGGCAGCGGATTCGGCTGGCAGCGTAATCAGACCAATTACAAACTTGGTGTGATATATAACGCTACTCCAAGTCTCACCTTACGAGCCGGCTATACCTATGGTAGACGAGCAAATGACAATGACCTGGATGCAGCTAGTTTCGGCGTGCTTGCTGTCAATCCAATACGGGCGGGCAGTGTCGGAATGACCTGGAAGACGAGCTCTGGTGATGAGCTCCATATGGGCTACGCGCGTATGGATGGGACCACTTACGGAGGCCCCTCCGCAATATTCCCCGGTGCCAGGGAATCGGTTAGACCGTATGTCAACGCCATAAATATCGCCTGGAGTCGACATATGTGAGGCAGTGCCACGATATTCGGAAACCATATTGTAGAGACGTACTCGTGAACACATCGGGGGTAAAGCGTCACTTTTCACATGATTCTTTTATAAACTTTAACCGCTCGGCTAGCTGTCGAATAGCTCATCTCAAGTAGCTATTCACATGTCTCGCACGTTAGTATCTGGTCTTTGTTTGCATACAATCGAAAAGCTAGTTGGCGCTGGTTTCTAAACTAAAGTCGCTCAGTTAAACTCCTGGAAGCCAAAAATCGACCCGTATAAAAGCATTAGGCTCCCTACCTACGCAGTCGCATACGACTGATTAAAATCAACATAGGAGATGTGCATGGCTACACCGTTGTTGTTCTCAGCCTTTGTTATGAATACGGCTTCGCATATCCTGCATGGCGTCTGGCGCCAGCCGGATGGCCACCAGATCAATTTCAACTCTCTAGATCTGTGGGTCGACCTGGCAAAGGAGCTGGAGGCAGGACTCTTCGATGCCATTTTTTTTGCCGATGTCACTGGACTGTATAGTAAATACAAAGGCTCCCACAGA
Organism: Gammaproteobacteria bacterium; assembly: GCA_003645535.1. GTDB lineage: Bacteria > Pseudomonadota > Gammaproteobacteria > Pseudomonadales > Porticoccaceae > HB2-32-21. Next base: position 5,829 of record QNFP01000121.1, on the reverse strand, counting down.
AAGCATATCGAAATGGGTTTGCAGATTCCCAGTAACGATCCCTCGGTTATCTTATCGGCGCTGGCCTACAACACTGAACACCTGGGCCTGGCACTCACCAGCAATATCATGCAGGAACACCCTTTTAACTTTGCGCGCAAAATGTCCACTCTCGATCACGCCTCGAATGGGCGCATAGCCTGGAACATCGTCACCAATCCATTGACCAATGCTGCTCACAACTTTGGCCAGGATCTCACCCCCCACGATGAGCGCTACGAGTGGGCCAGTGAATATGTTGATGTCGCCTACAAGCTTTGGGAGGGCTCCTGGGATGACGGCGCTCTACTCCAGGATCGCAAGTCCGGCATTTCTGGAGATTATGACAAGATCCACCGCATCAACCACGTAGGGGAACGCTATTCAGTCGAAGGACCCCACCTGGTATCGCCTTCGCCCCAGCGCACGCCGCTGCTGTTCCAGGCCGGCTCATCTGAAGCCGGAATGAACTTTGCAGCCGCCAATGCAGAAGCCCAGTTCCTGGTCGTACCCCGACCAGAGATAGCGGCATCAGTGATAGAGACGACTCGGAACTTACTGCCAAAATACGGACGTAGCCGCGAGGACATCAAATTTTTCCAGGGTCTGTCCTTTATGGTGGGGAGCACGGAAGCGGAAGCAGCGCGAAAAAGCAACGAACTCGATGAGGCAATTGACCTGCCGGCGATGATGGCTCATCTCGGTGGTGGCATAGAAGAACTGGATGCCTACGACCTGGATCAACCACTCGCTGATATCAAGACGGAAGGTATCCGTAGCATTCTCGACTGGGTGCAGGCATCAGTGAAAGGCCGTAAAGCGACGGTGCGTGACTTTGCTATTCGCAGCGGCAGATCCGGCCGCGTCACAGGAACCCCGGAACAAATTGCCGATAGACTTGAGATCTGGCAGGCAGCTGGCATCGATGGCATCAACGTTATAAACGCCACGATCCCCGGTAGCTACACAGAATTTATCACCCATGTGATGCCGGAGCTCCAGAAACGTGGTCTCGCCAAACGGGAATATACGCCGGGAACCCTGCGCCACAAATTATTCGGTCGCGACACTTTATCAGATACCCATCCTGCGGCAGCGTACCGTGGGGCCTTTCGCTAAAGGGGTTTTTGTTGTTTGTTCACAGAGAGGCCTTACGTCTTACACAGCACCTTCATGAACTTTGGCCGCTCGGCTAACCGTCGCATAACTCACCCCCAAATAAATAGTTTATCAACTTTTTTTGATGGATATCAATGTAGCTTTCTAGTCCTCTAGTTAGCATGATGATGCTTCTAGTAGAGCAATCTTTCCCGGAACTTTTAAACAGGACAACAACAATGGAAAATTCAAAAGAAACATTGGCTCGACGTAAATTCATTTTGCGTACCTCCCAGGCGGTAGCAGGTGTAGCTCTTGCAGGAAGTGCTCTAACTGCGAGTGCCAGTACTGACGGCTCGTATTTTGTGCTGGATAGCTCATTAATAAACTTATGCGGCACCTGCCAACACTGGGGTGGCCGACGGCGAGTATCAACCGATGGAAAGTCTATCGACGTTGACAGCCTGGGTTGGTGCAACAACCCTAAAAGCCCGAATTATCGCAAGACAACCGGACCAAAAGGCGGCATGAAATTAGTCTGGGAAAAATGGTCTGAGATTCCTGCTTAAATCCGTAGGGGCGGATATTTTTTATGGTGAGAAAATACTAATAAGGAGTATCCGTCTAATCTATTATTAGAAGTGTGTGCATTCAACTCACAAGCAGAAAACACAAATTCAGCAGATGCTTTTTCCTCCGGCCTACTGCTGCATCTGTGGGTTGTAGCTTTGATTTGTGTGGCTTTGGTTTGTGTGGATGTGATTTGTGTAGATGTGATTTTCGTGGCGGTAGTTTGTGTGATTTTGATTTAGGGGAGAGGACAAACAACCACCTACAACAGGCAGTCATCACCTTACTCATCGATGCTGCGGAGAGGCTTTTCCTGGTCTAGCTGTTACCCCCCAGTTTACGGCCATCCGCGTCACAGGGCAGCACATAGTCCGGATATTTGTCTACAAAGTGATGCTCGATAGCCTTCGACACTAATTCCATTTCTTCAGAGCCGACGTGAATCCAGCCAACGTACTTTGAATCGATGTCTAGAATAGCTATTTGCATGACGGCAAATACAAGGGTGAGCAATGTCAGTGAGCCTACCTGGACATGCCGTGCTACATGGGGAAGAGTAAAGGTAGCGATCGACATCACGGCCACGGCGCTTACCCCAAGCATCAGCCAGGTGACAAGCACCGGGACAGCGGGTCGAGCCTCTGTAATCCGCCGGCGCCGTGCATCTAAGCGATCCCGATCCGTGGATATGATAACGCCGAAAGGCTGGCGGGCACCCGTGGCAGCCAGCTCAGTCTGAATGTCGGCGAGCCTGTCACCCCATTGCGTCACTTCCGGCGCTAACCTGATGCTGCGCTGCTCAGCCATTGCCGGCCACTCTATATTCACGACAGCGCGCGCATAACATATCAGAGCGGCCTGTCCATCAGTTGTATGTTCGTTATTAAGATACTGAAAGAGCCGGAACTCACCCGCTACTCGCCCGGCTTCGTCACCGGCGCTCAGTTTGGCCCGGTTGTAAGATGTGAAGACCTGCGCCAACACAAAAGCCAGTAGAAGTGTTGTCAGGGCCAGGAGGGGCGATACCATGAGCTCCAGTTTTACTCCCTGTATTTCAGATTTTGCATGTGGTCGTACCCAGTTGTTGGCGATGATTCCAATTATCACGGCCGTCACTAGTACCAGAATGGTGGCGATCATTGTTCCTCCAGGGGTTTCAATTGCGAAGATATCCGTCAGCGTTTAGATAACGCAGCACCCACCTGAGCAAGCGGAATCAGAAATAGAGCTAACCACCGCTATAATAACAGGCGTTGCGAATTTTAGATGTGAATGCAGGCGTTTGCCGGGGTAGCCCTTGCTGAGGATGGCCAGATTTAAAATGAGGGTTTTCTCGCCCGTCGAGACCCAGGGCCACCGCTACATATCAGGCGCCATCGGATTTAGCTAGAGCGCTATTCTCATCTGCGTGCCCAGCCATTTACAATGGCCCCAATGCCACCCCATGTAGCCTGCTCTATTCAGTCTATAATAATGGTAGTGATGTTACACTGCATAGGGATAGCCTCTCATTAGAAGGAGTGAGCATGTTGCGTTATAGTTCTATTATTGCGATGGTTTGTCTAAGCGCTTGCGCGAGCAGTGGTGGCGGAAGTCAATCGCCCGTGATTGAGCCGGAGATGCTATCCATGACGGCATGCGAAGAGCCCAGGCCACAGATATGCACTATGATCTATGACCCTGTTTGTGGAATAACAAAAACGGGGATTCGTAAAACCTACGCATCTGATTGCTCTGCATGTGCAGATGAAAACGTTGCCGGGTTTGAAAAAATGGAATGCCCCTGACTTTGTTTACAGCCGTCTTTGTTTACAGCCGCCTTTGTTTACAGCCGCCTTTATTTACACCCTGCATTAATGACAACACCAGGTTATTGTTCCACAAATAATCGTTAATTCTGTTTATACATAGAATACACTGTGAAACGATCTATCAACCAGGTTTATTCAAAGTCAAAACCACTTTTTCTCCATGCGTTAGCACCACCCCTGAGATTATTTAAATTAACATAACCCAATTTATAGAGGGTTCTTGCAGCTGCATTCCCCATTGGACCACCTTCACAATACAGATAAATGACAGTATTTTTATCTTTGGGAAATTTATCTATGTGTTTCTCGATTTCGTTGTAAGGGATAAAAAAATCGGTTCCTTTTATATGTCGCTGCTGGGGTGTATGAACGTCAACAAGAAAAACATCTTCTTTTTGCATAACTTCATTTAATTCAGTTGGGCTTATAATTTCGAGATAGTCCGGCTGCTGGAAAGGGCAACCGGCTGTGATAAACAGAAAAGCGGCGACGAATGCCACCCTGTATAATTTTGTTATTTTTTTAAACATAAATATATTTTCAGTCGTTAAATGGGTCGTTCAGCCCGCTGACATCATTATGAGTCTGTTAAGCGATTAACGAAGCCCTCGCCCACCGCAATTGTTTGAAAGGTTAAGCATATTCAAATCAAGCTACCTGGGTCTGGATCAAACCTTATACCAACCAGTCAGCTATTCACGCCCGAACGCCCAGGCGCGCTTTTACCAATTACTTAATTCTGTCAGTAAAGTGCGGCAGCACCTGCTCGGTCAGCAGTTCATAATGACGCATCATGTTTTTCTGTGAAATAAGACCATTATAGGTAAACAGCCAAAAGTAGTCACAGGGCAGGTCAGTGAACAGCTTTTCCAGTTTACGCTTGACGGTATCGGGGCTGCCACAAATCACCAGACCTCGCTCCAGCATGGTTTCAAAGTTATTGGGCACGTCGAATGGTCCCTCTCCAGGATTTGCCACCGCTGCATTAAAACCGAAGGGTCCAAAAAAGTTACACCAAATGTAGGAGCCGCCATTTTTGGCTATTTCGTATGCTTCTTCGTCGGTATCCGCAACTATGACTTCACGGGTCATACCCATACGATAGGGCTTGTTAGCTTTATCTGCGGCTTCTTTTGCAGCACGGATGTGGCTTTGTGCCACCGCCGTATTAGTGATAATTGTCACCGGCGTCACATCGTTTTCCTGCGCCCAGACAATGGATCCTTCGGACACACTAAAGGGCTGAAATAAATCCGGCATGCGCTTGTTGTAAGTGGGTGGCGCAATACCGATTTCAGTCAAAATCCCGTTCTCGTCAACACCCTGACCATACTTGCGAGTGAGATCTTCTGTAGCCCAGTAAGTATTGGCCGGCGGGATTTCCCAGTGTTTGCTTTTATGGGAGAAAGTATCGTTGCCCCAGGCCTTCATAATAATATCGAAGTGATCGTAGTAGAGTTCCTTTTTAAAAGCATCATAGGCTTCCGGGCCCAGCTCTGTTTCGCTCGCCATACCATCAATTTGCTGACCCAGTGTTGCCACCCAGCGAGGCTGATAACCCCGAGCAAAACCTGCAAACACTCGACCGCCAAGCATTTGGTCAACCATGGCAATGTCTTCTGCCAGGCGAACCGGGTTGTGGGCTGGTAATACGTTACCCAGCTGCCCAAATTTCATATTTTTGGTCTGCATACCAAAGTAAAGATTCAACAACACAGGGTTAGTGGATACCTCTTCCCCTTCAATATGAAAATGATGCTCCGTGGTGCCCATACCGTAGTAACCGTGCTCGTCCATATACTGCACTTGCTCGCTAACCTCTTTGAGCATTTGCTGGTACAAGTCGGTACGCTTACCAGCCATACCTTTTTCAATTTCTTCTCGGCTACCGATAACCGGTAGATAAAATGAACCTACTTCCATTAGAGTCTCCTGACGTGGTGTGGTGGGTAACTCAGGTTAACTGAGCGCGGGTACTGAGTGTGTAATAAGGGATATTTGCGATACTTGGCATTCGAAATCGGAAAACCGAAAACCGCCATTAAGTAGCCGCAAAGAAATAATCATAAATGCCGTAAAAAAGTGCCGCTATGATGCCAGTCAATATAATACGGCCAAAGCCAGAACCTTCCGTTTTTGATGACCCACTGCTTAGTTGTGGATGCTCGGCAATATAGGCATCGATGATGGCCTTGGCTTCTTTTAGGCCAAGACCCCCTTTGTTCTCATTCGAGTGTTCTCGCAGCAATTTTATGGCTTCGATTTTATGATTAGCCTCTACAGCAGCAATCACATCGGGGGGTAATTCAACGCTCATTTTCATAACCCTTTT
>QNFP01000120.1 GCA_003645535.1 Gammaproteobacteria bacterium | reverse complement strand
GTGTATTATAAAAATAAAAATTTCGCCAATGTCCGAGCCGTATAACAAGAGTGCGGTATTTACAAAACTTGTTCGCAAGCTCAAATCGCAGGTTGTAGAATGCGAAAAATTGAACTAATCTTCGTTCCGCTTGGTCTACTCGTCGGCAACAAAAGACGGTATCGTTTGCTGTTGCCTATGTAGTAATTAAGCCGAAATTGGTTAGGACGAGAGTAGGAATAAAATTAGCTGCAAATTGAATATTGGTTGAAACTGCTGCTATCTATTATTATCGAATATTCAGAACCATTTTTAGAATAACATAATCAATCTACAGAGGTTCACGGAAACTCAATTCAACGTATTCTTCCATCCTTTTTGAGTAATCAACACTGTTCTCGTGTCGATACCTAACCGGGCCGATGGTTGGGTGGCATATTGACGGAAAGAAAAATGCTATTGCAAAAACGCAACTGCTATTACTCAATAATAGTGACGGCAATCTCGGAACGGGACAGCCTGGCATCTGAATCATGAGCGCCAATGGCAATCTCATTCCAGGCCAGCACGAAACTTGATCCAAAGCTATGAATAGAAGGGATTAACGAGTCTGCTTCGCTTTGCGTCAACTGCTGAATTTCCGACTCAGGATCACCTGTGAAATCCAGCCGCTGGAAATACACATCGTGTTGCTTCCTATTCTGGCCACTGTCACTCCAGGCAAGGCCCAGAGAGGCCCCGTTCCAGGCTAGGTAGGCGCCAATCGAATCGCCATCGCTGTGACTAATGCGAACCGCCCCCGGCTCCATGTTTTCGATAATGCGTTGTGATAACAGCTCTTTTGTTGAACGCACCGCAGAATAAATTTCATTGTTGCCGAAGCGATTATCAAACCATGTCAATGCCAAGTGCCCCTGTCTGAAGGCGATATCCGGGTATTTTGATGCGCAGCCATCATCAGCGCTGAGTCGATTGACTGAAATTTCACCATCGGCAATTTGCGCGAGATAGAGTTCATTGGCCAGTGTTTCATGCTCGGAGTCATAAGCCAAAAATACTGTGGTCGAGCTTCCTGTGCTTGCTAATTCGACATTGAGATTCCAGGTAGTGGGGCTGGCCGGCGCAATGGTGAAGGGGTCAGAACGGTTTGATCCACCGGAGTCGACCCACATCCCGACCATGGTGACGGTATCAGCTTGTCTGGTGTCATCCGCTGGGGATTCTAACCAGGCAACAAACAGCGCTTCAGCACTGGCTTCAATCACCGGAATCCGGGTGTTGACATCGGCCTTAGTGAGTGTCCTGATCCACAGCGCCTTGCCCTGGCGGTCCCAGAGGCCGAGTTTCACCACGCTGTGTTGGGCGCTATCTTTTTCATACCAGGTGGCAGCGATGTTTTCACCCAGCACCGCAATATCGACTTCGTAGGCATCGGTGTCATTGTCGCTTAAACGGAATTCGGCAGAGATCGGTCTGAGCTGCCGGTCCAGCAAGCGCAGGTAAATTCCAGCTCTGGGATGCCGGGTATCGTACCAGGCTACAGCCACTGTGTTTGCATCCAGTACTTCTATATCGGCTTCGAAGGCGCCGAAGCCACTGTTGCTAATTTGCCCGGCGCCGCTGCAGGCAGGTAGTAACGCCAGGAACAGAGAGATCAGCTTGCCCACGGTGCTAACCCTCAGGGGCATGGCTCATTCTACGGCGATACCACCAGAACAAAAGCAACACTACCACCAGACCCTGGAATATATAGGCGAAAGTATTATTTTTCGGCGCAAAGGGGTCGGTCTGTGGGGGAAAAGCCTGCGGCTGTTCTATAGGCTCCATGGCGAAGCCTTCCAGAGTCGCAGCGGTTTCATAAAGCTCGGCAATTCGGCCGTCATTATTGGTGGCAAACTCTTCGGCGCTACGGGCAAGGGTTTCGATACTCGCTTGAATGGCTGTTTCCACGGCCCGGCGAAACTCGGACAAATCCACACCTGAGAGCCCGCTCTTTTCACCTTCAAGCAAGACATACTCCATTAGCCGCGGATTCCCGCAGCTGACTTCAGTACAATTGATACCATGTTTTTTGACCGACTCGATATAGGCGCTGAGTAATTCGTTCAAGGTCACCTGGTCTGCGTGCCAATATTCTTTACGAATGGTTTCCAGCATGCGCACTGACATGTCCTGGAAGGCATAGGGCGAATGGTCGTCAAAAAACGCTTCCATGCCCAGTTCATGCTTGTCCTGGACGTACACGGCAAAGGACTGCTGCCACATATTGTCGTCAATGATTTCCGATACCGTGGCATCCCAGCCCCACATGTACTCCACGAACTCGACCATGCTACGGGCACCGGCATAGCCTTCCTTCTGCATGCCCTTTATCCAATTAGGATTGACGTAGCGCGTATTGAATTCCATGCCAATAAATTTATTGATACTGGACATTTCCGGTTGTGAGGGATTTCGGGTGTTGGTCACCACTAGCTCAGGTGCATCGCCATCCACCGTTTTTACAGCGGCAGCCAGCCCCCCCATATACATAAAGAAGTCATCGTTATCCAGGGCTCCATAGAGCATGGTTGAGCTGGAGTGCACGACCTTATCGACACCGCCAAGCGCCAGCTTGAAGACATCCTGCATCGGCTCACCCCAGAAGCCATTGCCAAAGCCGTGGCCCATCTTGTTGATGTAGTCATTGGCCATGCCGATTTCCGAATCCCAGGTACCGCTAGCGGCAGCGATATTTGAAGTATTCAGATTGTAGGTGCCCGGTGGCTCATCAAAGATACGAACTCCGGCACGCTGGTCGGCGTCTTGCTCTGAATAGCCCAGATCTATCAGTGCCGACTTGGTGGCGAGGTAGTGATCGCGAACGAAATTTTCCGCTTCTTCCAGGGCTTTTACTTTTTGCACGGCCTGGTCCATTAGTACCGTGACATTGTTAAACATACCCTCCGCGGCACTGGCGATAATAATATCAATGCGCGGGCGGCCCAGTTCTCTGCTGGGAATGACTTCAACACCAACAACTTTATTTCGACCATCCCAAATCGGTTTGGTACCCAGCAGATAAAATATCTGTGACTCCAAAATTCCCTCGTGGCGCATGGTCTCGTCGCCCCAGATGACAAAGGAAACTTTCTGCGGATATTCTCCGTGCTCGGCCAGGTGATCGGCCAGCATTTGATCGGCCAGCTTAACACCCAGCTCCCAGGCGGCTTTTTTCGGTACCTTGCTGGGGTCGATGCCGTAGAAATTCTTACCGGTAGGGTAGGCATCGGGGTTGCGTATCGGCTCACCCCCACTGCCTGCGGAGACAAACCCGCCGGACAGGGAGTTGAGCAGGCTGCCTATTTCTCTGCTCGCCGACTCGATGATGCTATTGTCGATTTGTTGAGCATTGTAGAGTTTGAATTCAGGTAGCTGGGAACGGTCGATTGAGGTAATCGCCTCTACCGTAGTACGGCGCATTTTTTCGGTTGGCAGTTCGCCGAAGGTGTGCAAGCCGTAGGGAATAAACTGAGCGCGCAGCTCCACCATGTGCTCCTCGACTTCATGCAGGATCTCATGATCCAGCTCACCATTGGCCCCCAGGGTCGCCTCGATGTCGAGACTCTTAGCGATGCCGGTGGTTTGAAGTTGTTCGATAATCTGTCTGGCATAGATGGCCGCCAATGCTTCATTCTTGTGTATATTATTGTGGTAGTCGTTAATGGTTTCATTCAAAGCGGCCAGATCGCTGTACAGATCACTGGCGATAAAAGGTGGCACCATGTGATCAACCAGGGTCGCCATGCCCCTACGCCGGGCGACCAGGCCTTCTCCCACCACATCTACGTTGTAGATATTGATGTTGGGTATGTCGCCGAGCAAAGCATCGGGCGCATCTTCACGACTCAGCCCCGAATCCTTGCCATCTAGCCATTCCAGCGTGCCGTGTGTACCCATATGAACAATGGCGTCAATATCAACTTTGTTGCGTAGCCAGGAATACACCGCTACATACTGATGATGAGGCGCGAGGTCATCGGCGTGATAGAGTTTTTCCAGATCTTCACTCCAGCCGCGCACCGGCTGTGGCATCAGCAGAATATTGCCGTATTCGAGTCTGGGTACGATAAACGCCTTATGATCGTCAAACTGGTAAGTCATCAAATCTTCTTCAGCAGCGCTTCCCCAATCCTTCAATATTTTTTTACGCAGCAAGGGGTCGAATGCTTCCAGCCAGGTGTTGTAGGTCTCCATCGTTACTTTGGCGAAGCTATTTTGGCTTAGCATTTCGTCCAGATCCCCTGGTGCATAACTGCCTATATTGCGTGCCCTGGAGGTGATATCGGCAAGAATGCTGGCAGCACTTAGATCGGCGTTGCCCAGGTCATAGCCGGATTTGCGCATAGCCTTGAGTATCTTCTCAAGGGATTCGGCAATATTGAGATAGCTAGCGCCGATATTGGCCTTGCCAGCCGGATAATTGTAGTACATCAGGGCGATGCGTCTGTCCTGCACCGGCTTTTTTGCCAGATGCGCATAGTGCAGGGCGCGCTTGACTGCCATCTCAACACGTGGCGCTATGGGTTTGTCGACAACAATAGAAATATTGGTAGCCGCATCGAATTGTCGTTCGCGGCTGCCGACCACGGTTGGCGCAATCAAGCCAGCCAGCTCCGGTACCGCCACTTGAAAGGTGCCTTCGAACAAAGAAAGCCCCGTAGATGAGTCTCGCCATTCCTGTTCGGAACGCCCATAAAGAGTGGCCAGATTAAGGATCGGGATATTGATATTGGCGAGCGATTTCGAAGAATCGAAATTGGCGAAACGCATCAGGAATGACAGTCCGACATCGGCTCGTGCCTTGCCGTTTTCATCGATCAGCATGCGCTCGAAGGCGACGTGGCCGGGGAAACCGAAGAAAGGTATGGCAATTGCGCCAGCCTGCTCTATTTCAGCAATGACTGCATCCACTACTTCGGTTTCGCTGCCATAAAATGTTGACTTGTAAAAACCGATAGCCACCCGGGATTTTCCCGCTTGCATCAAGCCCTTGCCTTCCATCCAGTCGGCGAACTCGTCCCAGCTGGCAAATGCTTGTCCACCGGGCTTAGAGGAGTGCTTGGAGGGGTAGTAGTAGCCGAATTTCAAGCCAGGCTGGGGCGGTGGAATGCTTAAACCCTTTATTCCGGCTTGCTGCAGGGAAAACTTCATTAATGACAGCTGATTTTGCTGGCCACCAAACTGCCAATAAGCCAGCGCAGTTTCATCCCATACCGCGCCCTGCTCAGTGAAATACTCAATTGGCTGTACGCCAATTCCCACAGCAATGACTTTGCCTTGCTTAGTGATCGAATCGATCAAATCGATACCGTGGGCTTTGTTAAATCGGTCGAGCATCGACTGATTCATCATGTCCAGCACCAGAACGTCTGAGTTGGCAATGACCACTGGGTCGGCTTCGTCGAAAAAGGACTCGGTCAGAAATTGCAGGGAAACCCGCCCCTGTAAAGCCGGATTTTGTTGCATTAATGTGCGGTACGCACCCAGAGTCCCCGTCATATTACCGTCTGAAAATAGATAGCTAATGCTTATCTGCGTGCTTTCCGGTGCGGCCTCCCGATCAGATTGGCTAGCAGCAGGAAGGGCAAACAGCAGGCAGGACTGCAAGAGTAGCAGGAGTAACGGGGAGGATAATTTTGTCGAAAAGTTACTAAATATAGAGGTACTAAATACAAAGGCTCGAAACATAAGGCGTTAGTTGTCTTCTTTGACTTCGGGTACATAGATAATCTGGCCGTTGGGCAGGCGGTAGGCGATACCCAGGCGTTCTCCATCACCACCCGCTACGGCATCGGCAGTAATTTTGTAGGCTTCAATTTCAGTGCCTTTGCGGGTGATGATTTCCTGGTCGCCGTTGGGCTTGGTGACCACCATGGTGACCTCGGCATCTGGATTTAGCAGCCCGCCCATTTGGTAAACTGAGAAAAGGGAGATCATCAGCCCGACAATAAATACCACTGACACATCGAAGAGGTTGGCGATTCCGGCCAGGGGATCCTCTTCAATCTCTTCAGGTAAAGGCAATTTTAAAAATTTGCTCATAAGGCTTTATCTTCTGTTTCCGCCAATACCCGCTCAGCGATAAAGCGTAGTTCTCTGATACTTTGGTTGGCCCAACTTTGGCGCAGGATATTAATAGCGTAGGCGCCCGTACCGCAGGCAAGCCCAATAATCGTGGTGGTAAAGGCGACGACCATTTGTCCCGCCATGGCTTCAAGGTTGCCCGCCGCCATGGCTGCCAGCGATACACCCATGGGTATTAAAGTACCCAGCAGACCAAGGCTTGGTGCCACCTTGATTAACATCTTTGATGGATGAAGATCGTGTTTCAAGCCCTCTTCGGCTTCCATCACCAGGTGTTCAAGGCCGCCGTCCTTTAATTGGCCCGCCTCTTTAATGCCTTGTACGTTGGCGACAAAGGTTTTCAAAAAACCTGGCAGGCTGGAGAGTTTTTCGGCATTTGGCTTGAGAACGTCCACCTCTTTTAACCAAAGCTTGATATTGAAGCCCGCTCGCTCTTTGCGCCGCGACAAATATTCGAGTAAACAGGTGCCGGCCATAAAACAGGCGGAAGCCACACAGACCCATAACAGGAACATCACAGGAAAACGCAGGACCTGTCCCAGTGCGAATAAACCACCCTCTAAAATACCCAATAAACTCATCGATACTTCCACTTTCCGTAAATGCCACCGAGAATAATGAAGACAAGTGACAAAATTAATACCCCGGCATTACCATTGATCCCGTTTTGGCTGGTATCTAATGACTGTAAATTTGATGCTGTTTGCCAACCTGACATCGCCGTTGGCACAGTGCTTAAAAACAGGGCCACGACGATGACAATGATGAAGGCGTCATCGCGCAGCTGATTCGATACAAAGCCTTTTCGGCTCGTCGCCCCAAAAAACGCAGTGAATGAAAACAGACAGACAGCAATTAATACCGATGTCCACTGATAACCCAAGGCACTTAAGCTATTTAGCCAAACCGCCCCGAGCATCCCGCCAAACACAACTGCAGCGGAATTCCACTTACCTTTATGCAACATGGTCAAAGCCGCCAAAGCTGCCACAGTGGCAAGATGAGCCGGATCAATAAGCACCAGGCCATAACTTAGTCCGGGCCAGGACCCGGTTAAAAAAAACACTGAAAAGAACCCGATCAGCCAATGGACTATCTGCCCGTAGCGTCTCGCACAGGCGGTAAAACTAACCGTTGCAAGCCCACATAGGAGGGGAAATAGCTGATCAGCCATCTAAAGGCCCTGTCCAAAAAGGTCGTGTACTGTACGTGTCTTGTGAATTATTAGCTATGACAAAAAGTGCTCCTATTCATGTCGATGAAAATAAATTTAATTAGCGGTGATAAACCATCACTTTGCCACGGTTACGGATAAGGGCTGTCTATCGTGGTGGTGGCGTCGTTAATGTAAGCATGAATCGCCCATGCTGGAATCAACCTGCAGTTAATTGTCAGAGGGGATGAAATCGTGCCGCTCGCAGGTATTTGACAAAGTGCTCCGCTCCACGTAATTTGCGCGTCTTGTCAAGATAAGAGGTTCCCCGATGCTGTTACCAGTGCTGGGGTTAAACGGGAAGTTGGTGCGCCATTTGTCGCTATGTTAGACGAAAGGCAAAGCCAACACTGCCCCCGCAACGGTAAATGAGCTAGCTCTTTTTGTACTGTATAGGCAGTCGGAAAGGCTTGATGTTTAGGTCATAAAGCCACTGTGCGATACGCATGGGAAGGCGACCAAATCATCTGCTCACAAGTCCGGAGACCGGCCCTTATCACGCAAACGAACTACGGGGTGTAGTTGGTTAGGCGGAATAAGCATAGTTCATTATTTTAATGATCAGGCTTTTACCGTGTCGTCCCTAAGATTTCCCCGTAGATTTTATTAAGTACTTCCAAAGTACTTTGTCGCATCAGTAAATTGCTGATTATGCGATCGGGTGAGAGCGCGGGAGAAATGCTATGAAAAAACAGACCATTACACTGACTGTGTTGTGTCTATTACCCGTTGTGGTGCAGGCCGATCAAGCCCATGACAAAAAGTCATCGCCAACAGTATCGACTACCCTGAACGAGGTCATTGTTACCTCGAGCCGTGTGCCCATGCATTTGAGTCAGGTGGGTTCATCGGTAACGGTGATTGAGGCTGAAGAAATACAATTACGTGGTTACACTTCCTTGGTCGATATATTGCGCACCCAACCGGGCGTGGCAGCAAGCAGCAGTGGTGGGGCGGGAAAGGCCGCGACAGTGCGAATCCGAGGTGAAGAGGGCTTCCGTACTCTGGTTCGTCTTGACGGCATGGAGTTATCCGACCCTACTGGCACTCAAGTCGGGCCGCAGGTTCAACACCTCATGGCCAGTGAGGATATTAGTCGGGTGGAGATACTGCGTGGCCCTCAGGGCTTGATCTACGGTGCCGATGCCGGTGGCGTGATCAACCTGTTTACGCCTCGCGGTGGTGACGCTTTATCAGGCCAGCTAAGTGCGGAGACCGGCCGTTACGGCACGCAACAATTGCATGGCCATATAGGTGCTGGCAATGAAAAGGCGGACTTTTATTTATCAGCCACCGACCTACGGACCGATGGCTTTAATGCCAGAACTTCCGACACTGTTTTGAAAGACGAGGATGGCTACGATAACACCACCTTGCATGGCAAATTTGGCTGGAATGTCAGTGAGGCTCTGCGCCTGCAAGTGGTGGTGCGGGACGTCGACGCCGATGTTGAATTTGATAATTGCGGTTTCCCGACCACTCATGATTGTAAGAGTGATTATGAACAGACCTCTTCACTCGTTTCAGCAGACTACAAGGGCGAACGTTTTGACCACAGTCTGGCTTATAGCAACACCGACATTACTCGTGATAGCTTCGCGGCTAGCCTGCCGTCATTTTCGACCAATGGCGACATTGATCGCCTGGAATACACTGGCAGTACAAATTTATTTTCCGGCTTCACGCTTGTTTACGGCGCTGATTTTGAGCAGGAAGATATTGTTACTAGTGGAGGTTCGTCCCTTGAGCGCGACCAACAAGGCTACTTTATTGAATACCAGGTGAGCCCCATAGATGCGCTTTTTGTCACAGCTGGCGTGCGTTATGATGACAACGACGACTTTGGCGAACACGTCAGCTACCGCCTCACCGGCGCCTACCTGCAAGAACTGGGAGGTGGTGATTCACTGAAATACCACGGTAGTTACGGTACCGGCTTTCGTGCTCCGAGTTTATCTGAGCTGGCATACAATAACGGCCCTTTCGCATTTGGTCCGGCGGCAAGCCTGGCTCTTGATGAGGAAACCAGCAAGGGCTTTGATCTGGGTTTGAAT
>QNFP01000119.1 GCA_003645535.1 Gammaproteobacteria bacterium | reverse complement strand
TGGCGTTCATGGGGATAAGGAGGAGATTGTATATTCCGAGCTTTGTGAGGTTGTTGACGAATGGATTCAGCTTTACGAAAAAGAAGGGCTCACTTTGCCAGAAAGGACGAGTGGCAAGCGTTATTCTGGAAAATTTAATCTTCGCGTGGGTGAAGAACTTCATGAGCTTTTAAATATCGAATCACTTAAAAGTGGTGAAAGTCTTAACTCATATTGTGTAAAAACACTACGCAGTCAAGTCGGCTTATAACAAGCTTGAAGCGGACGCAGCAAAGCTGCGCCGCTTAAGCAGGCGTTAGCACCATATCAAATCTGGCGGCCTTGCTTCACATCGTCAGAAAGCCAAACTTTAATTAGAGATTGATAGGGCATATCTCGTTTGTTCGCTTCTATCTTTATGCTATCCAATAAACTTTCTGGCAATCTCAGTGAAATTGTTTTGGTTGAGGGTTTCAATTTTGGTAGTGAAACTGATTCTGCAAGCTCCCAGTCCAGGTAATCAACAGAATCATTTTTTTCCCAAAAAGTACGTTCCTCGGCTTCACTTTTAAATTTAGGTGTCTTTTTGGTTTTGCTCATAAACTAACCTCTCTTTGCGGTGCATATCACGAGCTGAGATTACACGAATTAACGTATCTTCTGAACGCAATGTTAGCGTTATATGTAATAGGCGGGCACCATCAGTTTTACCCAGGGCGTGGTAACGAGGCTCTGTCTGGCTATGCTTATCATCGCTAAGTATCAGCAGCGGCGCGTTAAAAAACACTTGTTCAACTTCAAACTGGCCAACCCCATGTTTTTCTGCACTTTTCCGCTCGTTTCCGACATCCCATTCAAAGCCAACTATTTGTGTCCAATCAACCATTCTTGTATATTATCATCATATACAAATAGCGCAAGTTACTGTGCTAATAAATAGTTGCACCGGATTGCCAAAAGCGTCACTCCTTTGCGAATAAGCCGCAAAAGAATCGCCACTTTCATCAACCGGTGAGCAAAGCGTTAATAGATAAATCATAGGCGGTTCATGCTCATCATTCGAGAGTAAAGCCCTCATAATCATTGGCAGCACAGTCTGCTAATTTTTGACGGTACAAAGGTGCTGGACCAGAATAAAGCAATAAATCTCGCGGCTTGCCTTCAACATTGTCACCCATAATCCATGATTTGGTTTTGCTCAACAAAGTTTTGTTGGCTTGCTCAACAGCATGTTTTGTCCAGGCCAACTCCGCCTCTTCCGTGGTCATAACCCGCTCCAGGCCTTCCTCGCGCATGTGTTCCATAAGATCGGTGGCCCAGTCTACGGTGACCTGTGCGCAGCGCGGGATATTACAAAATGCTGCGTGGGGACCGTCATGGGTAAACATATTGGGGAAGCCTTCCACCTGCATACCCATATTGGTTCTCAGTGCCTCTGCCCATTTGTCCTGAATGGTTCGGCCTCCGATACCACGAATATCGATACGTCTCATTGCACCGGTACCGGCATCGAAGCCGGTGGCATAAACAATAAGATCGACTTCGTATTCTCTGTCACTGGTTTTAACACCCTTCGCAGTGATTTTTTCAATGGGCGTTTCATTGATATCGACTAATTTGACGTTATCGCGGTTATAGGTTTCGTAGTAGTTGGTTTCCATGGGTACGCGACGTTGACCAAAGCCATGGTGGTCAGGCACCAGTTTATCGGCCACTTTGGGATCATTAATCCGTTCGCGAATCTTTTTGGCCATAAACTCCGATATTAGATCATTGGCCTTCATATCGGTCATGATGTCCCTGAAATTGGACAGCCAGATGGCAAAGCCGGGCTGCTTATACAGGTGTTCGAATTGTGCTTCCCGTTCTTCATCAGAGACATCGAATATTGAACGCATATCGACCTCGTGCATAAAGGCGCCAGTGGATCTGTCGCAGGCCGCAAATATTTCCTGGTAGCGGGATTTCAAGGCAGGTTGTTCTGCATCGGTGATTTTGGAATTAAACAAAGGTGAGGCCCAGTTAGCCGTGCGTTGGAAGACATAAAGTTGTTCAGCACTTTCGCCAAGATAGGGGATTAGCTGTACCGCCGTTGCGCCAGAACCAATGATGGCCACACGTTTGCCTTTATATACTGATGTGTCGCCACCCCAGCCCTTAGGATCATGGGGCCAGTGGGCGGTGTGAAAAGACTCGCCTTTAAAGCTATCGATGCCTTCGATATTGGGCATTTGCGTGGCCGACAATATACCGGTCGCCATGATCATGAAATGGCTGTTGAACCGCTCACCGTCCTCGGTTTCTATGTCCCAGCGATTGCTTGCCTCGTCGAATATTGCCGATTTGACTCGGGCATTAAGCTGGATGTCTTCGCGCAGGTTGAATTTATCTGCAACATAGTTGAGATAACGAAGTGTTTCTGGCTGCGGAGAGAAATGTTCTGTCCAGTTCCACTCCTCGAGTAATTCCTTTGAGAAGGAATACTGGTAAGTGTAGCTCTCGGAATCAAAGCGGCAGCCCGGATAGCGATTCCAGTACCAGGTGCCGCCAATGCCGGTTCCGGCTTCGAGCAGGCGAACTGAAAACCCAGCTTCCCGCAAGGTGTGTAATTGATAGAGCCCCGCCACTCCGGCTCCGACGATGATGGCGTCGTATTTATTTGCATTAGACATTTTGTAGCTCCCTGTATATTGGTTTGGTTTTTTTAAGCTGGTATTCGTCGTAATTATTTATTTTTGTCGGCACCTGCAGGCTAACAGGCAGTTAAGAGCATCAATCAAGATTGAAAAAAGGACAGTATTTTTTCCTCCTGCTGCAGCGCATCACGGTAACCAAGGCTGAGTAATTCGCGGCAAAAGCCGGGTTCAAATAGTAGATAGCTGGCTGCGCTGGTGCCGCCACCCTTTTCGGTGGCACCAATTGCGCGTAGAAATATTCTCAGGCTGAGTGGTAATTCATCAACATATTGTTGTGCGATTTCATTGATGGGAGCGCTTGGGGAGATGCACACATAGTCTACGTAACGTCGATTATTCGCTTTCGTCTGTTCGGGCATCTCGCGGGCCATCCGGTTAATGGACTGGAGGGTTTCAAGATCACTTTCTATGGAGTCAATAAAAGCGCTATTGAGTAACTGGCTGATCATCTGCGCTACCGATGGTGGGTGCGCCGCAACTTTTGCCGCGTCGATGTGAACGGGGTTGTCACTAACGCCCACTATAAATAGCTTGTCCGCACCTAAGCGCAGTGCAGGACTCAAAGGCTTGAGTTGTCGTACGGCGCCATCACCGTAGTAACTTTTGTCGATGGCGGTGGCCGGGAAAATAGTGGGAATAGCCGACGAAGCCATAAGATGATCGATTGACAGGCCGCTGCGAATACCCATGCGTCGACTGCGTTGCCATGAGTCGTGATTGCCCTGAAAAAAGGTCACCGAGCGACCGTTGCCATAGTCCATTGCCGTGGTGCTGACCGCGAGCAGCTCTCCACTGGCAATCGCTTCGTCTATGTAACGAAAGCGCACCAGCTGTTGTAACAGTTCGCGCAGCGGAGAATTGTCTAACAGAGCGATAGAACGTTTTTTGCTGTAGCCACTATGCATAAGTGAGAGCAGCAAGCGGCTGGTATTTTTAGCGACACCGAGAATATCCGTCCGGTATATATCCTCCGCTCGTACATTGCTCCACACAGATTCCAGTTTGCGGATGCGCAGTCGCAAATAACCCGGTCGGCCAGCAATCGCCAGGGCATTGATGGCGCCAGCAGATGTGCCGCATATGATGGGAAAGGGGTTATGTGTACGACGGGGTAATAGCTCGGACACGGCTTTTAGCACGCCTACTTGATAGGCGGCGCGCGCGCCACCTCCGGATAATACTAACGCTGTAGTTGGGGATGTAGTCATGGGGCTTTAGTCATGGGGATGTAGTCACGTTATATGGGCTGACCTGATGATTGTTTGTCAAATTAACAGTGGCTTAAAAAATACCCATTGCCATTCCTGCGGCAATAGATAGACCGAGTTCGCTGCATTTTTCTAGATCGTCTGAACATGGCTCGCCGCGGATGATAATTGGCTCGGCAATTTTGCGTAAAGGATAGCCCAATGCGATTCTGTCGATCTCGCGTACGGCTCCTGAGCCATCATTGCCAGCGCTGACAAATATGCCATAAGGCAAGTTGAGCTGATAGTCTTCTGCTGGATAAAAAGTACGGTCAAAGAAATCCTTTAGCGCGCCACTCATATAGCCAAAGTTTTCCGGAGTACCAAAAATTAGGCCGTTGGCCCATAGTAAATCGTCCAGGCCGGCATCAAAAGCCCTCTTTAATACAACAGTTACGGCTGACTCCTGCTTTGCCCCTGCGTAGACTGCCTGAGCCATGCGACTGGTTTTATCGCCCTGGCTATGATAAATAATTAATAGATTACTCATGGCGTAAGGCTAAGGAAAATTGCTCGCAAAAGCAAAAGATCGCTATACTCTTTAGAGCTTGCCAAAAATTTTTGGTGAGCACCAACAGCCTGCCAGGGAAGGTGGAGGATAGCCTGTAAATCAACAGGGGCCGCTTACCTCTGCGAGCCGTAGCAAAGGGCTTTCATAGCTTCTCCAGCACAACGACAGGGACGTGGTGTGCATTATTATCTGATTATTTTCTCGCTGACGGTCTATTCATCAGCGTTGTGGCCAGCCTTGCCAGCATGGCCGTATCTGGCTGCAATGTGGCTGATAGTTCTGTCCGTTTTTGCGTTGAGAAATCGTGCTGCATCTAAAAATCGCATAGCAAATAGCCTGCTTGTGTTCGCTGCAGGCGTGTTATGGGCAACGCTGTGGGGGCATTGGCAGCTGTCGGATAGTTTGCCCATAGGTGATGATAAGTCAGATTATTATGTCACTGGTGTGGTCAGTGGGATACCTGAGCGACGCACACGCAGCACGCGGTTTATCCTGGCAGTCGACTCAGTGCGACCTGTACACATATCTGCAGATAGTGCGGTGCCGACACCTTCCATCAAACGCCTGCAGCTTAGCTGGTATGACCACAGGGAGATTGTGCCCGGACAGCGCTGGCGTTTTGCGGTGCGTTTGCGTAGCCCGCGAGGTTTTACTAATCCGGGTGGCTTCGATTATCGACTATGGTTGCTAAGGAAAGGCATTTCTGCTACCGGCTACGTGCGCCATGCTGGGGAATCGCAATATCTGGGGCAAACGGGCCAATACCTGCTAGATCGTTTCCGTCAACGCATTGCTGAGGCGATTTACCAGTCAGATATTTCCGAGCTAAGAATTTCCGCTACAGCCAGGCACTTATTGGTAGCTTTGACCGTAGGTAGTAAGCAGGGCTTGTCTGGCGAAGTCTGGCAGCAACTTCGTATCACCGGAACCATTCATTTACTGATTGTCTCGGGGCTACATATTGGTATGGCGGCGGCTTTGGGTATGCTCATTGGTTCGCTGCTGGGACGCAGTCTTTCCGCGCTCGGAGTCAGCTGTACGCACGTGCAGACAGGCGCTGTCGGTGCTTTGCTGTTTGCCGTTATATACGCCGCTATGGCCGGGTTTTCTTTGCCCACACAGCGAGCCCTGGTCATGCTCTCAGTATTTTTGCTGGCGGTAATATGCAAGCGCGCCCTGCACCCATGGCTAGCATTTTGCTGGGCTTTGGCCCTGCAGGCTTTGCTAGAACCTCTGGCGGTATATTCAGCGGGATTCTGGTTGTCATATGGCGCCGTAGCGGTATTTATCTGGTATTTTTCCTGTCGTGGGCGTATGTCCTGGTTGAAAGGCTTAGTGGCGGCCCAATTGCTTGTGTTGCTTATGCTTTCTGGTGTTCTTATCTATTTTCAGGGCAGCGTTTCATTGCTGGCGCCATTGATTAATCTGTTCGTGCTGCCCTGGTTCACGGTTCTTATTGTGCCCGTGGCGCTGCTGGGGGTGCTCGTTTTTCCTGTGAGTCAGTATTTTGCCGAGTGGCTCTGGTGGCTGGCCGGCTATCAATTGCAATGGTTCGACGGGCTTCTGGAATGGCTAACGCCTTATTCCCGCTACGGACTATGGCGGGTGGTAAGTGATCAACACCTGCTCGTAGCCATAGCCGCGATAGCAGCAGGAGCACTGCTGTTATTACCACGTGGATTGGGTGTGCGCGCAATAGCGCTGGTATTGCTGGCAGCACTAACGTTGATAGTGCCACCGCAGGCTCCTCTGCTCAGTGTGACGGTGCTCGATGTAGGGCAGGGCCTGGCCGTGGTAGTGGCTACCGCCGACGGTATCCTGGTATATGACACAGGGCCGAGATTTAGCGATCATTTTGATGCGGGCAGCGCGATAGTAGCGCCCTATCTAAGATATCGGGGTGTGAAAAATATCGACGTGTTGATGATCAGCCACAGCGATGCGGATCACAGCGGTGGTGTTGCCGGTTTACTCAGTCAATTTGATGCGCACAGAATTATCGCTGGCCAGGTAGACAAAATTAACAACGCAAAAGCTGAACCGTGCCGCGCCGGTATGGGCTGGCGTTGGGGCGATGTTGAATTTGAGGTGATTCATCCCGATGCCGATGCCGATGCAGATCCCGATGCAGATAGTTCCTATAAGGACCAGCTCTATGAAGACAACGATTACTCCTGCGTGATAGCCATTCGTCTGGGCGGCGACACGATATTGTTGACTGGCGATATCAGCGCTGATGTTGAAGCTAAATTGCTCAAAGAGAATAGACTGCCAGGTCATGTCACAGTGTTAGTGGCTCCCCACCACGGCAGTAAAAGCTCCTCAACGGCGGACTTTGTGAACGCAATCGCTCCGCAGCATGTAGTCTATTCAGCTGGTTTTCATCATCACTTTGGGCACCCGCATCCGCTCGTTACCCAACGATATGCTGCTGTTAAAGCGCGACAATGGTCTACCGGTGAAGCGGGGGCCATCAGTTTTCAATGGCAGGACGGGAATGCGATGAGTGTGGTACGGGCACGCGACAAGATCCACGGTTATTGGCATGACCCGTTTTGAGGGTGGCCTGGTTATGATAAAGTGAAATAACAATTGGGGATGGGAGACGTTAAGTTGTTTGAACTCGTTATTGCTGGTGGCTGGCTTATGCTGCCAATTTTGTTTTGCTCCGTTGCGGTTGTCGTTATCAGTATAGAACGCTATATCTCTTTGCGGACTAACAAGGTGCTACCCAACAATCTTTTGGGGCGGGTTTGGCACTGGCTCAAGTTGCGCCAGGTCACTGCAGATAAATTGGCGGAGTTGCGCAGCTCCTCTCCTCTCGGTGAGATATTGGCCGCCGGTTTGAGCAACGCGGGGCACGGCCGCGAAATAATGAAAGACAGTATTGAAGAGGCCGCTAATCAGGTCATCCACAAGCTCGAACGCTACGTGTCTATTCTTGGTACCGTTGCAGCCATTGCACCGCTTCTGGGTTTGCTGGGCACTGTGATTGGTATGATTAAGGTTTTTACGGCCATTATGCTGGAGGGAACCGGTAACGCCGGTGTGCTTGCCGGGGGTATTTCTGAAGCGCTGATTACTACTGCAGCAGGACTTTCCGTGGCTATCCCGGCGCTGGTTTTTCACCGCTATTTTGAACGTCGTATCGACTCTCTGGTGATAGAAATGGAGGATCAGGCGATCAAGCTGGTCGATGCCCTTCATGGAGATCGTGATATTGCTGATGAAGAGGCCTAGTAATAGTGAAATTCCGTCGCCAGTCGAGAGCAGATCAGGGCATTAATCTTACTCCGCTTATCGATGTAGTCTTTTTATTGCTGATTTTTTTTATGGTCTCGACCACGTTTACCAGAGAGACGCATCTGGTGGTCAACCTGCCCGAAGCTGACGCAACGCCAGGCGAGTCTTTGCCCGACACAATTGATATACTTATTACCGCCGACGGCGAATATTCCCTTAATAATGTCGCTTTGGTGAACAAGCAGCTCAAAACACTGATGGCCGGACTAAAACAAATTTCCAGGGGGCGAACTGACGTGCCCCTGACCATTACCGCCGATGCCGAAACCAAACACCAGGCTGTGGTAACTGCCATGGATGCTGCTGGCCGGGTAGGTTTTGTTAATTTGAGTATCATCACCCAGGAACCCGAAGAGGGTCAGTAAATATTGTTATGACTCCGAGGGTTACGGACAAAACGTCCGGTCTGCAAGTTTATTTGCGGTTATTGACTTACCTGAAGTCCTACTGGCAAGTTTTTCTTATCAGTATTCTTGGCCTATGGTTATACAGCACCATGCAAATAGCCTTTATCGACCTGTTAGGCTATCTGATCAATGTGCTTACTGTGGTTACTGGGGAAGGGGGCATTCCTCAGCAAGTTAACATGATGACCATTGACTCCGGTGTTACCGCGCGCCTCGCAGAACATTTTCTGCCCGACGGTAATGTGCTGGAGCAAAGTCGTATTGTGTTGCCCGTATTGTTTTTTTTGCTGGCTGCATTGAGAGGGCTCGGGTTTTTAGTAGGTAACTATGGCATGGCCTACGTTTCTCAGTCCGTGGTTCATACTCTGCGCAATCAGGTTTTTGCAAAATACATGCGCATGCCCAGTGCTTATTTCGACGGCCAGATGGGTGGCCATATGGTAGCGCTACTGACCTATCATGTTCAGCAGGTGATGGGGGCAACTACCAAAGCATTGAAGGTGATTATTCGTGAAGGCGCTCTGGTGGTGGGTTTGCTTATCTACCTTTTCTACCTGAACTGGCGACTAGCCATAATCTTTTTAATTATCATGCCGGTGATCGCCTCCATTATCGGCATAGTTAGCAAACGTTTTCGGAGATTGAGTAAGCGTATTCAGTCCGCCATGGGTGATGTAACCCATGTGTCTCAGGAAGCCGTTTCCGGTTACCGAGAAATGCACCTGTACAATGGTAAGGATTATGAAACCCGACGCCTGTTCGAGGCCAGTCAGAAGAACCGCAAACAGAATCTAAAACTTGAGGCTACCGAGGGTTTAAGCACGCCGTTTGTGCAGCTCTTACTGTCGGCGACAATGGGTCTGCTGATATGGTTGGCGTTGACGCCAGATATTTTGTCATCCATGTCCACTGGCGGTTTTGCCAAGTTTATTTTTACCGCGTCATTACTGGCCAAACCGATACGCCAACTAACCCAGGTGAACAGCACAGTTCAAAAAGGCATTGCTGCGGCGACAACGCTTTTTGAAACTCTCGACCAGGAAGAAGAGGTAGACACCGGTACCTACGAAGTTGATCGAGTGGTGGGAGAATTCCGCTTTGACAACGTTTGCTTCCGCTATGCAGAGGATAGTGGAGATGTGTTGAAGGAGGTTAGTTTTGCCGTTAAACCCGGTGAAACAATCGCCCTGGTGGGTTCCTCAGGCAGTGGCAAAACCTCTCTGGTCAGCCTGATACCGCGCTTTTACAATTATCAGTCCGGTAGCATATCCCTGGATGGTCGAGAGATTACCGAATACACATT
>QNFP01000118.1 GCA_003645535.1 Gammaproteobacteria bacterium | reverse complement strand
CATGAAACCGTTAGCAGGATGACCACGTTTAGGCTGTAAGACTTCTTTAACACCAGAATCTTCTGAGGTCAAAATGTGGAAGCATACCGGCAAATCAAGATCAACCGCGCACTGCCACAGAGCATTGTAATCTTCATGGTCGTAATCTTCAAACTGAGGACGGCCCGGCATCATCATGCCGACCATACCCATTGCTTTAGCGCGCTTGAAGTCTTCAATGGCTGAATCTACAGAGACCACCGCAGTTTGAGCCAGACCAAACAAACGATCAGGTGCGCCAGCACAAAAACCCTCAAGCCAGCGGTTATAGGCATTCATGCAGGCTTCTTTGTAGGCATAATCTTTGTGAGAGCACATAACCATGCCAATTGAGGCATAGATGATCTCGGCACAAACACCGTCCTGATCCTGTACCTCTGCGCGAAACTCTGGGTTCCAGGCAGCATTTGGCAACTCATCGAATGTAGCGGTACGATATTTGAGCAAATCTTCTGCCGGCACACCTGCAGCACCCAGCAGGGCCAGAGGAATGATGTCATCAAGACCGGGAATATTAAAAATAGAACCACCACCAGGGCCTTCGACCACGGTCGGGGCACGATCACGAAATTTCGGCTCAATAAAATCAATATATGTGTTTGGCGGCTCGACAATGTGAGAGTCCGCAGAAATACCAGGTTTACGCATTGGTTTCTCCTAAAGTAAGGGTGGTAGTGAGTAATCGATACCTGAATCACACTGGCGATCCATGTAAAGGGGTTGACACTTTGAAGAAACCGAGAGCCTCTGTCAAACTTTTTTACTATTTAAATACAGACAGCCCCACCGAAGCTAGTTAACCAACTCCGGTGGGGCTGTTAAAACGGCGTTTAGTTCAATCGCCGCCAGCGGTTCTAAACGATATGGTTCTACCCGCTATGGTTCTGTGCGCTATATAGGCAAATTAAACAACTTCTTAACGTTGTCATGAACACAGGCACTCTGTTGCTGTTCGGTCAAATGGCCCATTTGCTGGTCAAGAATTTTCTGTGAGTTCGGCCAGGACGCATCGGTGTGTGGGTAGTCATTTGCCCACGTCAGGCAACCGCTATCGACCACATCCTGATCCGTATAGGCGGTAAGGTCATCCTGGAAAGTGAAGGAAATATTTTCAGTGATATATTCGCTGGGCATCCTGGTTAGTTTGCAACCTACCGCTGGCCCCAGTCGCTGAATCGCGTGATCGGCACGATATTTGTAATGAGGGATCCAGCCCGCGTCACCTTCCGCAACCACCATTTTGAGCTTCGGGTGAGTCTCAAATACGCCACCAAATAAAAATACACCCATGACGTCCTGCACACCGCGGATGATATTCATAAATCCGTTAGCGGGATGACCACGCTTGGGCGCGAGAACCTCTTTAACGCCACAATCATCAGAGGTCAGGATGTGAAAACACACCGGCAAATCAAGATCAACCGCACATTCCCACAACGCATCGTAATCCTCGTGGTCATAATCTTCGTGCTGGGGTCGACCCGGCATCATCATGCCCACCATGCCCATTTCCCTGGCCTTCTTAAAATCTTCAATCGCTTCATCAACAGAAACGACCGCCGTTTGTGCGAGACCAAATAAACGATCTGGTGCACCGGCACAGAATCCCTCAAGCCAGCGGTTATAAGCATTCATACACGCGGCTTTATATTCGTAATCAGGATGCGAGCACATCACCATGCCTATGGAGGCATAAATAATCTCTGCGCATACACCATCCTGCTCCTGAATTTCCGCTCGAAACTCAGGGTTCCATGCAGCATTGGGCAGGTCTTCGAATTTAGCGGTCCGGTATTTAACCAGGTCTTCCGCCGGCACACCGGCAGCACCCAGTAGAGCCAGAGGAATAATATCGTCCAGGCCAGGGATACTAAAAATCGAGCCGCCACCTGGGCCATCGACTACTTGCGGAGCCCGATCTCGAAACTTGGGCTCGATAAAATCACTATAGGTATTTGGCGGCTCGACAATATGAGAGTCCGCAGATATTCCGGGTTTACGCATTACTACTTTCCTCTTGCTTAGCGTTGACAGGGTGGGTTAGTTCGATACTTTAGATATTTGTCAACTGGCTGACACTTTTGCAATTACCAGACGTTTCGTCAAAGGCGGTAATGCAGAAAATTGATTTGGGTCAAAACCGTACTCTATTTAATAAAAACCGATAGACAGTCGAAGTGGTTTGCCTCACCCCAATCACTTGTTTACGATGGCCGTTAAACAGATGCCTTAATTTATAGTGAATAGTTTTTAATGATTAGTTTGGAACGAATAATTTGGCATGGATAAATTGACAGGGCAAACAGAGGGATAACGATGGGAACAATTCAATTTGGCACCGGTATAAGAACGGTTACAGATATCGCTGCATCGGCAAGACATATCGAGAAACTGGGCTTTGATATCGTCAGTGCCGGGGAGCATGTCATGTTCCACACACCGATAGGCAATACTTACATCACGCTGAGCGTTGCTGCCGGTGCTACCGAGCACATCAAGTTGATGAGCACCATTGTGCTTCTTCCCCTGTACCCGGCCGCGCTGGCCGCCAAATTAGGCGCAGCCCTGGACAATGCCTCCGGTGGCAGGTATATGTTCGGCGTCGGCGTCGGCGGTGAATTCCCGAAAGAATTCGAAGCCTGCGGGGTGCCCGTGAAAGAGCGGGGGGCGAGAACAACAGAAGCCTTACAGGTTATTCGCGAACTATGGACGGACGAAGGCGTGACCTTTCATGGCCGATTCAACACCCTCAATGAGGTGACCTTGAATCCTCGACCAATCCAGAAACCAACACCACCAATCTGGGTGGCCGGTAGACAGGATGCCGCCAAGCGACGAGCAGCACTGCACGGTGATGGCTGGTTACCCTATATGTACTCCCCCGAAATGCTGAAAGAGAGTATCGACTCTATTTCGACTATCCGTGCCGAGCACAATATGACCATGGATAATTTCAACAACGGCGTGTTCATCTTTACCGCCGTTCACAAAGATCGCGACAAAGCCCGAGAGATGGCTGCCGCACAACTGGGTAAGCAATACGCGCAGAACTTTGACAAGCTGGTATCAAAGTACACCTTGATCGGCACACCGGAAGATTGCCGCAAGCGCTTACGCGAATACATCGATGCAGGCAGCAAACTGTTTATGCTCACCTCGGCCTGCCCAGAAGCTTACGTCGATGAAAATCTCCGCCTGATCGCCGAAGAAGTTATTCCAGAGTTTCGATAGTTCACCACTTCAATATAAATAAAACAAACACAGGACATTACCATGAAAATAGGCATCAACTCCGGTGCGGCATCGGGCCCGGAAACCACTTTCCCCGGCCTGATCGAACGCGCGCAAAAAATGGAAGCCCATGGCTTCGACTGCTTCTGGATGGCCAATATGTTTGGTCTCGATGCCATGACGGCTCTCGCCATCGTCGGCCAGAACACCCAGAAAATTCAGCTCGGCACAGCCGTCGTGCCATCTTATCCCCGCCACCCACTAGTCATGGCGCAGCAGGCGGCCACCACCAATGCGGCAGCTTCCGGTCGCTTTCATCTCGGCATCGGCCTGTCCCACAAACCAATTATCGAGGGTATGTTTGGCATGTCCTACGACAAACCAGCCAAACACATGCGCGAATACCTGAGTGTACTTGCACCCGCTTTGCATAACGAAAAAGTAAACTTTAAAGGTGAACAGTACAGTGCCCGCGGGCAAATTGCGGTCACTGAATCCGAATCGGTGCCACTATTAGTGGCAGCCCTGGGTGATGTCATGCTCAAGCTGGCTGGCACCATGGCCGACGGCACCATTACCTGGATGACCGGCCTGAAAACACTTGAAGATCACATCATCCCCAAAATCCGCAAAGCTGCAGCCGATGCCGGTCGTCCAGAGCCGCGCATTGTTGCCGGCGTGCCCACTGCCATCGTCACCGACAAAGAAGTCGCCGTCGCTCGTATTGACAAGGGTATGAAGATGTACGGCCAACTCGATTCCTACCGCGCTATGCTAAACAAAGAGGGCGCAGCTGGGCCCTCTGATATTGCCAATATTGGCGATGAAGGTGAGCTACGGAAATACATACAGCGACTGCGCGATATTGGTGTCACTGATCTCAATTGTGCGGTGTTGGGTGTAGGTGATCACGACACGACAGTAGAGTTTTTAGCCAGCGAACTCTAAACCACGAATAAATAGCCAAAGGGAGGGTTCGGGTAATTTGGGGGTTTGTTGGGGAGAGTTATTACCGTAGATGGTAAGGCTATTATTCGAGCATTCGAGCCTCTTTGATTCTTAGCGACAGACGAGAGACGATAAACGCATCTTTTGCAAGATATAAGGATTCTGCATTGATACGACTCTTACTGGCTACTGTCCTGGCCGTTCAGGGAACGGTTACGATGTCCCGGGAACTGCCCCTGTGGGAGGTGGGTGTTGGGCTGTTCCCATCCACTTTCCCGGCCTACCGGGGATCGAAAGATCAGCAGTATTACCTATTTCCGTTTCCTTACCTTGTTTATCGCGGTGACTTCCTTAGGGTGGACCGCGATGGACTGCGAGCCCGACTGTTCAACACGGATCGTGTGCAGCTCAATATCAGTGTCAATGCATCAGCACCGGGGCGCAGCGACGATAGCAACGCCAGACACGGAATGCCTGACCTCGATCCGACTGTTGAGATAGGGCCCTCGCTGAATATCCTGCTTGTCGAATTGACAGACAAGCACCGCCTGAAATTGAGGCTGCCTGTTCGGTCTGTTATCGCAACGGATCTGGGTAGCACCGAGCAGGCCGGCTGGATTTTCAATCCGCACCTGAAGCTAGATAGCGAGGACGTGTTCGGAGGCTGGAATGCAGGGCTGAGCCTGGGACCACTGTTTGCCAGCGCGAAGTACCATGCCTATTACTACTCCGTGGATCCGCAGTATGCAACGGCAACGCGGCCCGCCTACAGTGCTTCAGGAGGCTACAGCGGCACCCTCGTACAGGCCAGTTTGAGCCGCCGCTTCAATCGTATCTGGATGGGAGGGTTTATACGCTACGACAACCTGTCAGGTGCGCAATTCGAGGACAGCCCGTTGGTTGAAACAGACCATTCACTCATGGCTGGTATCGCGATCGCCTGGATATTCAAGCAATCTTCCCAGACCGTATCCGTGGGATTAAAGTCGCCAGACCCGAACCCATCCCCACAAAACCTCAAGGCAAGTTCGAAAAGAATCGGGATCGAAGAATCCAGGTTTTACAACTTGCACGACCATCCCCGCCCCCACGCCCCTAAAAACTCAAGCGTCATATTCTAAAAATTAAAGTAGCTGTTAGATATTATGAATATAATTACAAAGATTAAACCTATAAATTGTAATATTATTTTACAACTCAATTTTTAGCTTACTATTTTTTTTAGATAACTTTCCTGGGTAAGCGCAGCAAATTAAGGCATATCCATCTTGTATTTCTGCCAGGGGCGGATCGGCATAACTGACATCCCCTTCAATAAGCTTTGTGGCGCAGGTACCGCACACACCAGATCGACAACTGTATGGCGGTGTTAAACCCTGTTGTTCCGCCAGATCGAGTAGCGTCCCCGAGGAGAGTTCCCAGACTACTTGAATATCCGATTTCGCAAAATGTACGCTAAGCGGATTTTGGACATCTAGCCCGACCGCAGAGCGCTTACGCTCTCCCGACGGGCTTTTTAAT
This sequence comes from Gammaproteobacteria bacterium, assembly GCA_003645535.1. GTDB lineage: Bacteria > Pseudomonadota > Gammaproteobacteria > Pseudomonadales > Porticoccaceae > HB2-32-21. The sequence continues at coordinate 3,789 of QNFP01000118.1, read as the reverse complement.
AGCGAAGCACCCGGTCCAAAGAATTCATAATGAATACGGTTATCAGCTACATTTTGCTGCTTCAAGCCATCGTAAATAGACGTCATAAAGGCTGGCGGGCCACAAAAATAAAAATCATAGTCTGAGTCAAAACCACAGCTACCATCCTGGTCATCGGCAGGCAGGAGCAATTTAAGCAAATCAGCGTTCACTCGCCCATGGCTGTGGTAATCACTTCCGAGCCTATCTGTTTTTAGCGGCGCGCTGTAAGCATTATGCTCTGTTGCCTCCGGCCAGGCTCCTATTAGCGTTTTAATGTGCTCATTAAATGCGTGACTTTGGCTATTGCGCGCACCATGAATAAACCAGACCCTGCGCTCGCCACCGCAGGTCATATTTTGCTGTGCCAGTGCCTCTAGCATGCTGACCATGGGTGTAATACCAACACCGGCGCTCAGCAACACCACGGGGCGCGTACTATTTTGTTCAAGAACAAATTGGCCACGTGGGCTAAGAGCACATATTTTGGAGCCCTCTTTAACGTGGTCATGAAAGTAGTTTGACGATAAACCCGGCGGATGTTCTGCACTGGTAGCAGGCTCGCGTTTTATTGATAATCGGAAAAACTCACCATTTGGCGCATTGGAGATGGTGTAGGTTCGCTTGATGGACGCATCGTGTCCCGGCAATTTAATTTCGATGGGTAGAAACTGACCGGCTCGGTGACATTGTATCGATTCGGCCTGCATCTCTCCTGCATTTCCGTTTTCGAGCTTATCTGGCTGAAGATAGAATGAGCGAATCTCATCACTCTCCTGATCAATGCGAACCACCTTATAGTTTCGATAAATATTGGTCGATCTGCGCACTGCAAGAGTTTCGGCGACCTCGTCCCAACTTCCGGTTCCATCGAGACTCGGGGAATATTTAACTGAGCCCCATTTAAAGGGCAGTGCTCGCTCGATCAATATGCCTTCGTCAAGCTCGAAGTGAACCAGACGCTCGGCACTTTCAAAGGCGCGCTTCTCTTCACTTTCATGAATAATCTCGGCATGGCAGGTCAGGTAGAGCAAATCCCCTGTATCAAAGTCGATAAACAGTAAACCGGCTAATGGGTTTAGTAAGATATTTCCCAGGGTATTAAAATGAAAGTTTCCCGTGAAATCAGGAAAGGTAATCGAGCTATCGTTATCGACTCGGACAAACCCGGGCTTGCCACCGCGATGAGAAACGTCAGCGCCGTTACTGGGGGTATCCTTTTCTCCTGCGTGGTAAGTCGCAATATAAAAACTGTCCGCTTTCCCGATAATCTGTTTTGCCCGCGTAGATAATTTCTTGAAACTCGATTTACGATGGCTTTCTTCCGGTACCTCCTTATCATCGGGCTCTATTTGGCGAGCTTCGATTTGACGAGCCTGGATATATTGTGGGCAATTACCAAATGACTGTACTACATCAAGGTTTAGCACTTCATTACCGGATGACTCCACACTCGCACTAAGGCGGTTGCGCCTGCGGGCTTCAAACTGCAAGCCAAGAATACCTATCGCCGAGCCCTTAGATATATTGCTATTTAGGGGATCTCCGTTAATCCGAGAAAAATTTATACTCAAGCTATATTTATCTGGTGACTGTATAAAACCAGGCTGCCCGAACAGCAGCGATGCCCACGGGCGACCCGAGTCATCAATTGACCCCGCAAAAACATAAGGTAATTGCTCATAAAATTCTCGATGCTCGAGGGGCATATAGTCGCGGATAACTCGCTGACCCATATCTTCAATTCTTTCTCTAACATCATAAAGTGCCTGGAGCTCCTGTTCACCTTTGTGAAAGGGCGACGGCGCAATTTTATTATTCATCTCATGCCACCTTTCTAGTTGAAGGAAAATAAGATCAGGTCTTGCAATCAAGCATAATCCCGCTGTTCTCGCAGCATGAGTAGATCACTATCACATTTTGACGGAAGGCACCGACAAGGGCTTGTCCAGGGGAATACGACAGGCGATCACACAATGGTTGAGATTTCAGGTTATTTTGATATTCATTATTCTACAGTGGGCCAGGCAGTTAGAGGTGCTTGATTGCAAGACCTATGACACCGTTTTTCGTCCGACCATCCCCGCCCCTATTCAAAAATGAATCATAAACGTGGTCTGTCCCCTAAAAGCTCGACGATAACTGAGCAAAATAAGTGACGCGAGTCTTTTTTCGCGGCGCTTATTTTGATCCACGTTGATTAGCCTGTTAGGTCATGCTTAATACGTGCTGTAATTCTGGAAGCACTCTTTGGACGCATTCTTTTCCTTCATTTATAGCTTCATTTGCTCGATAAAACTCCAATAGGCCAATATGTGACAGCTTTGGAGAAAGTAAAATATCTGGAGGGTCTCCAGCCATACGACTGCTTGTAATTCTGTCCTGCGTAATATTGACTGAGCTAGCGATAGCTTCAAATAAGCTTGGCGCTTGATTGTCAGATTTTGTTACTGGAAACACCGAAGCTGTATATTCTGTCACTAAATCGGTGATTTTGCCTACAACACCTGTATCTTGTTTTTTTATATTTTTTGGCTTTTGTAAATGCTTTCCAATAAGATCACCGTTTAAATTTACAGCTATAACAATATCAGCACCTAATGCTCGGCAAACTGAAACAGGTACGGGATTGACTAACCCACCATCTACAAGCCATTTATTATTGTTTTTAATTGCCGGAAAAAGACCAGGTAGCGAAATGGACGACCAAACTGCCTCTAACACCGAACCTTTCGTTAACCACACCTCTCTGCCAGTTTCTAAATCTGTTGCTACAGCGGCATATTGTTTATCTAGATCCTCTATTACTGAATTAGCACTAGCCACATATTCATTTAAAAAATGGTGCAGCCTTTCTGTATTAATGAAACCATTCAGCGATGTGTTGATTTCAAAAAACCTGGCTGTCTCAAACCTGGTCAGTGAGCACACCCATTCTTCTAATTTCTCTAGGTTATTTGATACATAAGATGCACCAACTAATGAGCCGATGGAAGTACCACAAATAATATCGGGCACAATTCCCTGATCAGCCAGTTCCTTAATAACACCTATATGTGACCATCCACGAGAAGACCCACTTCCAAGGGCTAAACCAATATTCATTTCGCTCTCACTACCATCGCACTTTTTGCTGTGTAAGGGCTATCGTCGAGCTAACCAGCGAAGTCCGATCTGGCCATGGATGGCCGGGGCCGGCCTGGTCTGTGTTCAGCGTCTTGACAGGCAGCGCAGCGTTCGGAGTGATGGTGCTGAATATCGCTCAGGACGATATATCCTGTGGGATAATCTTGCCACCTACTCAGCGCTGCCGTGAACGGTCTGATTTGGGTGCTTCGTGCTTCCTTACGATGCTGCTTCTCCCTGCTGGTTAGCTCGACGATAAGCGGCAGACCACAGCGATGCGAGGCTTGTGCTATTCAGCACAAGCGAGCACAGCGAAGGGCTGTCCGCTTAACCACCTTTGTTATGTGCCAGTGCTTACGAAACACCGGCTTAATTACTAGAGCTAGACTGCCACGACCTTATTAGCACACGGCCCTTTTTGGCCTTGTCCAACTTCATACTCCACTTTCTGACCATCACTCAGGGTTGCATAACCACCGCCAGCCTGGATTTCGGAATGATGAACAAACAGATCCTTGCCGCCATCCTCTGGAGTAATGAAACCAAAACCTTTGTCTGCATTGAACCACTTTACTGTACCTGTACTCATACCGTTTTTTCCTCTATGTATCTAACATTCATTAACTTCGATTGGTTTGCTATGTG
>QNFP01000117.1 GCA_003645535.1 Gammaproteobacteria bacterium | reverse complement strand
CAGCTTTTCCCAGCACAATATTATGAATCCCATTATTACTGTCGACGGAGATCGGGCCACAGGCTCCTGGTACATCGTGGGTCCCTGGACTTATAAGGAAAACAACAAAGAGATCTGGATGACCGCAAGATATGATGACGATTATTCAAAAATAAATGGCGTATGGAAATGTCAGTATTTAAGGGTGGCTGTTCGAATGGTAACAGATAGATAAACTTTATAAAACAATAGTTTATGAGTATATATTAAAGTATATTATAGATTATGGCTTGCCGTACCTATACAGATTTACGGGGCCATAGAGGAACAGGCGCGTGGCTTGCTCAGGGTTATCACGGGTGTCGGGTAAAATGCATGACCAGTAAAACAAGTTTCGCAACAGGCCTCTTCAAAATATCGGGGCTTATACTTTTGATGTTTTTGGCAGGTACAGGTTATGCAGCATCAGATACAAAAACTGAATATGCCAGTTCGGTGACGGTCACGATCCTGTCCTCGAATCTAGCCGATGGGGCCGCGATTGGTGAGTGGGGTTTTTCCGCTCTAGTAGAGGTCGATGGTCGGTGTGTACTGTTTGATGCCGGGTTTCACCCACAAACTGTACTTCGCAATGCTCAGGCACTGAAAGTGGATTTGTCCTGTGTCACCGACGTTGTGCTGAGTCATTTCCATGGGGACCATAATGGTGGCCTGCAGTCTCTGCTTGCAGATCTCCGCGCTAAAAATCCAGATACCATGGGCAGGATTCACGTTGCCGAAGGCTTCTTTTTGTCCCGTCGCTGGCCGGGCGCCGCGGAAAATGAGGAGGGCAATCAGATGATTGCTATACGCAAGGAGCTGGAAGCGGCCAATGTTGAATTTATCGAATATTCCGCACCTACAGAAATTTTACCGGCGGTGTGGGTGACGGGGCCGGTTACGAGGACTCATCCTGAGAAGACCTACCCAAGGGCAGTGAAAATAAACATTAATGGCGAATGGCTGGTGGACTATGTGCCCGAGAGCCAGGGTTTGACCATCGTCACAACAGATGGGCCGATCGTTCTGTTGGGTTGTGGGCATTCCGGTTCTGTAAATCTGCTGGAGCAGGTTCAGGGCACTATCCAGGATCATTCTATTCATGCCCTTATGGGCGGCATGCATCTTTTTGCAGCAGATGATCAAACCCTGGGCTGGACTTCTGATCGACTGCGGGATATCGGTGTGCAAAACTTGATGGCGGGGCACTGCACTGGCATCGAACCACTGATGCGACTACGGACGGGCCTGGGCCTTAATCGGCGAACGGCTGTTGTTGGTGCCGTTGGTTCACGTTTCGTTTATGGCGAGGGGATTTACCCCACCAGGATTGCTCAGTAGTTAGTTTCAATCTGGAAGATACCTTTTTTTAACGCTCAAATTGATGCAGCCCCGGAACGAATATGCCTGGATGTTTCGTGTTACGAATTTTATTCATGGTGAAAGGTTAGCGGTGAAACGAGTTTTATGCCAAAACGGGGAGATCACTAATGAAACCACGTATTAGCATGGTTACCCTCGGTGTACGCGATCTTGCCGTGGCCACTGAGTTCTATGAGCATGGCCTGGGTTTTCCGCGCATGGAGTCCCCTCCTGAAGTAGTCTTTTTTACCCTTAATGGCACATGGTTAGGTTTATATGGACGTGATTCCTTGGCCGAGGACGCAGGCGTTTCAGCTCAAGGTCATGGCTTTGAGTCATTTACACTTGCCCATAACGTTTCTTCAGAAGGTGAGGTAGATGACGTTATTAGCTGGGCTGTCAGTGCAGGGGGGACGTTAGTAAAAGCGCCAAAAAAAGTTTCCTGGGGTGGGTATAGCGGCTATTTTAAAGATCCTGACGGCCACTTATGGGAAGTGGCATGTAATCCTTTTTTCTGGATTGGGCCAAAGGATGAGTAAAAATCTTCAGGTTAATGCCATTGAAAGCTAGCAAGGGTCGCTTTGTTATTACACTGACATGTTGACCACTGATTGATGGCTTCACTGCTGCAATACCGTATCAAAATTGCTTCAATACTGCTTCAATAAGAAAAGCGAATGAAAACACAAACGATAATTCTGCTCATAGCCACATCGCTGTATTCCCTTGCCTGTGTGTCTAAGGAGTGCGTCGTGCTGCTTCATGGTCTGGCCAGATCATCCAGCTCGATGGATGAAATGGAGCAAAAACTGACCAGGGCAGGGTATTACGTTGCTAATATTGATTACCCGTCAACACAAAAACCAATTAGTGAACTTGCAGAAATTGCCGTTAACGATGGTTTAAATGAATGCAAAAAAAATGATGCAAACTCAATAAACTTTGTCACTCATTCCCTGGGTGGAATCCTGGTTCGTCAATACTATAAAAACCATCAACCGTACAATGTTAAACGGGTAGTAATGCTTGGTCCGCCCAACCAGGGTAGCGAGGTGATCGATAATCTGAAGGATACACCAGGGTTTGAGTTGATGAATGGCCCTGCCGGCATGCAGCTAGGTACGCGGGAAATAGATATTCCCAAAAGTCTGGGGCCGGTCAACTTTGACCTTGGCGTAATAGCGGGTACACGGTCAATTAATCTTATTTTATCGACCTTTTTGCCAGACCCAGATGATGGAAAAGTTTCAGTGGAGAGTGCAAAGGTTGAAGGTATGTGTGGCTTTATTTCTTTGCCGGTAACTCATCCGTTAATGATGGGAAATAATGAGGTTATTGCTGAAGTGGCTTATTTTCTGAGATATGGAAGGTTTAGAAATGAGGCAGCCACCATAAATCATTTGAGTACAGATCCAAAAGTAGACGGTTTTTGCGCAGATCACTAATGTATACAGACCACTGGGAGCAATATGTGTAAAAGTGGAATGGGCGCAGTTTGATTGAATAGCCAGGCCGTTTCTACTCCTCATCGATTGGCGTTAAACACCTCTCAGATATCTGGTGTGAAGTAAACTTGTTTCAAACAAACTGATGCCAGATCATGGGGTTTCACGGGCCAGATAGGCGCGGCGAAAATCCTCATTTATTTCCGCAATCGTCGCCCACAGGCGGTTCAGATAATCGTCAGGGAATTCCCAGACTGGCATATTTTTTTTGAGCACCAGGCCGCGTTGTTCGGGCGTCAGGTCATACATGAGTGTCATCAGTATATCGCTGCTCGCCCAGGGGCTACTGCGGAAATAACCGTGGCCGTTACCGGTGTCTGCCCCCTCTGCATCTGATACATCGATCATACTGATATGATTTTTATATTGCGTCAAAAGACGCCGACCTGTCGGCCCCAGGGTTTCCTCGCTAAGTACCTGGCCCAGTCGTTCACGGCGTGTCAGCCAGCGCGCAAGCCCCAGTGCTTTGTCTTTATCAGATACGTAAATGGCCATATGCCGGGGCACGTTGAGCACACCGTCGGCCAGGTACTCACCGAATACCTCACGATCCAGGTCGCTACCCACCAGGATTAAATGACCGAGTCGAAGTTTTTCCTGTACCTCTTCGTGGCTTTCATCATGATGCATAAGTGCGAGCTGTTCGTAGGCGCGGGCCACCATACGCGTTCCAGCACTGTAGCCAATAACGTGAATCTCCACCGCATCGGTCTTTTCACCGAGATACTCGAGAAACTTACGAAAATGTCGGGCATAACCATTGGCCGTATCATTATCCTTTATATAAGCCCACTTGCTTGGTGTCGATGGCCAGGCATAGCCAATCATCACGCCGTCATAACCAAGAAAATGCCATAGTTCGGTTGCTACTAGCATAGGGTTTTCAAAAACCACTTTGTATCCGTGGGTATAAACGTAGATATGTTTGCGCTTAGATCTGGCTAATTGTGCATTCACTGCCTGACTAAATTGTTCACCGCCGTCGAGGGTTTCCGGGGGGTAGTCATCGCGCATCGCTATCCTGGGTACGGTATCTTTGAGGATGCCATATTCCTCGACGCCGGTGACATGGAGTGGGGGATTATCTGAACGATTCTTTAGCAGGGTTTTTTTTCTAATTTCGTCCCAATGAAGGTCAGCGCCGCGCATCGATACATGGGCAACACCGAGGCGGAGTACGCCGCCTCGTTGATTAAGATAGTAATTTTCACGATCGCCTGCTTTTGCTGGTTGGCGATTGGTGGCATAAAGAATACCGTGATAGGGAATGCTATCCATGGGGTTCGTTTTTGGCAGCGGGTTGAGCATGCCGTCTTTGTAAACATCCGGGGGAGGCATGAGCGTAATCTCATCCCAGATGATGCTTGAACAGCCGCTAAGGAGCATGCAGTAGATAAGCAGAGAGGGGAGAAAGCTGTTTTTCATAGGGTTACGGACGGTACTGTAGCTTGTTGGAGATTTCATATTATCTGCGCACCAGTTGTATTTCGCTGCGCATCGGCATATTTGGAAATCGAAAATTATAACATTGCGCAGCTGTAGCACAGGATCTAAAAGACATTGTTTAAAAGCGGTAGTTTAAAAGCAGTAGTCTAAAAGAGGTAGTTTAAAGCGGCAAAACGAGCGGTAGTCAAAATGGGGCGATAAGATTTTATGTTGATCAGCTCCTGTTAGCCAAACGCTGTGCAGGATATACAGGGTTTTACCAGGATCAGGAACTCACGGGCTCATATCCTTTAAGCCACAGATAATAATCGCCGGGCACCCTTAGTAGGGCATAATTGCAATTTGGTCTCGTAGTCAACATTTAGCTGGTGGGTGCATTAAAGGTGTTAAAAGATATCTCCTTAAACCGGGGGCTGCAGCTGGGTCTGAACTCCCTGAACCTGAAAAAGGCAACCGATGTGCAGGCGGAAGTTATTCCAGCTGCACTGGCGGGGCAAGATCTACTGATCAGCGCGGAGACCGGTAGTGGTAAAACTCTGGCATATTTAATTCCCAGCGCGCAACGTGTATTGGATGGTGAGCATGCGCGCAACGCGGGCACACTGGTTTTGGTGCTTGTGCCAACCCGCGAGCTTGCCCGACAGGTGGCAAAACATTTTGCTGCGTTGGCTTTTAAGACACCGCTACAGTGTGGAGTTATTACGGGCGGCAACTCTTATAAGTATCAGCAAGCAATATTGCGTAAAAATCCCGAGTTCATTGTCTCCACGCCAGGGCGTTTGGTGGAGTTGTTGGCAGACGGAAGTGCCGATCTCGCCTCCCTGCAAACATTGATATTAGATGAAGCCGACCGCATGCTCGATATGGGCTTTCGGGATGACGTCCTGGCCATTATCGGCTCCTGTAACGCAACGCGTCAGACGTTGTTGGTGTCAGCCACCCTCGAGCATGCGGGCGTGAACCATATTGCCAGGGATATACTCACAGATCCTGTGGCGATTACGATTGGTAGTGCACGTAGCCAACACAGCGATATTCACCAACAGGTAATACTCAGCGACGATAAAAATCATAAAGAAAAGCTGCTAGCCGCTTTACTAAAAACTGATAACTACGGCAAGGCGCTGGTGTTTTCCAATACCCGTGTCCAGGCCGATCAGTTGGGTGGCCTGCTGAGCTACCATAAGCTTCGCGCGGGAGTATTGCACGGTGATATGACTCAGGAGGAGCGTAATCAGGTTATCGGTCTGTTCGCTCAGGGTAGGGTGACCGTACTGGTAGGCAGTGATGTGGCTGCTCGTGGGCTGGATGTTAAAGACATCGATATGGTGATAAATTTCGATTTGCCACGTAGTGTTGATGACTATATTCATCGTATTGGTCGAACCGGCAGGGCAGGGCGCAAGGGGCTGGCGGTGTCATTTATTACTGCTAATGACTGGAATCTGATGGTCACTATTGAGCGATACCTCGGTACTTCTTTTGAGCGGCGTGTGCTTAAAGGCTTGAAAGCCAGGTTTAAGGGTCCCAAAAAACTGAAGTCTAATGGCAAAGCGGCAGGAACTCGTAAAAAGCGCTCAAAACTATCAGACAAGAGTGCTACACGGCATAGAACGACCAAAAACAAGGGTAAACGCAAAAGCACGTCTACCGGTGGTGAAAAAGTTTATCAGCGCTCAACCGATACTGGCGAGGCGAGTAGCGACGGCTTCTCTCCATTAATGAGGAAGCCATTGACGAGGAAGCCAACCATGAAGAAGCCCACGACGAACAAAAAAGCCAGGTAGAGATTGCCAGATATATCCAGGTTTGCCCGTGATGGAGACGCTATGTATATGATTTGTCAGGAATACTTGTTGACTAGGTTGTTCAGATCTATATAATCCGTCGAGCTTGAAAGTACGTCTTATATTTATGCACACCATTTCGATGTCACGTCTTTAGTACCTCGTCCTGTTTTCATAAGTAATAGCAACACTTCTAGGCAAATGGCCTACACTAAAAAGGCCTTAATTACACAATTGAAAAAATAGGATACAAATATGTCTACTACTACTGGCACCGTAAAATGGTTCAACGAAGCAAAAGGCTTTGGTTTTATCGAACAGGAATCTGGCCCAGACGTTTTTGCTCACTTCAGCGCTATTGTTGGTGATGGTTTTAGAACTCTGATCGAAGGCCAAAAAGTTGAGTTCACTGTGACTCAAGGTCAAAAAGGTCCTCAGGCTGAGAACATCACAGCCGTTTAATTATTGGCTTGTAAGTTCGCATTAAGAGAGTGGTTTGCATCAGTTTTTCATTAATATAGCTGCAGACCAACCTTAAGTTCCGTTGAGCTTGACGTGGTGATCTGAAGATAGATACCTCAAGGTAATTGCCTTAAAGGAAATAGTTTTTAAGGCAAAAGTCTTTACGGCAAAAGTCTTAAGGTCAAAACTGGAAAGCCGAAGGAACAGGAAAAAAGGGTGAGACCACATGTCTCACCCTTTTTTTTCGGCCGGTTTTATTAGCAACTTTTATTTTTAATTTGATTAATTATGGGATCAGCATCTTGAGTCAAACATCGTTTTCAAGCCTTAAGCTGAACCCTGTTCTGCTTAAGAATCTTGCTTCACTAGACTACCAAAGCATGACACCGATTCAGGCCCAGAGTTTGCCCCATATTCTTAGTGGCAAGGATGTTATCGCTCAGGGCAAGACCGGATCGGGCAAAACAGCGGCGTTTGGTCTGGGCTTACTTGAAAAACTTGATGTAAAACGTTTCCGCGTGCAATCCTTCGTGCTCTGTCCCACCCGGGAGCTGGCCGATCAGGTTGCTAAAGAAATTCGCCGTCTGGCCCGAACCATTCACAATATAAAGGTGCTTACGCTATGCGGAGGTATGCCTTTTGGGCCTCAGATAGGCTCTCTGGAACACGGCGCTCATATCATTGTGGGTACGCCGGGACGAGTCGAAGAGCATTTGCGTAAAGGCACATTAAAGCTGGATGATGTGACCAGTTTTGTGCTCGATGAGGCCGACCGCATGCTCGACATGGGTTTTCAGGTGACCCTGGATGCGATTATTAAATATATTCCTAAACAACGCCAAACCCTGCTGTTTAGCGCTACATATCCCGATGAAATACAGGCTATTGCCGAACGTATCATGAATGATCCGGTGGTCATTAAGGCGGCGACTGATCACGATAATGCCAGCATCAAGCAACTCTTTTTCAAGATAGATGAAAAAGTGCCGCGTTTTACGGCTTTGCGCTTGTTGTTATTAAAGTATCGGCCCGGTTCGGCTCTGGTGTTTTGTAATACCAAACTGGAAACTCAGCAAGTCGCCGATGAGTTGTGTGGTAATGGTTTTAGCGCATTGGCATTGCATGGAGATATCGAGCAGAGAGACCGTGATCAAACTCTGGTGCGTTTTAGCAATAAGAGCGCCTCGATACTGGTTGCTACTGACGTAGCAGCGCGCGGGCTGGATATTGATGCTCTGGACGCAGTAATTAATTACCAGCTCGCCCGGGAAACAGAAGTTCACGTACATAGGGTCGGTCGCACCGGCCGCGCCGGTAATAAGGGCCTGGCCTGCACACTATATAGCGATAAAGAAGGTTACAAACTTGCCAGGTTGGCAGAATATCTCGGTCAGGAAATCGAGACTGCATCACTGCCAGCATTGAGTTTATTAAAAGAACCGGTTTATAAGCCGCCCATGTCGACCCTGCAGATTGATGGTGGGAAAAAACAGAAAGTCCGGCCCGGCGATATACTCGGTGCACTAACGGGCAAGAACGGTATTGCCGGAAGCGAAGTCGGCAAAATCAGTATTTTTGATAACTGTGCCTATACTGCGGTGAGTCGTAGCGCCGCGCAATCTGCTTTAACAAAACTTAGTCAGGGGAAACTCAAGGGCCGGTCATTCGGTGTCCGCCGGATAGGTGACTAGCCTTAGCTTTACTCGAGCGCTGTTGAGCAGCGTGAGCGCCGACCAGTTTGGCTAAATATTTTTTTCAGCGATGATGCCGTCACTCTCAAGGTCGGTGATTTGTTGTTCGGTGTAACCCAGTCGTTGGCTGAGTATTTCATGATTATATTCGCCCAGGGTGCCAGCCTGAAGGTCAGGTGGTTCTGGAAATTCTGAAAACCTTAGTGGCGTACGCGGGATTTTTATTTCGCCGAATACCGGGTCGGATACTGTTCGTACTATGCCCCTTGCTTTGGTGTGTTCCAGTTCCATCACTTCCGGGATGGTGAGGATGGGCGCGCAGGGAATTCTTTTCTCCTGCAGGGTTGCCACGGCGGCATTTACATCCTCGACCGTACCCAGCCAGGCCTCGATAGCGGCATTGATTTCGTCAGCGTGCTTGCCCCGCCCGTTGACATCTGCGAGGCGTGGATCGCTGAGCATATCCTCCCGGCCAATAATCTTCATCAGCGAGTCCCAGGAGTGGTTGAGGCCGATAATGAAAATATAGCGGTCTTTACAGGGGTAAATGCCCACCGGCGCAAACAGGGGGTGAAAGGGACCGGACCGTTCACAGACAAACTCGCCCTCGGTGGTATCGTACAACTGCACATTCATCTCGTGATAGCTAAACAGGACTTCCATCAAAGAGATATCGAGGTACTGTCCGCCGCCGCCCTTCATGCGATGGATCAATGCGGTCAAAATGGCCGCGTAAGCGTGGGTGCTGGTGGACAGGTCACCAAAGGCGTATTCACCAAAAACCGGAGGTCGGCCCCGCTCACCGGTCAGATCGATAATCCCCGCATAGGCCTGGCCGATATAATCAAAGCCGGGCAGGTGTGACAGCGGACCGGTCTGCCCGAAACAGGAAATCGAGCACATCACCAGATCCGGATTTAATTGTTTCAGGGCTTCCCAGTCCAGGTTGTGCTTTTTCATCACCCCCGGTGCGAAGTTTTCCACCACCACGTCGGCCTGTTTGACCAATTCGTGACAGATTTTCTGGCCCTCGGCTGTCGTTATGTCGATGGCCACGGTTTTTTTGCCGATATTATGTTGCACGAAGTGGGCGCTTCGGCCCTCTCGCAGGCTTGGGAAAACACGAATCATCTCGCCTCCGGTAGGCTCGATTTTGATCACCTCGGCACCGTGTTCGGCCAGCATTTTTGTGCAATGTGGGCCGGCAAGTACGTGAGTAAAATCAACGACGGTAAAGTCATCAAGCATTTTCTTTGTCACT
>QNFP01000116.1 GCA_003645535.1 Gammaproteobacteria bacterium | reverse complement strand
GCCCTGGAAGCCAAAGATGCCGGAATAATCTGGTGGCTCAAAAGCTAACATTTGATTTTGCTTGCCCAGTAATTCTATTATTTCGCTCATTGTGGTGCCAGCACCCGCTGTTAGTACCAGTTCAACAGGGTCGTATTGAGTGATGCCAGAAAAGCCCCCTAGATCCAGTATGTGTTCCGCTTGCACAGGGCGACCGATAGCGGATTTGCTACCAGTACCCCTGACCGCCAGCGGCGTGTCACTGGATACAGCCCATTGAATCAACTCGATCAATTGTTCGGGCTGGTTTGGTCGATATATCTGTGACATAAATAGATCAGCGCCTGGCAAAAATAAAGACAGTCAAAACCGTGGTATATCGGGAAACGCTAATTCCCCATTGTGGACGTGCATGTGTCCTAACTCAGCACAGCGGTGCAAAGTAGGGAATACTTTGCCGGGGTTGAGTCGGCCCTCTGGGTCAAACGCGCATTTAACACGCATTTGCTGATCAAGATCGCTCTGATCAAACATGACGCCCATCAAGTCACGCTTCTCTACGCCTACACCGTGTTCACCGGTGAGCACGCCGCCGACTTCGACGCAGAGTTTGAGAATATCAGCACCAAATTCTTCCGCTCGTTCCAGTTCGCCAGGCTGGTTGGCGTCATACATTATCAGGGGGTGGAGGTTGCCATCACCAGCATGGAAAACATTGGTAACTCGCAACTCGTATTCGCGGCTCATTTCGGCCATGCGTGTTAGTACATGGGGAAGCTGGTGACGTGGAATGGTGCCGTCCATGCAGAAGTAATCTGGTGACAAGCGTCCGACAGCCGGGAAAGCGGATTTTCGGCCCAGCCAGAAAGTCAGCCGTTCCTCTTCGCTAGTGCTCACTTTTAGTGAAGTGGCACCGGTCTGGTCAGCAATGGCCACGATTCTGTCTACCAGGTAATCCACTTCTACGGAGGGGCCATCCAGTTCGACGATGAGCAGGGCTTCCGCATCCAGGGGATAGCCAGCGTGACAAAAATCTTCAGTTGCCTGAACAATAAACTTGTCCATCATCTCCAGTCCGGCGGGGATGATGCCCGCGGCGATAATATTGCCGACCATCTGGCCAGCGCTTTCGTTGTTGTTAAAGCCAATCAACACCGCTCGTGCATTTTCTGGCGTCGGCAGAATGCGCACGCACACCTCGGTGATCACGCCCAGCAGGCCTTCGGAGCCGGTGAGTAGTCCAAGTAAGTCGTAACCCTCGGCATCCTGGTGTTTGCCGCCCAGGCGTATCACGGAGCCATCCATCAAGACTACTTCAATACCGAGCAGGTTGTTGGTAGTCATACCGTATTTCAGGCAGTGTACGCCGCCGGAATTTTCCGCCACGTTACCGCCAATGGTACAGGCGATCTGGCTGGAAGGATCGGGGGCGTAATAAAAATTGCGTCCTGCTACCGCTTCGCTGAGGGCGAGATTAGTCACGCCACTTTGCGCCGTCAGGCAACGATTATCGTAGTCGATATCTATGATCCTGTTAAAACGACCCATGGACAGCAGGACTGAATCTTCGAGAGGCAGAGCGCCCCCGGATACGGAGGTACCGGCGCCTCGAGCGACCACCTTTATATTGCGTCTATTACAGATGGTGAGAATTTTAGATACTTCTATCACATCGTCAGGCAGCACCACAACCATGGGCATCTGGCGGTAGGCAGTTAAAGCATCACAGTCGTAGGCACGTAAACTGGCTACATCGGCAATCACGCGTTCACTGGGGAGGAAATTGCGAAATTCCTTAAGCAGTTGTTCCCGCTGAGCCAAAATATCCTGTTCCGCCACCGGCATTTTCATGGTTCTGCTTCACCTTACGTTGAGACATATGCCGAGATATGTATTGAGGCATGTGTTGAGGCATGGAATGGTAACAGAGCGCAGTGCTCAGGGCCTGCCTGGAGTGGCATGCCCGCTATAATTATTTAGTGGCAACCGATTACCGGAATATACAGTGCTCTTTTTACCGGTATTCTATTTGCCAATACACTTTTTAGCAGTATTTTATTGCTTAACAGCTTATGCCTTTACGTCCGAATGTGCTTGAATAGGCGTTCAAGACATCGGCTATTACTGGCTGTTGATACAGACAGGGGAGAATATATGAAAGTAGATGGTGAATTGCCTATGGGTATGGGCAAAATTACAGAGCGCATCGGCCAGATGGTTGATGCAGGTTACACTGGCGCGCAGACGATTGAGACAGGGCATGACCCCTTTTTGCCGCTGGTGCTGGCCGCAGAGCACAGCAAAGATATTAACCTGAGCACTGCCGTAGCAGTGGCTTTTGGACGCGAGCCGCTGAACCAGGGAGCACTCGGTAATGATCTCAATAGCTACTCCGAGGGGCGTTTTATTCTCGGCATGGGCTCACAAATCAAAGCGCATATCGAAAAGCGTTTTTCCATGCCCTGGTCAAAACCGGCGGCACGCATGCGCGAAATGATCGAAGCCATGCGCGCCATATGGGCCAACTGGTATGATGGTGTGCCACTGAATTTCCGTGGTGAGTTTTATAATCACACACTGATGACACCGATGTTTACACCGACCATCAGCGAGTACGGCCCGCCGCGAGTTTTTATTGCTGCGGTGGGGCCGATGATGACCGCAGTGGCCGCAGATCTATGTGAAGGTATGCTGGTTCACCCGCTTACTACGGTCGACTACCTACGCAATCACACCTTGCCTATCATTGAAGAAGGCCTGGCGGGACGTGGCCTGAAGCGCAGTGATTTCGAGCTGTCCTACCCGGTGTTTGTGGTGTCCGGGCAGACGGAAGAAGAGTTTAAAGAGAGTAGCAAGGCCATACGGGAGCGCATTGCTTTTTATGCTTCTACCCCGGCTTACAAGCGTGTACTGGAATCCCATGGTTGGGAAAATCTGCAACCTGAGTTAAATCAGATGTCCAAACGCGGCGAGTGGGTGGCAATGGGCAATTTGATAGACGACGAAATGTTAAACAGCTTTGCCGTGGTGGGCGAGCCGGATAAAATTGTACCCATGATTAAAGAACGTTACACAGGACTGGTGGATCGTATCAGCATTAATTTTACTTATGCGCCGCTAGAGCAACGTCCAGCTCTAATTAAAGAACTGGCGTCCTGAATAAACAGAATACACGATGCCAAAGTAAGGTTAATCATTCCAGGCAAAACAGCTGAGAGGAAACTACATGATTGTTGAACAGGTATGGACAGGAAACGACTACCGTAATTTTAACTACCTTATCGTTTGTCCAGAAAACGGTGAAGCGTTAGCTATTGATCCACTCGCTCACAAAATGTGTCTGGATACCTGCAAGAAAAACGGTTGGGAAATTACCCAGGTATTAAATACCCATGAGCACTTCGATCATACTGGTGGCAATCAGGCCATTGTCGATGCCACCGGTGCCAAAGTGATGGCCCATAAAAATGCTAAAAACAGTATTGAGGGTATGGATCGTGGCCTCGAAGCGGGCGATGTAATCAAGGTCGGTCGTACGATAGAGCTATTGGCGCTGGATACGCCCGGCCACACCATGTGCCATATTTGTCTGTTGTCTCAGACCGACGAATCGGGTTTATTTAGTGGCGATACGCTGTTTAATGCCGGTGCCGGTAACTGCCACGGGGGCGGTCACCCGGAGGAACTTTACGATACTTTTGTTCGACAGCTCGCGGAGCTGGACGAAAACACCCGGATTTATCCTGGCCACGATTACATTATTAACAACCTGGAATTCACCCTGGACCGGGAACCCGATAACGACGCAGCCAGAGCTTTGCTTGCGCAAATCAATAATCAGGATCCAGCTGATGCTCTAGTCACCACGCTGGCACAGGAAAAAGAGGTCAACACTTTTTTTCGTTTGCGTAGCCCGACGGTGATTGCAGGAATTCGTGAGGCATTTCCTGATCTACCCGAACATCCTGATGCCAAAACGGTTTTTGTAAAACTGCGGGAGTTACGCAATAGCTGGTGAGCTCTGGTGAATGGCTTCCCCCATTTTTAAGACTCTATTTATAAGCACTCTATTTATAAGCACCCTAATTATAGGTACTCTAACTAAAGATACCTTAACTAAGCCACACTAAAAAAATTATTGAGAGGATAATTAGCATGGCCGACAAGCCAAATGCAGGAATGGACGAATTCTGGAATGGCGAGGGAGGCCGCAACTGGGTAAGCCGCGAGGATCGTCTTGAGGCTAGCCTCAAAATCTTCGGTCAGCAAGCTATAAATGCTGCTGGTATCGCCGAGAACAATCGTATTCTGGACATTGGCTTTGGCTGTGGTGACACCTCCATTGATCTGGCTCGATTAGTTGGCGCCGGTGGCCACGTGCATGGTGTCGATATCTCTACAACCATGGTCGACACGGCTCTGCAAAAAGCTAAAAAAGGTGCTGTTGAAAATATTTCTTTTGAATGTGCCGATGCACAGACATCGGTGCTTGCCCATGGCGAGTACGATATCGTCTTTTCTCGCTTTGGCGTCATGTTTTTTGATGATCCTGTCACAGCTTTTAAAAACATCTATGCTGGCTTAAAACCCACTGGACGCATCGCCTTTATGTGTTGGGCGGGGCGACAGGAAAATAGCTGGGTGCGCCTGCCATTACAGGTGGTTGCCAAACACCTCGATTTGCCGCCGCCGCCCGCTCCGGATGCTCCGGGGCCTTTTTCGCTGAGTGACGAAAATCGCGTAACGGGCATCCTCACTGAGGCAGGCTTTAGCGATATTTCAGTCGAGATGTTTCGAACGCCGTTCGTGCTCGGTGGTGACCTTGCAGAAGCGGTCAGTTTCCTTATGGAGCTCTCACCCTCGGGTGGCGCCATTAAACAGGCCGAGGCAGATGAAGAGCTGCGGGAGGCTATTGCTGTAGATATGGCTGATATGCTCAAGTCTCACAGCAGTGAGCGAGGCGTGAGTATGGACGCCGCTGCGCTGATAGTGACTGCCAACAAGGCGTGAATTAGCAGGTTATCGATACCTGCTCAGTTCCCAAATCCTAAACTTTAATAGCTAGTGCATGTCCGCCAGTTTACCTTTCGAAAACCAGGGATAAAGCACCGGTAGGATAAACAGGGTAAGCAAGGTCGATGTCACCAGCCCTCCCACTATAACGGTGGCCAGGGGCCGCTGTATTTCTGAACCGACTCCGTTTGACAGCATCATTGGAATTAATCCCAGGGCAGCGACGATTGCCGTCATTAGCACCGGCCGCAGTCGGGATATTGCACCTTCGAAGACGGCGTCTTTCAGGGCTTCACCACCCAGTTCCAGGCGCAGGTTGATGGCCTCGACCATGACTACTCCATTGAGTACTGCCACACCAAATAGCGTGATAAAACCGATTGAACTGGGTACGGACAGGTATTGCCCGGAAGCGTAGAGCGCGACTATGCTACCGATCATCGCAAATGGCAGGTTAGTGAGAATCAACAGAGCCTGACCAACCGAGTGGAAGGCAAAATAGAGCAACAACGCAATCAATCCGATGGACAGTGATACCACCACTGCCAGCCTACTGTAGGGTGATCACCGCGACGAGCATGTGCCAGCCATTTCCGCGCTATGGTGTAGATGTCAGGTTGTAACGGTTATAGCCTTACGGCAATAGTTTATCTGGCGGGACACAACATACGAGTTCATAAATTGATCAGTGGTTCTCTAATTACGCGTATTCCCATCGACTAGTTCTGCTATCAGGGTCAGTGATTCTCGTTGTTGTTGCTCTGACACATCGTCCATCCGCAGGCGTGTGATAATCAAATGGGTCATACCCAGGCGTTGCTGGTATTCGGCGATCTGCTGCCGGGCAAATTCTTCATTGCCGACAATGGCCCAGTCGTCCAATGGAGCATGTTGATCGCGCCACGGATTCGTTGCATTGTTTTTTTGCAACTGTTTTCTAAGTGTGTTAATGCCTGCATTGTTATTGTCGATGAACACCATGCGCATTATAGGCCGTGTCGTCAGAATTACCTGTTGGGCATTTTGGCAGGCCTGGTTATGAAGGCTGAAGTTGTTTTCCAGTTCGTCAAGAGTTTCCAGCGGTGAGGCAAGATAAGGCAGACCCAGCCGACCAGCCTGGGCGAGGGCTTTCGGTCCAAAAGCTGCTACCCAAATTTGCGGGTGAGGTTTTTGTATCGGCAGTGGATGCAGCACTACGGTGCTAGTCGGATCACCACCAGTGGCAAGGTTTGCCCCCGACCAGGCTTCGATCATTAGTTTGAGGTTACTTTCAAAACGTTCACGTTTTTGTTGAGGTTGAACATTGAAGGCTTTCAGCATGTTCGTGCCTACACCCCGGCCCACACCGAGGATGAGCCGACCGCCGGATAATTGATCGAGCACCGCCACCTGTTCTGCCGCCTGCAATGGGTGGCGTAGGGGCAATAAATAAGAGGTCGTAGCCAGTTTGATCTGTGTGGTGGCGCTGGCAATACTGGCCAGCAACATCAATGGGTCGGGAATAGCATCGTTATCAAAATGGTTTTCTGGTAACCAGAACGATTCGTAGCCGAGGTGCTCGGCAAAACTGGCCTGCTCGATCAGCGCCTGAGCACTGCGGTCAGTGTGCCACGGTGTTAATCCAAGGTGCATGCTTTATCCAGGATGCGAAATTTAGCTCATCTGCCAGCGCTTGCTGGCTGCTATCGACTTTTGTGGCCCAGGTAAACAGTATTGGATGACACGTCATTTGAATACGGGTTCGTGAAAGTCACAATATGTGCCTCGGCAGTCTGAAAGACTGAATTGAGCAGAGCAACAAATTCTGCATCTGGGGGGTCATTGGACCACAGCCCAAAGATACCGCCGGGATGAAGCTTGTCAGCCAGGCTTAGCAACCCCTCTTTGCTATAAAAAGCACTGTTCTCCGAGTTCAGCCAGTGACGCGGTGAATGATCGATGTCGAGTAATACAGCATGAGCCAGGCGGATCGATGACGTCGGATCAAATCCGTCCGTAGAGGATGAAGCAAAGGCGAAGAAGTCTCCGCGGACAAGAGAGCAGCGGGTGTCTGATGTTAGTTCCTGTCCGAGGGGGACGAGGCCCCGGCGGTGCCAGTCGATAACCGGCTGCATCACTTCAATCACCGTAAGAGTGTTGACAGACGGATTTTTCAGGGCTGCGGCCGCTGTATAACCCAGACCTAATCCACCAACGATAATGTCGAGGCTATTGCCTTCAAGCGCTGCGAGCGCCAGTGTTGCCAGCTGAATCTCGGCCTCGGTAAACAGGCTGGACATCAGAAATTCGTCGTCAAGTTTCACCTCATAAATAATTTTGCCATCGAGCCTGGGTTCGGCGCGGCGTCTCAGACTGATATCTCCTAGCGGAGTTTTCTGGTGGTCAAGTTCTTCGAAATTAAAGGTCATTAGTTATTTCCAGTTCGGCGACCAGTGTTTAAATTGAAGGTAAGTTTAAGAAGAAGTTCGATCAAGCTGTATTTTGTCCTGCTGTGACAAAATATACTCTTCGTATACAGATCTCTTCAATAGGCTTTTTAATATTTATCGACACATGCGGTTACTCACGTCCTCAAGATTTGGTGGCCGGCGGTGTATACCACTGTTCAACGGGCACCAGTTTTTGATCAGGTGTATCGGCAATATAATTGGGGGTCATGATCTGCACGCCGTATTCATTGAAAACATCCTGGATTCTACGGTGCAGTTCAGAGTAGAACTGCACCATTTTCGTAGCATCCTTGCAGTAGGCATTGAGTTCATAGGTAACCGCAAAGTCGGTCAATGCCGTTTGTAATACAAATGGTGCAGGTTCTTCCATCAGACCGGAGCTGCGAGAAGCGGCTTCGATTAACATAGCCTCTACCTGGCGCCACGGCACTTCGTAGCCAATACCCACCTGGGTATGCAGGATCAAACCATTTTCGTTCACCTGGTTTGAATAGTTAGTGATTTCGCTATTTAGAATAGTCGAATTAGGTATGACGATCTTCTCATTTTTCAGTGAATTCAAATAAGTAACCAGCAGGCGTACTTCGAGTACGTCACCGATGGTATCGCCAATACGTACGCGATCACCGACCTTGAACGCGTTGCGATAGGTCATGGTATAACCAGCGATGATGTTGGAAATGACCGATGTGGAGCCAAGTGAAAGCAAAACACCGAGAAACAGCGAGATACCCTTGAATGCGTCTGAGCTGGAACCGGGAATGTAAGGATAGGCGATGACGATGGCAAAGACGATGACCACAATACGAACGATACGGTAGGTTGGCCAGGCCCATTCCGCATCGAAGTTTTTGAAGCGCATATGCTGCCGGTCGATTGCATCAAAAAAGCCGTGCAACAGCCTCAAAATATAGCGTGAGGCCAGAAACAGAATAACCAGAAAAAACAGACTTGGCAGGTAATTAATGATTCCAATTGCCATGGTCTGTAACGGATCTACCACGATCTCCAGCAGCCTGCCTGCGACGTAACGGGTCATTGGAAAGAGGGTGAGTACGTAATTAAGAAAGACGTAAACTAAAGCCAGGGTCAGGCCGACTTTCAGTAAGGTCGTAGCGGTACGGATGACACGCCATATTTGTTCGGATTGAATCATCCGCATGGACTTTACTTCGAGGCTCTCTATGCGGCGCTTGAAAACCTTCTCAATCAGTTTGTCAATGCTCCGGAAAAGCCATCGCATCAGGAATAGAATAACGATCAGTGCCAGAGTACGGACTATTCCCTGAATGATATTGTCTTCTAATTTCTCACTGGTGCGCTCGAGCCGGTAAGCCTCAATGCCTTCGCGGATTCTACCGACATAAGCTTCGGCCAGAGTTTTCCTGTGAACGTAACCCAGGTGCTTAGTGTCGGCATCCAGTATCGCCATAATTATGGTGTTGCCATACATGATATCGCTAAGATGTTCGTGTTCGCGGATGGTAATACTGTTCGGATTAAGCGAGTTGTCTTCCGCGATCCTTTCTATCCGATCTGCGATAATTTTTGCGCGCTCTTTCGCCGGGAAGAAGCGAATTCCAATAACCTCGAATAGCACTTCGCCATTGACAATGACGGGGGCGACATTAATCTTGCTAGATAACGTTGAAATATTATCTTCCGGGACAACAATTTCATTTGCCGCCACGCCCAATGAACTCCACAAGCAGAACAGGAAAGGGTATAACCTTGTTCTCAGTTTTGGATTTAGCGTCACTTTGCGCATGGCAACTTTATGCGTGGTAACCTTACGCATGGCAATTTTCCGCATGGAAACTTCACGCATAACAATAATCTCTTTAGGTTATATATCTGTAAACCTATCAGAGATTAGCAAAAAAATCACATTTGGCCAGTAAGCTTCAGATTGATTTTCTGCTATGGGTTGAAGAAGCGAGTTCATGAACTGATCAGAAGCTCCCTGGAATAGGGGGTACCGAAAAGGTACAGGCTTCTAGTCGCCTTATTTAAAGTCCTTTGGTAACTGATCCTTTGGCGCAGTTTGATTCCATTGCGCACTATTGATGGTTTTGGTGATGCCAGGTGATGATGCTCATTGTT
>QNFP01000115.1 GCA_003645535.1 Gammaproteobacteria bacterium | reverse complement strand
TTCTGCAGAGTACCGGTTTGACAGCCATGTTAAGCGGACAAACCCAAACTCTGGCGTAACAGCCTAGACAGTGCCACATGCAATTCTTCCGGCAGGTGCTGAGTCCATTGGGTTTGTTTAATTGCCCGGTATATCGCAATCAGGATCACGGCAGGCTGGGTGATATGAATGCGGCAGCGGATGAGCTGGCCTACGATGCGACCAGAGGCAAAACAGCGCAATTGATCCGCGACTTCAACGCGACAACCAGCTGTGAGAAAGTGACCTGTCTGTACAACGATGTGAACTGGTGGGTCGAAGGCCTAATTGAAAACCCGGCTGAACTGAAACATTTGCGCACCGACACTAGTGCCGACCCTGATTATTTTCTTTAGCAGGTATGTTTGCCTGCGCCGAATGCATGTAGTTCTGTGACACAGGCTTTAGTGACCATGTCCACGGTCACTTGCGTCATGCATGCCTGGATTTCTAGCGGACACACTTTCTGGTGACATGGGCCACAGGGCACATCTACGCGCACAATGGTTTCCTGCTGGTGACTGGTGTCTGTCCAGCGAGCTTCAGTGGGACCGAAAACCGTAACCCGAGGGATATCAAAAGCTCTGGCAAAATGTCGCGGTCCAGTATCATTTCCCAATAGCAAATCACTACGTTTGATTAAAGATTTTAATTCACCCAGAGTCAGACAGGGGGCGGTGAGTAAAGCTGCAGGATGGCTCATAGCCTGATGGATCGCCTCCGCTAGTGGTTCTTCTCCTGGCCCGGGGCTCATCGCAATGGCAGCGCCATATTGCTCTATTAGTTGATCCGCCACGGCGGCAAAGCGTTCTGGAGCCCAACATTTGGATGCACCAAAATTCGCGCCTGGAGAAATTACCACCAGCGGGTGTTGGCTGTCGATGCCCTCTTGCTGCAGGCGCTCGTCCACTGCCTGATCACAGGCAGTGGTAGTAAACAGGGAGAGCCGATCTCCCGGGTGCTCGCAACCCAGTGCCTGTGCGAGGCAGGCGTAGTAATCGACTAGCGGTATGGGCTCGTAGCCATCAACAGTTTTGTTGGGAACAGTCAGTGGATCGGTCAGCAGCATTCTGCGGCCATCGCGATTGAATCCAACTCGCCGTCTGGCACCACTACGCCAACAAAGCCAGGCGCTGCGCAGAGAATTTGGCAGGATAATAGCCAGATCAAAATGCTGGCTACGCAATTCTGCCACTAGACCTCTGTACTGCTGTCGGGCCTCTTTACTTTTGCTACGTGGCGGCCAGAACTGGCATCGGTCAACCCAGGGGCTACCTTCCAGTAGCGGGTACATGTGGCGCTGCATCAACAGGGTGATTTCGGCAGTATGAAAATGCGTGAACATTGCCTGTATGAACGGTGTTGTCATCACTACATCTCCCACCCAGGTGGGCAGCACCAGCAGAATACGTTGTGGGGGTGCAGTAAAGGCAACAGTTTTCAACGGCGTTGTGTTCGACATTGGCATCTCGCCCTTTTATAAGGGTCAACTGCAGAAGGGGTAACAGCGATGGAGTATATATTCTACTAACAATCCCCGCTAAACTGCAGGGGATTTTTGCCTGTTGGCGATATTCTGAGTGCTACGCATGACGACGTTTAACAAAATTTTTGCTGACCCTGAGGCACTTGTTCCGCTACTTGATGAGCATCGCGCCCAGGGAAAGATCATTGTGTTCGGCAATGGCTGTTTTGACCTTCTTCACGTTGGCCACGTGCGTTATCTTGATGCTGCTAAAGCGCTCGGCAATATCCTTGTTATCGCTGTTAATACCGAAGCATCAATTCGCACCAATCCCCATCGCGAAGCGCCTATAAATCCCTGCGAAGAGCGCATGGAAGTGATTGCCGCCCTCGAAGCGGTCAGTTACGTTGTGCCATTGGAAGCCGCCTTGCCTATTCCTTTGATAGAGCTGTTTCGGCCACATATTCAGGCTAAAGGTACGGATTACACCCTTGAAAAAATGCCGGAAAGGTTTGCAGTAGAAAATTGTGGTGGTCGTATAGAGTTTGTAGGTGATGACAAAACACACAGCTCTTCAGCCTTGCGTCGGGCACTGGATGATCGAAAGTAAGGTTTGCTGACCTTTGGAGTAGTGATCTTTGCAACAGTTGCCTTTGATTAAGTGACCTTTGCAGCCGATTAGCTCTCTTCTGGCTGGGCCGTCACCACCGGTAAAGTACCACCGGTATAGTATTTGCCATTCCATCGAGCTTGCCATAAAATGCGCGCCCAGTCCGTAAATGCTTATTACGGACTCTCCTTGCCACACCGCCTGATGCGGGCGGCTTTAACCCGAGAGGAGTTACAATGCGACACTACGAAATTGTGTTTATAGTCCACCCTGATCAAAGCGAGCAGGTGCCGGGCATGGTAGAGCGTTACACCAGTATAGTTGCTGGTGGTGGTGGTACGGTACACCGCAGTGAAGACTGGGGGCGTCGACAATTAGCCTACCCGATTAACAAGATTCATAAAGCCCACTACGTGATGATGAACGTAGAGTGTGGTCAGGCGGAGTTGGACGAGCTGGTCTCGATCTTCCGTTTTAACGATGCCATCCTGAGAAACCTCGTAGTTAAGCGCGACGGCCCAGTTACTGATGAAACAGATCTGATGAAAGCCGAGCGTGCTGATAAAGCTGAAAAAGAAAGCCGACAGCGTCGCGAAAGTGAACGTGCCGCAGCAAAAGAGGAAAGTGATCGTGCGGCGGCCGTTGAAAGCGCTGCTGCTGCAGCAGTGGTTGAAGAAACCGCTGAAGAAGCTGTTTCTGAAGTTGTTGAAGGCGCCGTAGAAACGGTGGAAGAAACCGCTGAAGAAGCTGTTTCTGAAGTTGTTGAAGGCGCCGTAGAAACGGTGGAAGAAACCGCTGAAGAAGTCGTTTCTGAAGTTGTTGAAAGCGCCGTAGAAACGGTGGAAGAAACCGACGCTGAAAAAGCAGCGTCAACCACGCAAACTACACAGGCGGAGGAATAAGTCATGGCACGTTTTAATCGTCGTCGAAAATTTTGCCGATTTACTGCTGAAGGTGTAGTGGAAATCGACTATAAAGATCTGGATACACTGAAAGAGTATGTTTCAGAAACTGGCAAAATCGTACCTAGCCGGATTAGTGGGACAAAAGCAAGGTATCAACGTCAACTGGCCACGGCAATAAAACGTGCGCGGTTTCTTGCACTTTTGCCATATACGGACAGCCATAAGTAAGTACAGGCCCCGGTCAATGTATTTGCTCGCCCAGTTTATTATGGCGGGACGTTTTAAAGCTGCGTTAGTTGCTTTATTTGGGAATTTACTGCCATTGATTAGTCCCGCAGCTGTCGGCCTGGTGGCTCTTCGGCGCAGCGCGGGCGATGCAATGCTGGTGATGCTCTGGGCTTTATTGCCGCTAATCGTATTGCTTAATATGTCCGACGTGATCACCGAAGTGAATGTGGTGATGATATGGGCCTCTTTGGCTTCTGTGGTCGTGGTGTTGGCAGCTGCCCTGGTGCTGCGGTCGAGTGCGTCATGGCCCTGGGCATTGATGGCCGTTGTGCTATCGAGTGCTGCTGCATCATTAGCCCTTAAGTTTTTTCTGGGGATCGAGCTAGAAGCGATGCGTACGGCCCTGCTGGTTATGTTTGAGCAAGTGGCAGAGCAACAGGGTCAGGTCATTGATCTGTCTTTCAGCGACCTGTTCCTTGCCGGGCTGGTTGCCTGGGCGGTGGCACTGACCGCGATAGGCGCTTTGTTACTAGCGCGCTGGTGGCAGGCTTTGCTTTACAATCCGGGCGGATTCCGCACCGAATTCCACGCCGTGCGTATGGATCGCGTAGTTGCGGCAAGCTTGATGGCAGGGCTTTGCGTATGTTATCTCCTGTCTGGAGATTTTTTTGCCTGGGGTAATCTATTAGGTTTGCCCTTACTGTTAGGCGGCATTGCGCTGGTTCACCACACGGTGGCTTTTACTCAGCTCAGTGGTCACTGGCTGATTTTATTTTATATGGGTTTGGTATTGTTGGTAGGTCCGCTGAGTACGGTATTGGTGGGGCTGGGCTTTTTGGATAGCATGTTGAATATTCGAGCTCGACTGGCGGCTCGAAAAACAGGTAATTAGTTAGCTTATAGAGGAATGGTAATGGATGTGATATTGATGGAAAAAGTGGGTAAGCTCGGTAATATCGGCGATAAGGTTTCGGTAAAGGCGGGATTTGGCAGAAACTTTCTGATTCCACAGCACAAAGCGGTATTTGCTACTGCTGAAAACCTCGCTGAATTTGAAGAGCGTCGTGCCGGCCTTGAGAGTGCAGCTACAGGCAAGCTGGCTGAAGCGACGAGTTTAGCGGAAAAGCTGGAAAATCTTGGTCTGGTGAACATAAGCGCCGTGGCAGGCGAAGGCGGCAAGCTGTTTGGTTCGATTGGCCCGCGCGACATTGCCAGTGCCTGCGCTGAATTGGGTGTCGAGCTTGCCAAAAGTGACGTAAAAATGCCAGGTGGTGCTATACGTGATCTCGGTGAGCATGAAGTGCAAGTGCAATTGCATACTGATGTATCGTTGACAATTACGGTTGATATTGTTGAACAGCAGCAAGACTAGCTGCGGGGATTAGTAAGGAATTATTCCTTAGTCCTTAATCCCTGGTTCTTAAGCAAGG
The DNA here is from genome assembly GCA_003645535.1 of Gammaproteobacteria bacterium. GTDB lineage: Bacteria > Pseudomonadota > Gammaproteobacteria > Pseudomonadales > Porticoccaceae > HB2-32-21. Next base: position 4,899 of record QNFP01000115.1, on the reverse strand, counting down.
ACGTTGCTTTTGTTATTGTGGGACCGGTTATGCCCGAGACCTTGTCTAACAACAGATTAACTCCCCAGCCACCTCATTCTATAGAGGCTGAGCAGGCTGTCCTCGGCGGCCTTATGCTGGCTAATGATGCCTTTGACGGTGTCACGGCTCTTATTGGTGAAAAGGACTTCTTTAGTCTTGATCATCAATTGATTTTCAGGACGATGCACCAGCTGTCTGTTGCTGACCAGCCGCTGGACGTTATTACGCTTTCCGAAACCCTTAAGGAAAGCAAGTCGCTAGATCAGGTCGGCGGGGATGCCTACCTGGTCGAGCTGACCCGCAATACTCCCAGTGCGGCCAATATTCTCGCCTACGCCCAGATTGTTCTCGAACGTGCCACCGTGCGCAAGCTGATTGCTGCGGCGAGCGATATTGTCGAGAAAAGCTACAACCCTCTGGGTTGGGACAGCACTAAATTGCTCGCTGAAGCCGAGCAGCGATTGATGGAAGTGATGGAGGATCGCCCCCGCCAGGGCGGTTTTCAAAATGTTACTGATTTGCTGCGCCAGGCAATAGATCGCATTGAAGAGCTGTTTAACAGCGACGAGGATATTACCGGGCTGAGCACCGGTTTTGATGATCTGGATGAAATGACTTCCGGTTGGCAGAATGCCGACCTGGTAATAGTGGCCGGGCGTCCGTCCATGGGCAAAACATCTTTTGCCATGAATATGGTTGAGCATGCCATGTTGCATCAGGAGCGGCCGGTGCTGGTGTTTAGTATGGAAATGCCGGCCAACCAGTTGATCATTCGTCTGCTGTCGTCAATGGGCAAGATAGATCAAACCAGAATGCGCAGTGGCAATCTTAACCCGGACGACTTTACCAGGCTTTCTGGGGCCGCCTCACGGCTTAAGGATCGGCCGCTATTTATCGATGATACGCCCGGTATCAGCCCTCTTGAATTACGCAATCGTATTCGGCAGTTAGCAAGAGAGCATGGTACGCCGGCTCTGGTTATGGTCGATTATCTTCAGTTGATGAGTGCCAGTACACCGGCTGACGGCAGGGTGCAGGAAATATCGCAAATATCACGCGAGCTGAAAATTATTGCCCGGGAGTTTGATTGTCCGATGGTCGCACTTTCTCAGCTCAGCCGAAATGTCGAGCAACGGCCTAATAAACGGCCCGTTAATTCTGATTTGCGAGAATCTGGTGCTATCGAGCAGGATGCTGATGTGGTCGTTTTTATCTACAGAGACGAAGTGTATAACGAGGATACTCAGGATAAAGGTATGGCCGAAATAATCATCGGTAAGCAAAGGAATGGACCTATTGGTACTGCGCGACTGGCTTTTATTGGCAAATACACACGTTTTGAAAACCTGGCGCGGGATTATTTTGCAGAGACGAACTGATGGTTTGCAGAGACGAACTGATGGCTTTTCCAGACCAATTGATTTCCAGGGGTGAAGTGATGGATGCTACCGTGATGCATAACATGAAAATCTACCACACTATATCGGGCATGCGTGAGGTCCTTGGGGCAGAACGAAAGGCAGGTAAAACGGTTGGCTTTGTGCCAACTATGGGTAATCTGCATGAGGGCCATTTGCAGTTAATTCGTCTGGCCCGGGAAAACTGTGATGTGGTGGTCGCCAGTATATTTGTTAACCCACTGCAGTTTGGTTTGAACGAAGACTGGGAGAAGTACCCGCGCACCTTCGAGGATGATGTCCGCAAGCTTGCTGGCGAGGGCTGCGATTGTTTATTTTATCCTGACGAAAATGAAATATACCCTAACGGGATGGCAGACCAGACCAGGGTGGTGGTGCCAACGATGACCGATATACTGTGTGGCGCTAGTAGACCTGGGCACTTTGAAGGCGTGACCACAGTGGTGTCCAAGCTATTGCACATAGTGCAGCCCGATAAAGCTATCTTTGGCATTAAGGACTTCCAGCAACTGGCTGTTATTCGGCGTATGGTCGAGGATCTTTGTATTCCCGTTGATATTGTTGGAGCGCCAATTGCACGAGATCACGATGGTCTGGCGCTCAGTTCCAGAAACAGTTTTTTATTAGACGATGAGCGGTCTCAGGTGAAGATTCTTTATGAAACGCTGTGTTGGTGTCGTGAGCAGATCGCTGATGGTGGCCGTGATTTTGCCCTGTTAGAAGAGCTCGCTACAGAAAAATTAGAAAAGGGTGGATTTCGTGTAGATTATGTTAGTATTCGCAACTCCAAAAGTCTGGAGCGAGCCGCCCACGATGATAAGGAAGTCACCATTTTGGGGGCGATGTACGCCAGTGGTGCTCGGTTAATTGATAACGTCAGCCTGGATCTGGGGCTGTCGGCAGCAGTAGAGGGGCAATTCAACCATGTTGAGTAACATGCTAAAAGCCAAATTGCATATGGGCACCGTCACTCAGGCCGAACTTTGGTACGATGGATCCTGTGCTATTGATAGTAATTTGTTGGAGCTTGCCGGTATGCGTGAGTTTGAGCAGATTGATATTTATAACGTTAATAATGGTGAGCGCTTTACTACCTATATCATCAAAGCCGAGGCCGGTTCTGGCACTATCTCGATGAATGGCGCTGCAGCGCGTCGGGTACAGGTCGGTGATCGCATTATTATTGCCACCTACGGTCAATTTTCCGAAGCCGAAATGGAAATACACCAGCCTAAACTGGTTTATCTCAACGAAGATAACAGCATTGATCGTACTGCCAATACTATCCCTGTACAGGCGGTATCCTGAATCGGGATTAGTTCCTGGGCAGGTTTTTCCCGAGTAATTTTTATACGATTCTGTCATTGCCCGTTCCTGTGGCGTTCAAACTGTTTGATCAACACTCTTTGATTCCCAATATTTAGTAGTCAATATTTAATAGCCACAAGTTAATTGTCACCAGCATTGCTAAGCTTACGCAAATCACAAAGCAGTCTGTCAATATAGCCCTTGCCTTGCCATTGTGACAGAATACCGGCCGAAGTTGTTTGGCCGAATTCACCAGTTGCAGGAGGGCTATCATGTCTGAATTCCCCGTTCATCGCGTACCGGAAGCCTGGGCTAAAAATGCCCATATCGACAAAAAAACCTATGAGGAGATGTACCAGCGTTCAATTGCTGAGCCAGATCAATTTTGGGCTGAGCAGGCGGAGCTATTTTTAACCTGGGAGCAGCCCTGGAATACAGTCTGCGAGTCTGACCTAAGCAAGGGTGAGGCATCCTGGTTTGCCGGCGGCAAGTTAAACGTGACCGTGAATTGTATTGATCGTCACCTGGACACGCGCGGTGAGCAGACCGCGATTATCTGGGAAGGGGATGACCCCACAGTTGACCGAAAAATTACTTACCGGGAACTCTACAGCCATGTCTGTAAGCTCGCCAATGCGCTGCATAGCCGCGGTGTAAAAAAAGGCGATCGGGTGTGCATTTACATGCCCATGATTCCGGAAGCAGCCTATGCCATGCTGGCCTGCGCGCGTATCGGTGCTGTTCACTCGGTGGTATTCGGTGGTTTTTCGCCCGATGCACTTAAAGGTCGAATACAGGACTCTGACTGTCACGTACTGATTACCGCAGATGAAGGCGTGCGCGGCGGCCGTAATGTTCCTTTAAAAAAGAATGCTGATACGGCTCTCGCGCAATGCCCAAATGTGCATACCTGCCTGGTTGTTGAGCGCACCGGTGGGGAAATAGCCTGGCAGGACGGCCGGGATGTCTGGTATCACGAAATCACTGAGCAGATGGCAAGCGAGTGCGCCCCTGAGTCAATGGATGCTGAAGATCCGCTGTTTATTTTGTATACCTCGGGTTCAACTGGTAAACCCAAAGGCGTACTGCATACTACCGGCGGTTATTTGCTGCAGGCGGCGATGACCCATAAGTATGTGTTTGACTACCACGACGGCGATGTCTACTGGTGTACTGCCGATGTCGGTTGGGTGACCGGGCATACCTATATCGTTTATGGGCCCTTGTGTAATGGCGGTATTACCCTGATGTTTGAAGGAATACCGACTTATCCAGATGCCTCACGATTCTGGCAGGTGGTAGATAAACACAAGGTTAACCAGTTTTACACGGCACCAACGGCATTGCGTGCCCTGATGGGTGCTGGAGACTCCTTTGTCGAGTCGACATCAAGAGCGTCCCTTAAACTACTGGGTACCGTTGGCGAGCCCATTAATCCTGAGGCCTGGGAGTGGTATTACCGAATAATTGGTCAATCCCGCTGCCCCATAGTTGATACCTGGTGGCAAACTGAAACCGGTGGACAGATGCTCACACCGCTGCCCGGTGCCATAGACCTTAAACCTGGTTCGGCAACAGTGCCTTTCTTTGGTGTGGAGCCAGCATTACTGGATGGCGACGGCAAGGAAATAGAAGGAGCCGGCGAAGGCGTCCTGGTGATCAAGTCATCATGGCCGGGGCAACTTCGCACGCTTTATGGCGACCACGATCGGCTGATTGAAACTTATTTTTCCACATACCCCGGATATTATTTTGCCGGTGATGGTGCACGTCGTGATGAGGATGGTTACTACTGGATTACTGGCCGCGTTGACGATGTGTTAAATGTTTCCGGGCACCGGATGGGCACTGCAGAAGTCGAGAGTGCTCTGGTGCTCCATGAAAAAGTAGCCGAAGCAGCTGTTGTTGGCTATCCCCATGCGATCAAGGGGGAGGGCATTTATGCTTATGTGACCCTGATGGCCGGTGACGAGCCTTCGGAGGAGTTACGTAAAGAGCTGCTTGCCATGTGTGTTAAAGAAATCGGCTCCATCGCCAAACCTGATCTTATTCAATGGGCACCAGGTTTACCCAAGACCCGCTCCGGTAAGATCATGCGGCGTATTTTGCGCAAGGTGGCAGCTAACGAACTCGATAACCTTGGCGACACTTC
>QNFP01000114.1 GCA_003645535.1 Gammaproteobacteria bacterium | reverse complement strand
GAGATATTGCGGCGGATGCGATCTGTGGGTAAAGCGATCAAGGCCAGCGAACAGGAAGTAATGGCAAACCCACGCGCCCGCAGTGCCGTTATGCGCGTGGCGGAGAAGCTGGCATGACTCGCGGCGTTTTGGCAAAGGGGGCGGGCCTGTCAAAAGTAATCACAGTTCTGTGGCTGTCGGTGTTGCTCAGCGGGCTGGCAGTGGTTTATGTCAGTCATCAAAATCGTGTGTTGTACACAGAGCTGGCGGTGCTGGAACAGAAAAAGCATCGCCTGGAAGTAGCATGGGGGCAATATTTGCTCGAGGAGAGCTCACTGGCTTCTTTGCAACGTGTTGAAATACTGGCTCGACAAAAGCTGACTATGCAGGTGCCACCACTGGAAGAAATAGTAATGGTGAAGCCTTGACGCCTGGATTGAAGAGTAAATTGACATCAGGCACCGCACGTCGGAGTGGTAAACCCGGCGCGCAATTGGTGGGTATCCCGCGCTGGCGTTTTGTTGTTGTGGTTTTTTGTCTGGGCTTGTTGCCGTTGGCCGCGTTGTGGCAGATCACTCGCTTGCAGGTGCTGCCGGATGTGGATCATGGTTTCAGGTTTTTGAAGAAGCAGGGTGATGCGCGCATGGTGCGCACGGAAGAAATTCCCGCTTACCGCGGTGTTATCACGGACCGCAGGGGTGAGCCTCTTGCTGTTAGCACGCCGGTCGTGTCGATATGTGCCGACCCCCAGGTGTTTCAGTTAACAGAAGCTAACCTTGCCCCGCTCGCGCGGCTACTGGATGTCCAGGAGCAAGCGCTGGAAAAACGGGTTGCCGCGTACGCCGATAAGGAGTTCATGTATTTATCCCGTCGCATGACTCCCAATGGGGCGGAAGCGGTACTCGCCCTGGGCCTTCCCGGTATTTTTAAAAAGACAGAGTATAAGCGCTACTATCCGGCAGGGGAGGTGACTGCGCAGCTGGTAGGCTTTACTAATATCGATGATGACGGGCAGGAAGGAATGGAGCTGGCTTTTGATAATTGGCTGGCGGGTCACCCCGGTGCTCGGCAGGTGCTCAAGGATCGCAAGCGCCGTGTCATCAAGAATTTGCAGCTGATAAGGAGTGAGAAACCAGGCAAGAACCTTGCTCTGAGCATAGATCTGCGTCTGCAATACTCTGCGTATCGCGAGTTGAAAGCAGCGATTTCGCGTTTCCATGCTGCTTCTGGTTCGGTGGTGACGCTTGATGTGCAGACTGGCGAAATATTAGCGATGGTAAATCAGCCATCCTATAACCCCAATGATCGTCGCCGGCTGGATACTGCAGCCATGCGCAATCGCGCAGTGATAGATCTTATTGAGCCCGGTTCGGTGATGAAACCGTTGACCATGGTGGCGGCATTAGAGAGTGGTAAATTTAGCCCCGACACAGTGATAAACACCAGTCCCGGTTATTACCGCGTGGGTCGGAAAACATTCTATGATCATCGTAACTATGGTGCTCTGGATATGACCGGTATTCTTAAAAAATCGAGCCAGGTGGGTACCACCAAGATTGCCATGGAGCTGGAGCCGGAAGCTATCCGCGGTGTTTTCGAGCGGGTAGGGTTAGGCCGGAGCCCAGGGACTGGCTTCCCCGGTGAGGCCCCGGGGCTGTTGCCTAACAAACAGCGCTGGCGGCCCGTTGAGAGAGCGACACTGGCATTTGGTTACGGTATTGCGGTCACGCCCTTGCAATTGGCTCAGGCTTATGGCGTATTGGCTAATAATGGCGTCAAAACGCCCGTGTCATTGTTAAAGGTATCATCGGAGGATGACGAGCTTGCGGCGATTTCAGAAAGCGTTATAAGTGCCGATATTGCCGCTGATATTCGCGAAATGTTGAAGGCGGTGATTGAAAAAGGCGGTACCGGTACGCGCGCGGCTATTTCTGGCTACGAGGTATCCGGTAAAACCGGTACTAGTCACAAGGTTGGCGCCGGCGGTTATCAGCAGGATCGCTATGTTTCTTTGTTCGCCGGTATGGTGCCGGCGGATGCTCCCCGGCTGGTGACAGTAGTGGTCATCAATGATCCGCGCAGCAAGGAATACTTCGGTGGCCTGGTTGCAGCTCCGGTGTTTGCCAGGGTGACCGCCGATGCTTTGCGTTTTTTGAATATACCTCCCGCTGTCCGCTCTGACGAAGAGCTTGGCGTTGATGCTGTTTCGGCCCACTCTGATACAGGTGAGTCTGATACAGGTAAGCCGGATGCAGGTGAACTGGATACGGGTGAGCCCGAGATGGAGAAGTCCGAGATAGAAAGGTCGGCTAAGATTCGGGATCTCGCTGCCGCAACAAAACCGCCGCGAGCACGGGGCGGTGCAACGTGATGGCGGCAATGGCAAGCAGGTGTGTTGCGGAGTTGCGACATTTGCTGCCCGACGAGGGTTTGTCTGATGCTGTCGGGCACCTGGAGATCAGCGGAATACAGCTGGATAGCCGTAACATAGAGCCGGGAGACCTTTTTATAGCGGTGCCTGGAGCCGCACCTGGCATAGCAGCCCCCGGTGCTGGCCAGCATAACAACACCGATGGCCGCATGTTTATTATTGAGGCCATTGCAGCGGGTGCCGTGGCGGTGATCGCCGAGCAAACCGGCTGGCAGGAGGACTGGCAAGAGGGTATTGCGCTAGATTGCCCCGTGCCTGTCTTGTTGATTGCTGAACTGGCGAAGAATGTTAGTGCGATAGCAGGCAGGTTTTACGGCGAGCCCAGTAATCATGTAAATGTGATCGGTGTTACCGGCACTAATGGAAAAACAACCTGTACCCAGCTGTTGGCGCAATTGTTTAACCACCTGGATGTACCGGCGGGAGTCATTGGCACACTCGGCTATGGCATGGCAGACGCGGAATTATCTTCCCTGGAGATGACGGCTACTGGCCTGACGACACCGGATGCAGTGCTGGGCCAACAAATATTAGCTGATATGTATGCCCGTGGCGCGGGTTATGTAGCCATGGAAGTATCATCACATGGCCTTGATCAGGGCCGAATTAACGGTATCCGTATGCGCGGTGCTGTGTTCACCAATCTGAGTCGGGATCACCTCGATTACCACGGCGCGATGGCGGATTATTTTTCCAGCAAGAAAAAGCTGTTCGCTCAACCGGGCCTGCAATTTGCAGTGATTAATGTGGACGACAGGGCTGGTGTTGCTCTGACAGAATCCCTGGCCCGACATATCAAATGTTATTCCTATTCAGTTGCAGACAGCTCAGCCTCGGTTTTTGCCGATGCTGTGAGTTTGTCTGGCCATGGTCTGGAAGCGGACATTGTCACCCCCTGGGGCAAGGCCCGATTGCGCAGCCGGCTTATCGGTGAATTTAATCTGAGCAATTTGCTGGCGGTGATTGCTGTGGCCTGTGCAACGGGTTTGCAGCTGGGCGATGTGGTGGACGCCGTAGCAAAGTTGCGCCCTGTGGCTGGGCGCCTGGAAGTCGTCAGTGATGACTCGCGACCCCTGGTTATTGTGGATTATGCTCACACTCCGGATGCGCTGGAAAAAGTGCTTGCCACGCTGGGCCCGACCACCAGGAATACTGCTGGCAGCAAGTTATGGTGTGTGTTTGGTTGTGGTGGCGAGCGGGACAGGGGCAAGCGTCCGGAAATGGGTGCAGTGGCTGAGCGCTTAGCCGATGAAGTCGTAGTGACTAGCGATAACCCGCGGGGCGAAGCGCCGGCAAAGATTATTAGTGACATTCTCGCTGGGGCGAGTCGTCCGTTTCATAGCATTGAGGATCGGGCAGAGGCTATTCATTTTGCCATTGTCCACGCTGCGCCAGCCGATACCGTACTAATTGCTGGCAAAGGCCATGAAGAGTATCAGATAACTGGCGACAATCGCCTGCCCTTCGTTGATGCGGCGCAGGCGCGTCTTGCCTTGCGTAGCAGGGATGCGGATATTGGAAGTGCGAGCAGAAGAGGTTTGGGTGATGACAGTGCATGAGTTAATCCTGTCCCAGGCCGCGGTGGCTTATGGTGGAACATTACTGTATCCCGATTGCCAGTTTCGCAGTGTTTCAACAGATTCCCGTACGCTGGCAGCTGGTGACCTGTTTGTGGCCTTGCGTGGAGAGGCATTTGATGCCCACCTTTTTCTTAAACAGGCGGCAACCAGGGCCAGCGGCTTCGTTGTCCAGTATCCTGAAAAACAGCTAGATATCCCGCAATGGGTTGTACCTGATACTACCCTTGCTCTGGGCCAGTTGGCGGTTCTCGCGCGTCAACAGTTTGATGGCCCGTTGATTGCGATTACCGGCAGTTGTGGCAAAACCACCGTGAAGGAAATGTTGGCGCGTATCCTTAATTGCGCAGCGCCGGTGCTAGCCACTTCAGGCAACCTGAACAATCATATTGGCGTGCCAAAAACACTATTAGCGTTGGCCCCGGAGCATCGTTTTGCGGTGGTCGAGATGGGTGCTAGTGCCGCCGGTGAAATAGACTACCTGGTGACTCTGGCCAAACCTACTATCGCCGTGATAACGAATGTAGCACCGGCCCACGTCGAAGGTTTTGGGTCGCTTGCCGGTGTGGCTGCGGCCAAAGGCGAGATATATCGTGGGCTCGATGCTTCCGCCACCGCAGTGTTGAACCTGGATGAGCCCTGGACAGAACAGTGGCGAAAAAGGCTACCTTGCCTGGAAACAGTAACGTTTAGTATCGATAAGTGCGATGCCGACGTTTACGCCAGCGATATTCGCCTGGATATGCGCGGTTGCGCCGGGTTTATTCTCCATCTACATGACGAGCAACTGCCAGTCCAGTTACAAATTTCGGGTCGCCACAACGTAAACAACGCTCTTGCCGCCACCGCCTGTGCCCTGGCTGCAGGCATGGATGCAACCGCTATCGCGGCCGGGCTGGAAGCCACGCCGGCTGTGGCTGGGCGTATGGAGTTTAAAGCTGGCATAGAGCAATGCCAGGTGATTGACGATAGCTATAACGCTAACCCGGGTTCTGTGAAAGCGGCGATAGATCTGTTAGCGGAGCTTGATGGTCGTCGGCTTCTGGTGCTGGGTGATATGGCAGAACTCGGAGCCGACGCCAGGCGCTTACACCGAGAAGTAGGGGAGTACGCCCGCGATAATAATATCGACATGTTGCTGGCCACAGGTGAGCTGTGTGCCCATGCCGTGGCCGGATTTGGCGCTGGCGCCCAGTCGTTCAACAGTAAAGCAGAGCTTTGTGGCAGTCTTGTTAAAGAGTTACGTGCTGGTGTAACCGTACTGGTTAAAGGTTCTCGTAGTGCGAGTATGGATGAGGTAGTAAAACAAATCACCAGCAGGGGGAATGCCTGATGCTTTATTGGCTGGCTGACTACCTGGTACAGTTTGTCAGTGCGTTCGCTGTCTTCAAGTATCTTACTCTGCGTGCGATTTTGGGGGTAATGACGTCGTTGTCGATATCCTTGCTGATGGGGCCAAAAGTCATCAAGCGCCTCAACGAGTTGCAAATCGGCCAAACTATCAGAGACGATGGTCCGCAAAGTCACCTCACTAAAGCCGGTACCCCGACAATGGGTGGGGCGCTGATATTGATGTCTATTTTTGTCAGCACGCTATTGTGGTCGGACTTATCTAACCGTTATGTGTGGACTGTACTGGCGGTAACTTTTTTGTTCGGCGCGGTGGGTTGGGTGGACGATTACCGTAAGGTGGTCGACAGAAGCTCTCAGGGCCTGCCAGCACGGTGGAAATATTTGTGGCAGTCGGTAGTTGGTCTCGGCGCCGCTATATTCCTGTTTATGTCAGCGGGATCGCCTGCCGAAACGCAGTTGATCGTACCCTTTTTCAAGAATGTCGCCTGGGATATGGGCGTCTTTTATATCGTCTTTAGCTACCTGGTTATTGTTGGTTCGAGTAATGCTGTAAACCTGACCGATGGCCTTGATGGACTTGCCATTATGCCCACCGTACTGGTGGGTGGGGCTTTGGGGGTGATTGCCTACCTGGCCGGTAATGTGGAGTTTGCTAACTACCTGCATATTCCCTACATACGCAGTGCCGGTGAGCTGGTTGTGTTTTGTGCTGCCCTCGGCGGCGCTGGTTTGGGTTTTCTGTGGTTCAACACCTATCCCGCGCAAATTTTTATGGGTGATGTGGGCGCGCTTGCGCTCGGCGCAGCATTAGGAGTTATAGCGGTAATCGTCCGCCATGAGATTGTGCTGTTTATCATGGGAGGCATTTTTGTGCTGGAAACGGTGTCGGTTATTTTGCAGGTGGCATCTTTTAAGCTCACCGGTAAACGCATTTTTCGCATGGCGCCGATTCACCATCATTTCGAATTAAAAGGGTGGCCAGAGCCACGGGTAATTGTGCGTTTCTGGATTATTACAGTCATGTTGGTCCTGTTTGGGCTGGCGACATTAAAACTACGATGACGACAGATAGATGCAAGAGCAGACGGTGACAAATCTGATTGCCAGTGACAGGCTGACCGTGGTGGTGGGCCTCGGCGCGACCGGGCTGTCTGTGGCTCGTTTTCTGGCTGCACAGGGTGAATCTTTTGTGGTGGTAGATAGTCGTGCCGAGCCACCGGGTCTCGCTGAACTGCGAGAAACCTTGCCAGATATTATGGTGGAGCTGGGCGGTTTCAATCCCGAAACACTGGCCGCAGCAGACCGTTTGGTGGTCAGCCCGGGTGTGCCATCGGATCATTCGGCATTGATAGAGGCGGTGGCACAGGGTGCGATGCTGACCAGTGATATCGAACTATTTATGGCCGCCGCAAAGGCGCCGGTAGTGGCCATTACCGGCTCCAATGGCAAAAGCACGGTGACTACCCTGTTGGGTGAAATGGCCGCTGCCGCCGGCAAAAATGTCGGTGTTGGCGGTAATCTAGGTCCGCCGGCGCTGGATTTATTGGCTGCCGAACGAGATTTATACGTGCTTGAGCTGTCGAGTTTTCAGCTCGAACTGGTGGATAAACTTAATGCCGAGGTAGTCACCGTCCTCAATGTTAGTGCTGACCATATGGATCGTTACTCTGATATGCCAGCCTACCATCACGCAAAACACCGTATTTTCAGGGGTGCTAAAAAAGTGGTCGTCAATCGGGATGATGCCCTGTCCCAACCACTGTTGCCGACATCGGTAGCGACCTGGAGTTTTGGTCTTGGCAAACCGGATTTAAGGGGTTTTGGGCTGCTCGAAAAAGATGGCGAAAGTTATCTGGCATATGAATTTGAGCCACTACTGCCCACCTCCAGGCTGGGTATTAAAGGACGCCACAATGTCGCCAATGCTCTGGCGGCAATGGCGCTTGCTCATGCGGCAGGCATTGCCGGCGATGAGATGTTGCAGGTTTTATGTCAATTCACCGGCCTGGCGCACCGTTGTCAGACCATTGCAGAAATAGCAGGTGTGAGCTGGATAAATGACTCCAAGGCCACCAATTGCGGCGCCACTGTTGCAGCGATACATGGGCTCGCAAATGCTGGTGATATGAACCTTGTCCTAATTGCAGGTGGCCAGGGTAAAGGTCAGGACTTTTCCGTGCTGGAAGCCGCTGCTGAGGGCCGTGTAAGATCCGCCATTTTACTGGGTGAGGATGCCCATCAGCTGGGCCGCGGCCTGCCAACAGGGACAGAAATTTTGTTTGCTGATTCGATGGTGTCGGCCGTCAGTTTAGCGGCACAGCGAGCGGGTGCCGACGATATGGTACTGCTGTCGCCGGCCTGCGCCAGTTTCGATATGTTTTCTGGCTTTGCTGAACGCGGTGATAGTTTCATAGCCGCAGTGGAGGCGCTGTGTTAGCCGATACTCAGCAATGGGTGGCCCGGTTAAGGCAACCGATCGTGCTCGGCGAGGTGGATAAGCCCTTGTTGCTGTGTGTATGCGCGTTGATATCCATCGGAATTGTCATGGTGTTGTCCGCGTCAATCGGTTATTCCGCATACGGTTATGGCAGTGAGTTTTTCTTCTTAAAACGCCATCTGCTTTATTTGCTTATAAGTATTACCGGGGCGTTGATAGTCCTGCAAATACCCATGTCGGTCTGGTATCGATCTGCCGGGGTTTTATTGGCAGGTAGCATGGTGTTACTGGTTGTGGTGCTGATTCCCGGTGTCGGGCATCAGGTCAATGGAAGTTCGCGCTGGCTTCGCGCTGGCCCCCTTACCCTGCAGGTATCTGAACTCGGCAAACTGGGCATGATCATTTTCATCGCGGCCTATTTGCAACGTCATCAAATACAATTGCGTGAACAATGGCAAGATTTTGCCAAACCGGTCGGTATTCTCGGGCTGTTTAGTCTGCTGCTGTTAATGGAACCTGATTTTGGCTCCACTATGGTCATCGGGGGCACGGTGCTGGCTATGCTGTTTCTAGCTGGCGTAGGCCTGGTGCAGTTTGTTGCTTTACTGCTGGTTGCAGTGGTTGCTGTGGTGGCATTGATCGTTGCTTCACCTTACCGGTTTCAACGCCTGATTACCTTTCTTGACCCCTGGGCGGACAGATACGACAGCGGCTATCAGCTCACTCAATCGTTGATAGCGTTTGGCCGCGGTGAGTGGTTTGGTGTGGGGCTGGGTAACAGTGTGCAGAAACTATTTTATCTTCCCGAAGCGCACACCGATTTTGTATTCGCTATTTTTGCGGAGGAATTCGGTCTATTAGGTGTGCTGGTCGTGTTGGCTTTGTTGGTGCTATTGGTGGTACGGATATTTGCCATTGGTCGTTGGGCGGTAGCGCGTCAGAACTGGTTTGTCGCCTATGCGGTTTTTGGTTTCGGCATCATGCTCGCCGGGCAGGCTTTTATTAATCTTGGTGTGACGTCAGGTCTTCTACCGACCAAGGGATTAACGTTACCATTTATCAGTTATGGGGGCAGTAGTTTGCTGGTTTCCAGTTTGATCGTTGCGCTGATCCTGCGCGCCGGTCTGGAAATGAAACAGAAATCGAAAACAGTACAGATCGAGCACAGTGGACATGGAGGCTAGGCGTGTGTTGGTGATGGCAGGCGGTACTGGTGGGCACGTTTTTCCGGCACTGGCGGTGGCGGAAGAATTGCGCGAACGGGGCGTGGCAGTCACCTGGCTGGGCACCCGGCGCGGTGTTGAGGCGCAGCTTGTTCCGCTTAACGAATTCCCTATCCGCTTTATAAATATCAGTGGCTTGCGCGGCAAGAAAGGACTGCTCGGCAAGCTTAAAGCGCCCTGGCAATTATTAACAGCGGTCTGGCAATCGCTGTGCGTGATGAGGGATGTGCGACCCGATGCGGTGCTAGGTCTGGGTGGTTTTGCCTCCGGCCCCGGTGGGGTGGCAGCCTGGTTATTACGTGTGCCGTTGGTGATACATGAGCAAAATGGAGTTGCCGGGACGACTAACCGATTGCTCGCCAAAATTGCTACGCGGGTGCTGGAGGCTTTTCCCGGTAGCCTGCCCGGGGCTGAGCACTACGGGAATCCGGTGCGAAAAGCGATAAGTGATCTTCCTGAGCCTGAACAGCGTGGTGTTGGTCGTAGAGTAAGTGGTCGTAGAGTAAGCGCTCGTAGAGATGGCGATGGCATAGAGGGTCGGGATAGTAGTAGCGAAAATGGCAGTGGACAACGTCCCCATTTGTTGGTGTTGGGTG
>QNFP01000113.1 GCA_003645535.1 Gammaproteobacteria bacterium | reverse complement strand
TAGGCGCTCGGTATAAGTGGCGGACCAGCATTGAATCCCACCAGGCAACGTTCAGAAAGCCCGAGTGACTCTGGTCCTTTGGGTCGAAATGTCACTTCTCCAAGCGAGCCAAACACTCTTACCGGCGGGGTGTGTAGAAGGTTCCTTTTCATATCTTCCCGAGCTTTTGGCGTAAGTTCAGGCAGACGTCCATTAGGTGGATCGACAATTAGCGATGTACGCCGATCCTCGTTCATTTCAGTGCCAAAATCCCACCAGAAAGTGTTATAGGCCCCTTCTACGTCGAATGCGGCCGGGATATCCCTTTGCTTATCAACATCATGACTCGCGACCTCTTTCTGACGAAATGCCTCCGCCTCTTCAGCGGAAAATACAGCCTTTTCTCCTAGCTCGAGAGGACGTTCCAGCGGGGTTAGTGTGCGAAAATCCCATATCCCCTGCAGGTCTGGGTGGCCCTGAGAATTACGCGGTGCCTGATAGTCTGGCCCTTTATTTTTGTCCGCCTCAGAGTAAGCCACTCCTGAAGTGACTAATAACACAGTAATAATACTCGTTATTGAGCGCATTTTTGTAATGTTCGATCTGTGGACCCTGGTCATATCACCCTCCATTTTGTTTTGAATTGGTCGTATTGCAAGCAACTTTATTTATTAAACTATAAACGAAAAGTTATAAAATTGTAGGCAAATAATTTCCCTGGCTGGTTGGAAGTTCTGGGGCCTTTCATCGCAATACTATGAGTGTCGAACAACACTGGGGCTAGATTGAACCTACCCCAGTTTGACGCACACTCTCTAACGGGGACAATCGTCCTGAACTGACCCCGTCCTCACTGCCATGCCCCCGTCTTCATGCATAAACTGCCATTTAGGAGGCTGAAACAGACACGGGCGCTTGCTTATATTGATTTCAAAAACCCTCCAAGTTATTGTGAACTCATCAATCAAATTCGCGTGCGGCCTATAATCCACGGTGGTTCTCACGTGCATTCGCTATTTAGTCTTATGCACAAACATGGTCTTACTGTGCAAGCACAAAAATGCATAGGCCACCTATTCAATGGGTTCCAGCCACACCGAAAGCGTTTGTTAGTAGCGTGAGCGGGCAAATCGAGTCGGGCGTTGCATCTATATGCGCAACATCCGTCTACAACTGAGCTATTCGCCAGCATGGTTGCTGGGTCATTTTGAAAATAGAATTTTTCTTTATGATGTTGTGATTTCTTTCAGGCGTACAGGGTTTCGAATACCGGGGCTGTTTTAAAAATTAAAATGAGGGGTAACAACGAAGTGAAACTGGCAATATCAGTTCTGACACTGGCAGTAAGCCTACCGATAATACAAACAGCACAGGCAATGGAAGTGGATATATCTGGCTTTATCCGCCAGGAAATGGCCTACAAGATCAGCAATGATCAGAATCCGCAAAACCCTCCTGGTAATCCGCTGAATGGTAAATCCCGGCCGAATCTTGCGCTGACCGATCCAGGCGCATGTGCTCTGCTCGATGTGTTGGGGGGTGGGGCGCCGGGTAACGGGATTTGTTCGTCTGGGGCTATACCGCCTACATTAGATAAACCCAAGTTAGATCAGGAAGCCGACTGGAATGTCTTTGCCACGCGAGCAGAGGTCGATTTTAGTATGACGATTTCCGATAATTGGACCGGGCTTGTCAAATTGCGTGGCTACTATCAGCCCGACGTGTTTGAAGACTACGGCAGTCCCAATCTTTTTAATGTCGATAATCATGGTAACGAAGCCACTTATTTGTCTCACAGTAGTAATCACTACATGATTGATCTGCCTTCAGCCTACCTGGATTACGTAAATGGACCATTATGGGTGCGTATGGGCCAGCAACAGATCGCCTGGGGCGAAGCCTTGTTTTTCCGGGTTGCGGACGTGGCAAACGGCCTCGATTTACGGCGACACCTGTTCCTGGATTTCGGTGCTGAAGAATACGCCGACGAGCGCCTGTCTGCGCCGGGTATACGAGCCAGTTATAACCTTAACCAGGAATGGGAGCTTGAGGTTTTTGCGCAGATGTTCCAGCCGTCTGTTTTGCCGAACCGTGGCTCGCCCTACAATTTGACGCCCTATCCATTAACGATTGATTACGGCCCAGGTTTTGACAAGGTAGACGATAACATCAATTTTGGTTTACGTTTGCGCGGTCAGTTGGGTGACCTTGGGGTGCAGTTTTTTGCCGTAAGCCGACATAATCCCGATCCGATATTTAGGTTGGTCGAAGGCGGTCTGGTGCTGCCGCCGGGCAACCCGCTGAACGGACCGCTTGGGCCATCTGGCGCAGTGGTTGGGAGTCAGCCGTTCACGCAGGATCTGACCGGCGAATTTGGTCTTAACTCAACGGAAGACTGGTTTGGCACAACAGGACGCGGGGGCCTTGACGGCCTGCAGGTACTGAATAGTCTGGTGGATGATTGGGATTATCTTAACGATGCCTTTACCTTATTTTCTTTTTTTGGGCTGACCGACGCGCCGGGCGACCCACATGTTTCAACACTTGAAAAGGCCGAGGTAATCGTTGACACGTTGGTGACCGGTTTTGGAACCCCTTTGCAGGCCGGCGGTGAGGCCCGGTATGCAGCAGAGAATATATTTGGATTTGGCTTAAATTATATTTTCTACGCAGAGCCAGATTCACTATTGGATCAATTGGTGGTCCGTCTTGAAGGTAGCTATACGCCCGATAAAAAATTTACAGCAACAGGCGTGGCGCTTGACTTTATTGAGGAAGATGAGTGGGTAACAAGCGTTGTGCTTGAAAAGTATCATCGCTTTTCGCAATCTTTTCCCGCAACATTCTTTATTTTTGAGTGGATGCATAAATCAGAGAGTGATCTACTTGGACGCCATTTAAGTGGTCTTGGTGGCGATGCGAAAAAATTACCCGGTAACGGCTCGGAGAGCGGGTGGGGCGGCTGGGACGGCCTGGTGTTTGCATTTCAACAACCTTTTCCAAGCCTGGTGTGGCGTGTTGATATGTCAGTCCTTTATGATTTAAACGATGGATATTACATTCAGCCCGCAGTTAGGTATAAGCCGAGTAATGCCTGGACGATTGAAGGTTTTGTCAACATAATAGAATCTAGCGATACCGCCTCTATCTTTACTCCAATGGAATTTTCAGATGATGTTACTCTTCGACTAACCTACCAGTTCTGACTGTCGGATTTTTTGTTTGATAAAATTGGCTTGATAAAAGCAGCTTGATAATTTGTTTGTTGCGCGATTTACATTAATTAGAGGGTCTTTATAGGCAGACCCTGGTGGTGGTGAGCAACACCGGCACCTGCCGGAATGCGAATATCGTCGACCATATCTTGCACTTCCATGGGTGGTTCGCTTGTCATGCGGCTAATGATGAGGGTAACAGCGACATTCACAGCGGCTCCTATAGTGCCAATACCAGTGGTGGATATGCCGAATAACCAGTGTTCGGCATTATTGAGACCGGGCTCCATAAAATTGAAATAGACGATATAGCCGACCGTTAGTGCTAGCCCGGTGAGCATGCCTGCGATGGCCCCCTGGCGGTTGACTCGTTTGGAAAAAATCCCCATAACAATAGGCGGAAACAGTGATGCGGCCGCCATGCCGAAGGCGAAAGCTACAGTCTGGGCAACAAAAGCTGGCGGGTTAATGCCAAACCAGCCAGCTACCAGAATCGCGGCGACGGCAGCGAGTCGCGCTGACAGCAATTCTTGTTTATCGGTGATATTGGGCATAAAAGTGCGCTTCATCAGATCGTGAGATATAGAGCTTGAAATCACCAGCAGTAAACCAGCGGCTGTGGATAAAGCAGCAGCAACAGCGCCAGCGGCTATTAGCGCGACCACCCAGTTTGGCATTTGTGCGATCTCGGGATTGGCCATGACCATAATGTCCCGGTCCACATAAATTTCGTTGGCACTGGCGCCAGCCTCATTGCTGACCAGACGCTCACCGTATTTTCCGCGCTCGCCAGTGAAAATTGGCTTTACCGGATCCAGGGCTTTGCCCGCGCGGTACTGGATAATCCCGTCACCGTTTTTATCCTGCCAGGCGATCAGGCCCGTGTTTTCCCAGTTGCCCACCCAGGCAGGCGCTTCAGCGTAAGCCACTTCGTTGACGCTTTCAGATAGATTCAAACGGGAAAAAGCCGCTACTGCCGGGATGGTGGTGTACATCACACAGATAAAGGCCAGGGCGTAACCGGCTGATTTGCGCGCGTCCGAGACTTTTGGCACAGTGAAAAAACGCACAATCACGTGGGGTAGTCCGGCAGTGCCGATCATTAGCGCAGTGACTATCGCCAGCGAGTCGATCTTGCTGCGTGTAGCCTGTGTGTAAGCGGTAAAACCTAGCTCAACGGTGACCTGATCGAGTTTCTGCAATACCGTCATCCCTGAGCCATCGTTGAGCACATCGCCAAAGGCAAGCTGTGGAATCGGGTTGTCGGTCCACATAATAGAAAGGAATACTGCCGGCACCAGAAAAGCGAAGATCAACACACAATACTGCGCGACCTGAGTATAGGTAATGCCCTTCATACCGCCTAATACTGCATAGCAAAAAACAATGCCCATGCCGATGACTACGCCGGTATTAATATCCACTTCCAGAAAGCGGGAAAAAACGATACCGACACCGCGCATTTGCCCGGCGATATAAGTGAATGAAATAAAAATCAGACAGATCACGGCGACCACGCGGGCAAGGTCAGAGTAATAACGATCGCCAATAAATTCGGGCACGGTAAAGCGGCCGAATTTACGCAGGTAAGGGGCCAGCAACAGGGCCAGCAACACGTAACCGCCAGTCCAGCCGATCATGTAAACGGCTGCGTCACGCCCGGCAAAGGCGAGTAGACCCGCTACAGATAAAAATGATGCTGCGCTCATCCAGTCTGCAGCGGTAGCCATGCCGTTAATTACCGGATGTATGCCGCCGCCAGCGACATAAAATTCCCTGGTGGAACCAACTCGCGACCAGAAGGCGATGCCTATATAGAGAGCAAAGGACAGGCCGACAAAAATATAGCTAAGTGTCTGAGCATCCACGGCTTAGTCCTCTCGCTGCTGAGAGGGTTCATGATTGTCATCATCATCCACACCATGGGCGCGTTCGATGCGCTGCATCCAGAAATGATAAATAAATATGATTGCTACGAAACATAACATCGCGCCTTGCTGGGTAAACCAGAAACCCAGAGGAAAGCCGCCCAGATAGAACTGGTCGAGCCAGTCACCTAAAATGATACCGCATACAAACGATACGAAAGCCCACGCGCTGAGCAGAGTGATTAGCACCTTTACATTGGCCCGCCAGTAGCTTTTCAGGTTCGTTTCCGAAAGCACTTCGTTGTCATGGTGCGAGTGGGCAGGTAAATTCTCAGCGTCATCATGATGGTAGACAGCATTGCTGCCAGTGGTATCGGCACCGTTATCGGTGCTGGTTTGCTTGCCATTGCGGCTCATTAATTTTCCTTTTTTTTATGCTTTGGTCCCGGAGGCGAACACTGTCAAGGGAATGCACTAATGTCAACTATCGGGCTATTTGTCGGTCCTGGTATATCGATGATGATTGACCGGGCTTAGTCGAGCTCTGTTTGCCATATCACCAGCTCTTCTAGCTCGGCTTCTATGAAATGCTCATACCGTTGCTCGAGCCGGCTGCGGCGTATTTTTAACGTTGGCGTAAGCAGTTCATTTTCTACCGTCCACATTTCTTCGCTCACGATCAAGTGATCCAGGCGCTGGTGACTTTCCAGTTCATTGTTGACCTCTGACAGGGTGGTGAGCAAACCCTGGTGGATAAACTCTCGGCCAGTTTCGCTGCCGGTGTGTAAGTGATCGCCGAGTACGACGATGACAATTGGCTGTTTGCGGCCGGAACCGAGAACGCAGGCCTGCTCAATATCGGTATTGCGGCCAAGCATACTTTCGATAGGTGCCGGTGATACGTATTTTCCCTTGCCGGTTTTAAATTGTTCTTTGGCCCGGCCGATAATTTTGTAAGCACCGTTCTGGTCTACCTCAGCCAGGTCTCCGGTGTGGAACCAGTCCTCGGTAAATGCTTCCGCAGTAATGTCAGGATTCTGGTAATACTCACTGAATACTGCTTCCCCGCGAATTAAAATCTCGCCTTGTTCTGATAGTTCCATTTCAACACAGGATAACTGTCGTCCGATGGTTCCCAGTAGTGCTTTGTCAAAGGGGATGGTGGCGCATGATAAGCCCGCAGTTTCGGTCATACCCCAACCTTCCGAGATATTAATGCCCAGGCGGCTATACCATTGTAGAACACCGAGCGATATCGGTGCGGAACCAGAAGCAGCGAGACGGCATTTGTTCAGGCCCAGACCTTTGCGTATCTTGCGGGCCACCAGTGAACCGACTAGAGGAATACGCAAGAGTCGCTGTAGTTTTTTCTCCGGTAATTTTGCCAATATTTCGGTCTGGAATTTAGTCCACAGGCGCGGTATAGAAATAAACAGTGTGGGTTGGGCGTAGCAGATATCTTCAATAAAATTATCCAGGGATTCTGTGAAAAAAACCTCAGCACCACCGTAGATTGAAGTCCATTCCAGGGCACTACGTTCGACGACATGCGCCAGCGGCAAGTAGGATATACAGCGGTCATCGACTTTCATGGCGACGATGTCAGCAGTGCAATCGCTGGCGGCAGCGATATTTTTATGACTTAGCACCACGCCCTTGGGTACACCGGTACTACCGGATGTATAGACCAGGGTCATGGTGTCCTGGGGCGCAGGCTCGGCCAAATTTTGCAAGGGCGGGTAATCCCCTAACCACGTATTCCAGTGTACCTGGGCGTCAATGGTGGGATAGGGCATAGCGATGGGTAACACCCTGTTATTTATAGTCTGTTGGGCCGCATCCGTGCTGTCCAGTTTGCCAACAAATATTGCTTTCATGTTGCTGTGGGTGAGCACATGATCAATGGTTTGTACGCCTGCTGTAGTGTAAATCGGCACACTGATCATGCCTGCCATGATGATGGCAATATCTGCGATAAACCACTCGGCACAATTCTTGGCGAGTATGCCAATACGATCACCGGGCTGATAACCCTGGGCGAGCAAACCGCTGGCTATGCGGCGAGCCTGATCATCGACTTCGGCCCAGGTCAGGGTTCGCCACATTCGATTTTTGGGCTGATGCAAATAGATTTTGTCGGGATGGGCAGCGACCCGGGACAGGAACTGCTGCAAAGGCAATCGGTATTCCACTTATAGCTCTCTTTTCAACCGGTAATTATATTGGGTTTAAGCAAGTAATCTGCCTGGTATTTTTAATAGTAAGTTACAGATCGCTGATTATAAGTCTTCCATTGAGACATTATTTTGTCGGCCATAATGGTTAAACATTTTGCCGATTATTGCCATCTCTGTTTCGCTCAGTAGTACCGGCTGTCCTACCTGCAACGCCTGCATATACTGCCCGGCAAGGTTTTCTACTTCTACTGCTATTTTCAGGGCTTCGCGCAAATCCTTGCCAAAGGCTATCAGGCCGTGATTGCTCATCAAACAGGCCTTACGATCAAACAAGGCCGTCACCACATGACTGGATAATTCCTGAGTGCCGAAAGTGGCGTATTCAGCGCAGCGAATAGAATTGCCGCCTGCGATCGCTACCATGTAGTGAAAAGGTGGTATTTCCCTGCGCAGTGTCGACAGGGCCGTTGCGTACAGGGAATGACAATGAACAATGGCTCCGGCTTCCGGGTGGTGGATGTAGATGTCCTGATGAAAGCGCCATTCACTTGATGGTTCTAGCTGAGCGGGACTCTTGCCACTGGGAGTCATGTTACTGGTGGTTTTGACATTAGTAATATTGCCATCAAAATCCATTGTCACCAGATCTTGTGGCCGCAGCTTGTCGTAGTCCACCCCGGATGGAGTAATAATATAATTCTCCTCAGTGCGCAGTGACACATTACCGGCTGTGCCTTTATTTAAGCCCTCTGCCACCAGTTGCAGCGCTGCATCAATGACAGACTGTCTAAGACCCTGATCAGTCATTAAAACGCTCTGGAAATAAGCTTTGTAAACCATATGCCGAAGCTTCACAAAGTCCTCGCTCGGTGATTAAACCGGTCACCAAACGAGAAGGCGTTACATCAAATCCGTAATTGCTGATGGCGGAATCACTGCCTAAAATGGACACTTCATGGACATCACCCTGTTCGTTTTGACCCAGTATATGTGACACTTCCCGGGCATCTCGTTGTTCAATAGGGATTTGTGAAACACCGTCGGATATTTGCCAGTCTATAGAGCTTTCCGGTACCGCAGCATAAAACGGCACGTCGTTATCATGGGCGGCGAGGGCTTTCAGGTAGGTGCCTATTTTGTTGCATACATCACCACTGCGGGTTGTGCGGTCAGTGCCGACGATACATAGGTCGACCTCACCATGCTGCATCAGGTGGCCACCGGCATTATCGACGATGACAGTATGGGGAATCCCCTGCTGCGCCAACTCCCAGGCAGTCAGGTGTGCCCCCTGGTTACGGGGTCGGGTTTCATCCACCCAGACGTGGATGGGAATGCCATTATTGTGAGCCAGGTATACGGGCGCCAGTGCTGTGCCCCAATCGACAGTGGCTAACCAGCCGGCATTACAATGGGTAAGGATATTCAGGCGGCGCTGCCCCTGGATTTTCGTGTTTTCCCACAGGTCTTTAATAATAGCGGCCCCGTGGGTGCCGATGTGGTAGCAGTTGTCAATATCTTCATCGCATAGTTCTGCCGCATAGGAATAAGCGGCGCTGCAGCGCTCACTTTCAGGTAAGACTTTCAACAAGCCAGCCAGGTCGTCCACCACGCGTTGTAAATTCACAGCGGTAGGGCGGGCAGCCTTTAACTCTGTGGCGGCATGTATCAAACAATCAAGACTAGCATCTGCGTGTATCGCGAGGCATATACCGTAGGCCGCTGTTGCGCCAATCAGGGGCGCGCCGCGAACCGTCATATCACCGATAGCCTTAACAGCACCGGCGAGCGTGGTCAGGCGTGCCAGCTTAAAGTGGTGGGGCAGTTGCGCCTGATCAATTACGCTAATGGACCAGCCATCCTCGTTTAACCAGATGGTCCGGTATTGTTCGCCATTTACTTGCATAACTAAGGAAAACCCGGAGTATTTGGTGTTCTGCCATTTATCTCCAGGGAGACAAATGACCTGGCCTCGCAGTTAACCGTAAGCTTTTTAATGAAACGAACCACCGATTATATTACGCGCCATAACCAGCCGTTGGACTTCACTGGGGCCTTCGCCGATACGACGAATACGCATCTCTCGATACCAGCGTTCCAGCGGTAAATCCTTGGTCATACCATAGCCGCCGTGAATCTGCATGACGCGATCGACGACCCTGCCACCGGCTTCGCTGCCTAGTAATTTTGCCATTGCTGCTTCGGTACGATAATCGTCGCCTCGGTCTGCTTTTTGGGCGGCTTCCATACAGATATGACGAGAGGTGCGGATATCGATTTCGTTATCGACAATCATGCACTGTATTGCCTGGCGCGAGGCGAGCAGACCGCCGAAAGTTTCGCGTATTTTTACATATTCAATGGCCATTG
>QNFP01000112.1 GCA_003645535.1 Gammaproteobacteria bacterium | reverse complement strand
GCAGACTCGGTGGACTGCTTCTTCAACTGATCCAGAGTTGATTCACTCATAGATTCCTTTCGATCGCATCCCGAATGAACTCCGAGATGGCTTTGTCTTGTGCCTTCGCCGCCCTGCGCACCTGGTCACGGAACTTGGAGGAACACATGAAGCTCATGGTGACCTCCGCATCCACGCCCCGGTTGCCGCCATACGACTTCGGCTTGTCATCACTCGGCATCGACCACCTCGTAGTTCGGGGATGCGGCTGTCCACCACTCACCTATGTCGTACTCGGGATCCCCGTCTGTGATTTCGTGACGGGCAACTTTCAGGTCAAGGTTGTGCTCCTTGACGAGCTTGGTCAGCTTCGACCACTGCCAGTTGAGCCGGATGATGTCACGGCTGAGTAGGAAGATCAGCACCTGCTGAAGTTCCTCGAACTCGAGCTCGTCACGCAACGTGGCAAGCAGACCGTTCGTGTTGTACGTCCGGTTGGCTTTGCGGCCCTGCTCGAAACGCCACCTGTCTCCGTGTTCACCATCGGTGACCTCGGCTGCAGCGGTGCGTTTGATGGCACCGATCTGTGACTGAATCGAGTTAGCCGTGCCGAGCACGTCGATCAACTCGCCGTCTTTGGCTTCGAGGATTGCCTGTTTGACCAGGCCAGGAACGGTGTTGAGTGCAACAAGCCGCTCAGTAGTTGACATATCGATACCTCCAGGCATCTCGCTTACCCTGACTCTACTAGGTCAGGTGTCTCTCTTCAACTTGGCGTCGATCAACTGAATCGCAATCGCTTGCAATGCGTGGGTGAATCCAGCGACAGACCCGCTGTCTTTGATTCGGTTCCACAACAGCCTCGACACGAGGATCATCATCGATACGTCGGTTAGCCCCGATGTATCCATGATGCGGATCATCTCTTCGTTGACCTCCGATACGATGATCTTCACGGTGTGGCCCTGATACTTCATCCGAGTCACAACGTCAGGGTCTTCGTCCCACTCTTTCATCACACCTCCGTTTCATGTATCCTGTGATCTCCGGTAGGAATCACGGGACCTCCAGGCTCGCCTACTGACGCTGTTAGAGAAGGGAGGCACCCCACAAATGGGTGCCTCCCTTCTCTGCGTCTATCTCTCGGTCTCGATGTTACTGAGTTCCTGTTCAGCGATGCCAACCTCGGACGAGGCGTCATCGATGTACTGCCTGATGCCACCGAGGGCAGCCTTCAGGTCGTCGAACGATTCCTCGAATGCGAACGTGTACCCGAGGGTTTGCATTGCACCCTTAACGGTATCGATGGCAGTGGCTTGGGCCCTGTTCATACCCATGTAGGTACGGTTGGCCTTCTGGCACCCCTTCAGGTCGGTGGCGAGTCGGTCAGCTCTTGCTGTTTCGTCGTCGGCTACCGTGCCCTGCTGTTCAAGGGCCGCATAGTTCCTGTCAGCTCGGTTGATCGCATCATCACGTTCTTTGATGGCAACCTTCCAGTCGAGGAGACTGTCGTCGTACTTGCCTTTCACGTTCGACAGTTCGGTGTCAACGGCAACGAGTTCGTCCCTCAATCCAGTATTCGTCAGAGTTAGATCATCGAGCTGCGCTGCCTGGTTGTCGTTCTTCTCGGTCAGGTTCTCGATGATCCTGTCCCGAGCGATCGGATCGGGAGACTTCTTCATATTCTCGATTCGCCCCAAGTTGACGATGTTGGCAAGCCGATACTCTTCTTTCTCTTGGACCAGGTTGTTCACCTGTGCGTCGAGGTGGGCAGTGAACTTGCGCTCCTGCTCCAACTCGGCACGCAACGTAGCGAGATACTTCTCTTGGGCATCCCACATCTCGGCATCAGTACCGACGATATCGGTGATGGCGTAGCTGTCGATGTCCTGGTCGTACCACTCTTTCGGTAGCCCGTCGTAGATGCCTTGCGCCAACACATCACCAGCGGGGAAGTCCTTTGCGGACTCCCCCGTCAGCGTCACGGCAAGATGAACCTGCTTCTTCATGATGCAAAGAACTCGGCGTAGTTGGCACCGACCTGATCCTCAACGTGCGAGTACGCAGCGAGGATCAGCACCTTCGCCCACGGCTGCTTGGATTCGGGCAGACCATCGATCCAGGTCTCGAGCGCTGTCCCGTAGTCCGGATACTCCCCGTACTTGGAGCGAGGGATGTCCAGCTCGAGGGCTTTAGCAACCACCCGCTGCACATCGGCCGGCAGTCGAAGAGTGGTGCGGCTGATCTCCGCTGCATCCTTCTGGCTCCACCGTCCGGTGAGCCTGTCCTTCACCTCGTCGGCACGAAGCTGCTTCGCTTCCTTCGTGGCCTTGCGTTCGGCACGTTCCTTCATCATCTGGTCGTGCTTGGTGTCGGCTGAAGCCTGCTTCATCTCCGACTTGCCCTTCGCCTTGTGACCGGCTGGCTTTGTGCACCACTCGATCAACTGTGGGCCGTTGTAGTCGTTGGACATGATGGCGCCGTGACAGTCGAGACCACGATGCTCTTCGACCTGCTTCTCGCTGAAGCCGAGAACACCAGCGAAACGGTCACCGTAGTTGCCGTGCTGTGCGATCTGCTCGCCACGCTTCGGACGCTCAACCAGGAACTCGACGCCCTGGTCTACGAGCAGGTCGTAGAGGGGTGTGATCCGTTCGGTGGTGGCTGCGTTCTTCGCCTCCCGGTGGGCTGCTGCGATAGCGCCCGTCACCGTGCGTGCATTGCCGCCAACGACATCGTTGAGTGCGTTCGTAAGGATGATGTCACGATCCTCGGCGTCATCGATCTCGTTCGCTGCCTCCGTCATCTCGAACAGCGCTTCCTCGGTGAGCCTGACTGCCTCATCTGCGTTGTCGAGCGCACCGATGGTCTTCGCTGTCTTCTGTGCCTTCGACACCTGGGCTTTGGACATGCCAAGCTCGGTTGCTACCGCAGCTTGGGTCATGCCTTCAGCCTTCATGTCGAGGGCGACCTGCATCTGCTCGAAGGCAGACAGATCCTTGCGGATCACGTTCTCTGCGTACTGGGCAGCGAGGCGGTCAGCCACGGTCTCGATGACTGGGTTGAGCACCACCTCGACGTTGCTGAAGTCCAATGTCTTCAGCGCTGCGAGTCTCCGGTGACCAGCGATGAGTAGGTACTCGCCGCCGTTCTCGTTGACTCGATGCACCACGTTGAGTGGTGTCAGGAGCCCTTGCCTGTCGATGGAGGCGGCAAGGTCGTTGATGTCGTTCTCGTCGACACGCACGTTCCCTTCACTCCAGATGGTTTCGATTGATACCTGCACTAGTTGTCCTCCTTGGACTCGGCGATGATCCCGTCTTCGACGTTGACCTCGAGGGCATCGTCATCGTTCTCTTCGGTCTCTTCCTCGTTGCCGACTGTCAGGGCACCGACGAAGCGGTGACCGAACGGGTTGGTGAACGAGAAGCTGACCGACACGACGTCGCCGGGGTTCACTTCGGTGGTGACGGGAAGCGGTACCGGCAGGTCGAGCGTGACTGAATCGCCATACGTACCCTTGTACTCTTCACCCATCTTGATGTGGACGGTGGCCTCGATGTACGAGACTTCATCCCTTCTGCGGACAGCCCGCACCTTGTCAACGATGCCGTTGAAACCGACATACGTTGTGGCTGGTACTGCGTTCATGTTGAACCTCCAGGTTCTTGCTTCCATGTCTCGACCCACTGATGGGCCGCTTCCTTACTCGACACCATGCTGCTCATCTCATGGTTGATTGCTCCGGTCTCCCGGTGGAGCACGCTGACTCCGTAGATCCTCTCTCCCATGATCCCGATACCTTCGGCCAGCTCGTACACCCATTGGGTGCCGATGTATCCGTAGCTGAAGGGTTCGGAGGTCATGAAGTTGGGGCCTGACACCAGGCTCTTGAAGGTGGTGCTTGCTCGTTTGCCCATCAGTACCGCTCGTCCGCTTGGGTGTCACCCATACCGGGGGGTTGGCGCCCGTCGAGCATGATCTTCTCAGCGAGGTCGGGCGCTCCGGCCAGCGACTTCATCTTGAGCAGTTTCATCTCGAGCTGCTTCAGATACACCATGCGAGTCGTCGGGTTGTTCTTGCTCAACGCACCGAGCAGTATCTCTTGGGCTTCGGCACCAACGACCAGCTCAACGAGCAGGCCAAGGTCTTGTTCGTCTAGCTTGCTCATCGTCCATCGAATCCTTTCGGGTATTCGTCGTAGTTGTCGTCGGGTTCTCCATCGGGTTCGTCGCCTTTGCACGACTCGCATACCCAATGCTGTTCGGGTGGATCCACTGCCGGATAGGACCGGGACCCAACCTCCCATGCTTCGCCGTCCTCGGTGGCACCCATCTCTCCGCACCGGTCGCACTCTTCGACTTCGACCTGCTCGAACCAAACTTTTGGTTGGATGAGCTGGCCGTCCGGTGTCTCGATGTAGAGGTTCTCTCCGCAGAGCGGACAGTTCGGGGCCTCGTCGCCGTCCCAGTCGCCGATCCTCATGCCGACCATCTCGAGGACAAGCAATTCTTCTTCGTGCATGAGGCTCAGAACGGTGGCGTTTGCAGTCCACCATTCACAGTCTGGGCTGTCGTGCATCAGGCGGTGGCTGTTCGTGCTCTGTGGGGCATCCTCAGGGCTTACAGGGGTATCCATGCTGTGATTGAGGGTGGATAGGAACGGAATCATCTTGTCCTCCAATAGAGAAAGGGTGGGGGGTGTGTCGACGAAGGAGACACCCACCACCCTTTCGAGTGACCGTTGCTAGTTGTTGTCGGCGTTGTCCCTGGCCTCACGAAGCAGCTTGCACTCCGGGTGGCCGCAGTCGGCGTCGAGTTCTTTCAGGACGTTGAGCGTCAACGTGTACTTGCGGATAGCGAGCAGCGCAGACGACAGGCCGGAGGCGATCGACATCGACATCGACACTTGCAGCATGTCGGTGATGATCGCTTCGGTGTCGCCACCAGTGATCGGTGTCGCCTCTTCGAGCAGTTTCTTGGTGCTCTCAGTCCACGACACGGACAGCGCTTCGATCAGTATCTCGTGGCCTTCAGGCCCCAAGTCGATGATCGACTGCAACACCGCTTCGACGGTGATCTTCTCGTCCTCGAGGGCACCACCACTGCACTTCAGGCAGTAGGACACGGTGCCATCCTCGCTGAAGGTGAAGTCCCCGGTATCGGGTGACTGCATCTCGCAGCGTTCGCATGTGTATGTCCCACTCATGGGTTGGTCTCCATTTCTGTTCCGATACGCCCATCGGGGGCGTTGTATCTCAATTTGAGCTCTGCGATCGTGGACGGGAACGCATACTCGAGGGCAGCGAAGTTCCCGGTATCGGCCTTGCGTGCCGCAGCCATGATGAGGGCGTAGAACCCGAAGTCCTGGGCTGCGATCTGTTGCGATTCTTTGTACTCGTAGAGGCTCATCAGCCTTCTCTTCCACAGATCGGACACGGGTTGTAATTCAGGCACCAGGCGTAGCCATGCGACCCTCCATAGATCAGGCCGCAGGCTCCGCAGTCGCAGCCCGTCCCGGTGTTCTCGCAGTAGTCGCATTGCATGATGCGCCATTGCATCAAGCGCTTGCGGGTTACGTCGAGGACCAACCAGTAGAACCTCATCGGCCTGTCCTGATGACGATCACCCAGCCGCAGCTGTCGTGCTCGTGGTCGTATTCGTCCGGGTCGTACAGTTCGGGGCGGTGCTTGTGACAGCCGACCACGCCGTAGGCGTTGACGATGCCGGCCTCGGTCCATCGTTCCTCATCGACACCGCACACCCAGTACCGGCTGACGGCTTTGGGGTCAACCCGGTTGAGGCCTGAGCCTTCGAGCATCTCGAGTTCAGGACCGGCGTGCAGTCCGAGGTCTCGACGGTCTTGTTCTTTCATCCACCACCAGTGGATCACGTTGATGTCACTCACACTCGGGACCTGCGTGGAACATGCAGCAGCGGGTACACCACGGAACGTGGCACTCGAAGTTGACGGTCGAAGTGTCTGGCAGGCAGACGAGGCACACCCTGATGGCGGGACCATCGGGCAGACTCATCATCCCAACTGACGGTCTGCAACCGCAACCTTCGCAGTCCCATGACTCGGGGCCGGTGTCGGTTGGTACCGGCAGCAGCTCGTACTTGGGTATCTGTGCCATCAGCGGGACTCGATTCGTAGGGTCTCGGTCTCGTGCGTAATGAACGTCACCCATTCACCATCAAAGAGCCGTTGGATCTCAACAGCGAGGGTGTCTGTGGAAGGCTCAAAGCACACGATCAAGCGTGATTTGGGATCATCAACCACCAATACTGATTCGGCCATCGTTTCCGTCCTTTCGGTTTGGGAAGGGAAAGGGGGCTAACGAAGTGCCCCTTTCCCTTCCAAGTGTGTCGCCGCAGGCCCGCAGGCCAAGTTGTTCTGTCGTCGTAAATGACCTGACTCTTCCCCAGCGGAACGCTGGGTCGTCCGCTGCGCTCGGCACCGAGCCGAGGGCAGGACAGCAAGGTGTCTGCAACTGCAGACGCAATTTCTGCTGACACCCCCAAACCCCCTCGAAGGGGGTTTAAGGAGTCCGTCTGCGGACGGACAAGGCTGCTTTGAGGGCAACCGAATGGAAGGGGCTCGCTGCGCTCGGCTACTGCCGATACGCCCGTCCTGACCCGATAGGGGCAGAGGCTCGTAGAGAGCGGTGCAGCCTAGGTGGTGGCAAGCCATCGACCGGGCGGGGAGAGGATGCGGCGATGGGGAAGTGGGGGCAGGACGGGAGTGCATGGCTCCCGTCCCTTTGGCGTTTCCACCCCCGACGCACCGTCAGAGTACAGCCGACTAGGGTCGGCTTCTCTCCCCATGCGGAGAACGATGGTCGGGATTCGGACTTGCGCCCAGGTTCCCGACGACCCGCTGTCCTTGTGGGGATATGACAGCGCACCCACTTACCGACGCAGAGCGCCGGTGAGATAGAACCAAAGCATGGTCCCGATAATGATGATCCAAACCGCCCACTCCGCACCGTAGACACGCATCAGATGCGCTCTAGCAGTAGACGGAACGGGAGCAGACGCAGGATGAACCGTTTCATTGGCACACCTGGCAGAAGCCGTCTGTTTCGCATGTGCACTCTGCCGGACCCGATACGATCGGTGCCGGCGAGAAGTAGTCGGGTCGCCCGTTCGGGTCGTCTGCCAGCGTGACCCCGAGCGCCGCACGCATACGCCTGCCCGCTCCGGTGTCGGCTGCCTGATCGACCCAGGCTGAATGGTCTTGTGTCTTGCCAAGCCTCACGCTTCACCGCCCAGGTCGTACAACTGCTCACGCAGATGGTCGATGATAGCGACCGACTGCATCCGGTCGGCGTCGAGAGCGTGGGACACCTCGTCGGGGAGGAACTGGACGCCTCTAAGTTGTCCGCAGGGACAACGCAGAGCCACCGAGTGTTCCCAGATGGCGGTTAGTTCCTCGTTCGTGACATTGCCGGTCGTAGACCCGCATTTCATGCAGGTAGTGATGATTCGTGCCATGTTCGGTCCTTTCATAGAGACAGTCGGACGGACACCCCGAAGGGTGCCCGTCCTGTGTCCCGACGCTAGGCGTGGGAGATAGTGATGGACTCGAAGTCGTAGTCAGCAGGCGCTTCGATGAAGACCGAAAGCGCTTCACCAGCCTCGCCCACGGTTTCGTCCCGATAGGACGCAACCGCACGACCACGGCGTTCCTTGTCCGTGCCGCCTTCGAGGTCGAAGTCTTCCGGCGTGATGGTCAGACCATCCTTCGGAAGCCGTTCGCCTGCGGGCATGTAGACACCGACCGTCATCGTGTTGTAGGTGTCAACCGCCCACCGATAGACCTCACGACCGCCGCCGCTCACTCCATCGGGTACGACCTTGACCGACTGGACCGGCTTGATATCAGCCGTCTTCGTGCGTGGCAACGCTGCCACTGAACCGAACTGTGCCATTCTATGTACCTCCAGGTACTCGCTGTCTGATGCCGTCCCGAGACTCCTACTGAGTCTCTATGTGGAAGGCGTGACATTTATGAACGCCTTCCACATAGAGTCTAGTAGGTTACTCTTACTACCGTCACTCTTCCGCACTACACCCCGATGGGTGTAGTGCGGCGAGCCTGTCGCCAGGCTGTCCAGTCTGTATCGGTCCCCCGATACTTGGGTGCCGGTTCGATGGTCGGCACCGGCTCTATCACGCTCTCCGGCTCCAGCGTGGCGAGTATCTCAGCCACATGGAGTTCCATGAAGCCGTAGTAGTCGAGTGTTGCCTTCGTGACCCGAGTAGCGATGGACTCCTCGCCCATGACCTGCTCACGGTACCAACGAGGACGACCGATAATCTCCATGTCCGCCGAAGGCGTCTGGATGACCGGAAGCGCCGGACGCTCCTTGATTGACGACCCAGGCGCAGCACCGTCAGAAGGTACGAGCCGGTCCGCTGCCGCCTTCGGATGAACCGAAGCCGCCCCACGGTCGAGAGTCGAAGGGACGAACCACGGGATGTACTCCCGTGAAGTGCGAATCTTGCCCGTAGTCGGACTCACGATGTCGTGATTCCAACGACCGAGACAGATAGCACACTGAGACTCAGGTAGTTCGTGCTTGCATTGCTCCATGATGTACCTCCAGGTACCTCGCTTGTCAGCCAGTCTAGTAGGCTGTTTGTGCTACTGATAATCAACAGTCGAACGCAGTGCGAATGATTGTGAATCTTCATGAAGTCCGCATCGGAGTTCATGGAGCAGTGCAATCAGTCGTGAATCGTCGGCTGTAGCGTTATCAGTACCACACACAGCACCAAGCCAGCACCAGCACGCAGCCCAACCAGCGAGGGACGGAGACTGTCGCAGTTGCGGCAGGTTCCCGACTGCCCGAGCCTAAGCGAACGAGTCCGACGAGTGAGCGCTACCCACTCAACCCGAGACACAGGTGCAGCCAGACAGGTAGGGCTAGGACATGAGGGGTTGGCTGTCGCCAACGCAACGCTTATGGGATTCAACCTTGATGGTTGAATCCAAACACGATGCAGGTGCATCGTGAAAGAAATAAGGAGTCACAGTCCGACTGTGACACCACAGAACATTGAAGAGTCCAACTGTAGTTAATTGCGACTGTCCATTCGGGTAGACCCCCCAGTGTTAACGAGGGGGGTCGGATGGTAGAAATACGTAACCCCCGTAGGCGTATTCGGTAACAGTGAAAGGCGTTTCCTTCGCTGAAGGTGACTCAGGCTTCTCTGTAAGCCGTTTGGCGGTACCTGGGAGGGCCGTTGGGTGCTTCTCCCGATCTCACCCCCACCAACAGTCCACCTATGGCGGTGTGGGCGCTTTTTGCGCCGAGCCTGGGATCGATGAGGGCCTCATCCTCCGGTCACACACTCACGTCGGTGTCCCAGGTCTTGCTGAATGTTGCGGTGATGCGGTTCGGTTGGTAGAGTCCCTTCTATCGAGTGAGTTCGATGAACGGTAGTCCTGATCCGCTCCCCTTGCAAACGCAGGGGGAGTGTTTCGTTGTAGACCTCCGATTTTTCGTGATACGCTCACGGTCGTGAGTGCATCAAAGGAACGATCATGTCGGCAACCAGGCTGCACAAATACGTTCACACCGTCAGGGAAGGGCAACCAGCTTCGCCGGTACTGCGACGAGCATTACGTCGGGAACACTGCAAGCGGGGATGCCGCAAACAAGGAGCGGGGCCGGGACGGGCTGTGCGCCCATTGCGGTAAGAAGATCCCGTTGACTCGTCGGTCGACGGCGAGGTATTGCTGTGCGACGTGCCGGACCGATGCGGCGGAGGAACGTCG
>QNFP01000111.1 GCA_003645535.1 Gammaproteobacteria bacterium | reverse complement strand
TTGGTGGGCCGTGCGCGATTCGAACGCGCGACCAATTGGTTAAAAGCCAACTGCTCTACCAACTGAGCTAACGGCCCTCAGAAGAGGCGCATATCATACTTATCAAGCATTAAAGGTCAAGCCAAACTTGGCTTATTTATAATGAGTGGGATCAGCTATTCCTGCTGCGTGAAAACCCTGCTCACGAATCAGACAACTTTCGCAACGTCCACAGGCTAATCCGGATGCGGTGGCCTGGTAGCAGGACACTGTCAGGCCATAGTCAACCCCAAGGTTTGTGCCCCGTTTTATAATTTCTTCCTTGGTCATAGAAATTAGCGGCGTGTGAATTTGAACGCGCTGACCTTCAACGCTGGCGCGGGTCGCCAAATTAGCCATTTGTTCAAATGCTGCAATATATTCCGGGCGGCAATCGGGGTAGCCTGAATAATCCACGGCGTTGACACCAATAAAAATATCACTGGCACCGAGCACTTCCGCCCAGCCCAGGGCTATAGACAAAAAAATGGTGTTGCGCGCCGGCACATAAGTGATCGGGATATCAGAGGTTTGTTCTGCAGACGTTACCGAGCCCGGTTCAGGAATAGCTATGCTGTCATCAGTGAGCGCCGAGCCACCTATTGTCTGTAAGTCCAGCTTGATTACTTTATGGGCACCAGCACGCAGTGCGTCACTTATACGCAGGGAAGCATCCAGTTCGCTACGGTGGCGCTGACCGTAATCGAAAGCCAGGCAGTGGCATGCAAAAGCTTCGTTTGTGGCGATTGCCAGCACCGTCGCAGAATCCAGGCCTCCAGATACCAATACTACCGCTTTTTTTTCTGCCATTGACGCTATTGCTCCATCACTTATTTTCCGGGCTCATCACCCCATAACTGTTTATGCAGCTGCAACTGCATTCTTACCGGTAGATTATCTTCGAGGATCCAGTCCGCCAGGTTTGTGGCATTAAGCTGGCTGTGACTGGGTGAAAATAGCACTTCAATGTCGCGTTCACAGAGTTTATGTTGATCTAATTGCAAGCGAGCCCACTCATAGTCTTGCCGGCCACACAGGACAAATTTTATTTCTGCGCGATCATTGAGTTCGGCTATATTTTCCCACAAGTTTCTCCCCACCTCTCCGGAGCCTGGAGTTTTTATATCGAGGATAACCGCCACCCGTGGATCGACACCTTTAATGGGCAATGCGCCGCTGGTTTCAAGTGACACTCGGTAGCCCGCATCACACAGCTGAGTAAGCAAAGGCAGACAGAGGGGTTGGGCAAGGGGTTCGCCGCCGGTAACGGTGACATAG
The DNA here is from genome assembly GCA_003645535.1 of Gammaproteobacteria bacterium. Taxonomy (GTDB): domain Bacteria; phylum Pseudomonadota; class Gammaproteobacteria; order Pseudomonadales; family Porticoccaceae; genus HB2-32-21. The sequence goes on along the minus strand of QNFP01000111.1, from coordinate 8,639 downwards.
GTGGTGTTAAAAGATGCAACCCTGGTGAGAATATCTTCCAGGGTGTATTTCTCGCCACCATGGAAAGCATATTCCGTATCACAATACAGGCAACGCAAAGGGCAGCCGGTAAGACGTATAAAGGCCACCGGCAGGCCAATTGTCGATGTCTCGCCTTGCAGTGAATAGAATATTTCGGTGATACGAACGGTGTCGTCAGCCATTTATACAAGCGCCGTGATGGTTACTTTAGCGTGATCATCGGTGTTTTAAGGTGTCTATTTACTACAAAGCCAGCTGGGCTATTACAACAGTCATCTGGGCTACTACAACAGCTATCTGGGGCCCAGTTTGCCAGACCCCGCTCAGTAATATCGGGACAGGTAATCCTGAGCGAGCCTGGCGGAGCTGTCTGAGCCTTTTGCAACGCGCTCTAAAAGCACTTTGGCCTGATCGGGCTTATTTTGTAAATAGTAAACTTTGCCCAGTTTGAAAGTGGCATCGTTCACCTTACGGTGCCCAGGGGATTGCTCAATGACGGCAAGAAATTGAGCCGCGGCCGCGTCCAGCTCATTATCCAGTAAATACACTTCTCCCAGCCAGTAGTGGGCATTGGCGGCATAGGAGCTACGTGGATAGTCGATAAGAAATTTCTGTAGTGCTGCTCTGGCCTCGTCAATTTTGCGTGCCTTGAGCAGACCGTAGGCCTGGTCATAAGCCGCCTGTTCCTCTATTTCGTTGCCTGCATAAAGAGACGTTTGTGTGCTATTACTGGCGGGAACCCCGTAGGGCAAATCAGTTGGTTGCGCGGGAAACGAACCAGCAGCGGGTACACCGGCGACGGTCGCTCCAACGTTAGCGCTGGATGAAGGCTGAGCAGGGACTCCCGAGCCGGGTGGACCTGCGGTACTCGTTGAACCGGGAAGCGCGCCAGCCGGCCCAGTAGAGCCAGCCAGACGTCGATCCAGATCGAGGTAATCCTCGCGTTGTCTTTTTTTCAGCACTGTCAGTTCGTTGCTCTGCTCTTCAAGCATGCCACGTAACTGCCGCAACTCTTCGCGCAGTAGTTGTAACTGATAGTAGGGGTCACTCGTTCCTGCTGCGCTTACAGAGGGTGTGGCACGGCCACCTTGCGCTCCGCCACCGATTTCTTCAACTGGAACCGAAGCTGCGTAGGTCTGTGTAATAGAGAATGATGCTATTACCAATACGAGGACAAATGTCGGCCGAATACGGCCGGAGACTAACAGTGTGTTTTTCAATGCTTTGACTCGGCTAACTCTAATTGCGACAGGTTTTTTTTAACAGCGTATCCATCCTACAGGCAGATTACCTGATCGTTGCGCGACGATTGAGGCCCCAGGCGGCATCATTACTACCCATCACTTCGGGCTGTTCTTCGCCGTAACTGATTACCTCTAATATACTGCCATCAACACCCTGTAAAATTAAAAATTCCTGAACAGCATAAGCACGGCGCTCGCCCAGGGCCATATTATATTCCCGGGTACCACGTTCATCTGCATGCCCTTCGAGCCGAACACTAACCGGATTTGCGATAAGGCGCTGAGCATGGATACGCAAAGCTACTAACGAGTCGGGTGTCAAAACCGCCTTATCATATTCAAAATAAAACACTGTATCTACATCGCCAGATGTATCAAGAGTGCCGCTGCTAAGACCACCATCGCTAACGCTGCCCGTGGTAACACCACCATTAGAAATCCCAGTGCCGGTCGTACCCGCGCTCGAACCCGCGTCAGTATCCGTAGTGGATGGTGAGCTAGAGCAAGCTGTGATAAGAAGAGACAACGTACTAACTAAAAAAATAGCTTTAAAGGCCGAACACTTCATTTTTTTCTCCTAGATGGATGGATGGATGGACGGATGGATGGACGCCACGTGGACTGCGCGTACTTTAAACGATTATCTCAGGAAGGGCGACCACGCCGGCTCCCTGACATCGCCCTGTCGTGAGGGTAATAAATATTTAACGCCGGCATCTATTGAAACTGCTGCCAGCACACCTTTATCGCCAACCTTGGTTGAGTACAACAACATGGCGCCATTGGGCGCCACTGTGGGTGACTCATCGAGGCTGGTCGAGGTCAACACACGCAGATCTCCAGTAACAAGATCCTGCGATGCGATATGAAAAACACCCTTGTTGCGGTGCACCATCACCATGGTTCTGCCATCGGGGGCCAGACGCGGGCGGGCATTATAAGAGCCGGTATAGGTCAGACGTTCAATTTTACCGCTGCTAATTTGCAACTTATAAATTTGCGGGGAGCCACCTCGATCTGAAGTGAATACGATCGCCTTACCATCTGGCGTCCAGTTGGGCTCGGTGTCGATAGAAAAGTGGCGAGTGAGCCGCGTAAACTTTTTGGTTGCCAGGTTGTATGAATAAATTTCCGGATTGCCATCTTTAGACAATACCAGCGCCAGACTGCGGCCGTCTGGTGACCAGGCCGGCGCACCATTGAGACCGCGAAAATTAGTCAATTGCTCGCGCTGGGCTCCCATCAGCCGCTGGCGAAAGATTGCCGGACGGCCAGTCTCAAAGGATACATATACCAGCTCTTTACCATCCGGTGACCAGTTAGGAGACATGATGGGCTCCCGGGACTCCAGCATTAGACGTTCGCGAGCGCCATCGGCATCGGATACCATCAGTCGAAAAGTCAGCCCACCACCCCCTGGGGTTGCAGTAACATAGGCAAGACGGGTAGAGAACGCGCCGCGGATGCCGGTAATGGCCTCAAACACCTTGTCGCTAATGTAATGGGCTATATCCCTTAATTCGTTGTCGGTGCCCTGGACTACCTGGGTAAATAGCCTCCGCTCGCCCGGTACCTCAAGCAGGCTAAAGGTTACCTGAATACGCTGGTCAGCCTGCCGAGTTGCCTTGCCGACCACCAGATACTCCATGCCGACAATACGCCAGTCACGGAAATACACCTGTTTGGCATCATCCGGATTAGACAGCATATTGGCTCGCGGCATGGCTTCAAACAGGCCGCTGCGAAGTAAGTCTTCGGCAACAACAGCGCTGATGTCTACACTCGGTAGCACCTCGTCCAATTGTATCGGTACAACAGCTATTTGCGTTGGGTTATCAACGCCGCGAGTGATCTCAATAGTCAACTCGGCACTCGCTTTGCTGCTAAATAATATGATGATTAGCAGCACCTTAAAAAAACTACCTGTGGACAAGATGTACTCCTCGCTGAAAGTTAATAAGAATTGTTAAAGGCGCAAATCGTCAGGCCTGAATAACAGGCGAAAACGTCGAAAAGTTGATTCAAATACACGTGGCTGAGCCCTGGATAGTTCCTGGATTTTGTCAAAGCGATCAACTTTGTAGACTGCCTGCTCCGCTGAGCGATCAAATGCATCATTGCCGCTGGACTTCACCACGGTCACCGATACCACCTGTCCGGTGGGTACCATCTGAATACTCAACACTACCTCCATACCACGGCGAGCGCTGGATGGGCGGCTCCAGTTGTTGGCGATACGCTCGACAATGTAATCACTATAACTACCCACCAGTTGCTCGTTTTGCCCTGCGCTAATAAATTGCTCTTCATCGTCAAGGGCATCGGCAAAGGCCAACTCCAGTTCTTTTTGGCGGGCCTTTTCTGCAGCCTGCTTTTTGGCTTCGGCCAGCTTCCTGGCTTCTGCCTGTTTTTTGGCCTCGGCCTGCTTTTTAGCGTCTGCCAGCTTTTGTTTGCGTATTTTTTCCTGATTAGCGCGTTCTTTTATGGCGCGCTCTTCACGTTGTTTCTTTTCTGCACGCTGCTTTTTTGCTTTGCGCTGCTTTCTTTCTTCGCGCTTTTTGGCTTCAGCTTTCTTCTTTTCCGCTGCTCGCTTTTTTTGTTGATCGCTATTCGTTGTCCTGGTAGTAGTCGGTTTCTTTATGGTTGGCGCTTTCGACGGTTCCATTTGCAATAAGGTCGCCTTAATATAACGAGGTTGGACTTGTGTTTTTTTATGTTCAGGAGTCCAGCCGACAATGATCAAAGCCAGCAATACAGCATGCAGCGTAACGCTGCATACAAGCGCTGTGGAATAGCTGGACTGTATCCTCATCATTGCTCAACGATTCTGCCCTGGCGGTTCAGTCACCAGGCCGACGCTGGCTGCGCCAACCTCCTGTAACTCCGCCATCAAACTGACCACCGCGCCATACTCAACCCTCCTGTCTCCCCATACTAGTACCGGTGTATCGGGTTTCTGGGCCAGCACCTTGCCTACCTTGCTAATAATATCGACCAGAGGTTGCTGCCGATTTTTGCCATTACCCAGATCTACGTAGTAACTGCCATCTGCCTTGATTGACACAATGAGGGGATCTTTTTCTTTGTCATCCAGTGGGCTACTGGGCGCCTGGGGCAGGTCAACTTTCACGCCCTGCGTTAACAGTGGTGCAGTAATCATGAACACAATCAGCAATACCAGCATGACATCGATATAAGGCACAACATTAATTTCTGCGACCAGCCTGCGCTTTTGCTTTCTACCTGCCACGACTAATTACTGTGTAGCCGACGATGGAGGATGCTGGAAAATTCATCGGCGAAAGTTTCGTAACTGTTGTAAAGCACATCGGCATTTGCTGAATATCGGTTATAGGCAAGTACTGCGGGTATCGCTGCGAACAAACCCATTGCGGTAGCGATAAGGGCTTCTGAAATACCCGGCGCCACTGTAGCGAGGGTCGCTTGCTGCACATTAGCCAAACCGCGAAATGAGTGCATAATGCCCCACACCGTACCGAATAAGCCGATATAGGGACTTACCGATGCGACACTGGCCAGGAAGGGCAGGTGCGTATTGAGCTTTTCTTCCTCCCGTGACAAAGCCACTCGCATAGCGCGTTCCACGCCTTCTATCACCACCTCAGGTTCTGTTGAACCACTTTGGGAGAGGCGATTAAATTCACGAAACCCGGCACGAAACAAACTCTCTACACCATCAATGGCATTATCTTTTTTAATTCGGGCATTGCCTTCACGAAACAACTCGTTAAGATCGACTCCGGACCAGAAGGTATCCTCAAATGCGCTCAAATCATTGCGAGTCTGACGGATGAATAGCCCCCGCTGTACGATCATCACCCATGACACTACTGAAGCGCCAAAAAGTATCAGCATTACCATTTGTACCGGCAGCGTGGCGCCGACTACAAGAGCCCACAATGATAGTTGTTCAGTCACTCAGGACTCCTTTTTTGATTTACCGTCACCTGGCCAAAAACTTTAGCCAGTAATTCATTGGGCATTGCCATCGGACGATTAGTTTGTTGATTCACACAGGCCACTTTAATATGGCCTACACATAGTAGTTCGTCACCACGAAGCACTTTTTGTTCCACAGTAAAATGCGCCCGTCCATGCCCCGAGCCTAGCGCGGTAACGATAATTTGCTCGTCGAGTCTGGCGGGCCTTTTGTAATCGACAGACAGAGAGTGCACAACAAAAATTTGATTGCTACCCCAAAATGCTGGCTTTTCAAAGCCGTAGCTACGTAACCAGTCGGCGCGGGCGCGCTCCATATATTTGAGGTAGTTAACGTAATAGACGATACCCTGTGCGTCTGTGTCCTCAATATAGACTCTGATTGGTAGCCTGAATTCCTCCATCAATTGTCGAGCAGTCTCTGTTGCTGGGACTCTTGTTGCTGGGCTTTTTGCTGCTGGGCTTCCTGTTGCTGAGAGAGACTTTTGGGCATCGCCAGGCCGAAATGCTCATAGGCCTGATGAGTGACCAGACGGCCACGGGAAGTGCGCATCATATAACCCTGCTGAATCAAGAAGGGCTCAACGACGTCTTCAATGGTGCCACGCTCTTCACTGATCGCTGCTGCAATACTGTCCACGCCAACTGGACCGCCATCAAATTTTTCTATAATAGTCATCAGTAAACGGCGATCCATTTGATCAAAGCCCAGGCGATCAACATTGAGCATAGTTAAAGCCAGATCGGCGACCTCAACAGTGATGTTACCGTCTGCTTTGACCTCGGCATAATCCCGCACTCGCCGCAGAAGCCGATTGGCGATACGTGGTGTACCCCGTGAGCGGCGGGCAATTTCCACTGCACCCTCTTCCTCAATGGGCACATTAAGGATTTTTGCCGCCCGGCCAACAATGGCTGTTAGTTCCGCTATCGAGTAAAACTCCAGGCGCTGGACGATACCAAACCGGTCTCGTAGTGGCGAGGTGAGTAAACCGGCGCGTGTGGTGGCACCCACCAGGGTGAACGGCGGCAGATCGAGTTTAATGGAGCGTGCTGCCGGACCTTCACCAATCATGATGTCGAGCTGAAAATCCTCCATCGCAGGGTAAAGCGTTTCTTCAATGACCGGGCTGAGTCGGTGGATCTCATCGATAAACAATACGTCATTGGGCTCAAGATTGGTCAGCAAAGCCGCCAGATCACCTGGTTTTTCGAGCACTGGCCCTGAGGTTGCTTTTAAACCCACGCCCATTTCATTGGCGATGATATGGGCAATAGTCGTTTTGCCCAGGCCGGGCGGACCAAAAACCAGCGTATGATCAAGCGGCTCTTCACGCTGACGGGCAGCATGGATAAATATAGTCATCTGCTCGCGCACAACCGTCTGGCCAATGTAATCAGCAAGACTGGTGGGACGAATAGCATTATCTAAACGCTCTTCGGCTCGTGTAGGTTCGGCAGCTACAAGACGATCAGTTTCTATCATTGTATTTCAGTGCCGACAATGGCATCCAGGGGCTTTGAATACTACGTGAGCTCGCCCCAGGTTCGAATTAGCCGCTAGGATAACGGGGTATGATTACTTTTTCACTACACTTTTTAAGGCCAGTCGAATCAATTCCTCACTGGCCGGCAGTTTATCTTTATCGGTGACCTGAGCGCTGATCATTCGCTGGGCTTCCTGGGGCTTGTAGCCCAGTGCAATTAACCCGCTTTCGGCTTCCTGTACAACATTATTGCCGCCCATCCCGGAGGCTGATGTCGCCCTGCCGGCATCCGCTGCGCCAGCCCAGTTATCAAGGCGGTCACGCATTTCTATGAGCAGACGTTCTGCGGTTTTCTTACCCACACCGGGCAGACGCACCAAAGTTGCACTATCGTTACCGTGCACACAGCGCACAAACTCCTGTGTGGTCATACCTGATAATATAGCCAGGGCCAGTTTCGGCCCAACACCGCTAATTTTAATCAACTCCCGAAACAACAGCCGTTCACTATCATCGCCAAACCCATATAAATGCTGGGCATCTTCTCGTACCACAAAGTGAGTATAGAGGCATACCAGCTGATCTATTTCTGGTAGCTCAAAAAAGGTATTCAAAGACACCTGTATTTCATAGCCAACCCCCTGCACGTCTATCAGCAACAGAGGGGCCTGCTTTTCAAGTAAGGTGCCGCGGATACGACCTATCATGGCTTACTGCTCCTGAACATAATCATCGACACTGCTGTTAATGCAACTCATAAAAGCCACCAATAACTGTTTTATTTGAACCTGCCCCGAGAGTATCTCTCCGACTTTATTAATGTCGGGTGCATCGTCAGGCTATGGGCGTGGCAGATAGCAACTGCCAGAGCATCGGCCGCATCCTCCTTTGGAGCCGCCGGCAATGCAAGTAAGCGCATAACCATATGTTGCACCTGTTCTTTGCTAGCAGAACCACTGCCCACCACCGCTTTCTTGACAGTACGCGCGCTGTATTCTGACACCGGCAAATCGGCATCAACACCAGCCACAATAGCGGCTCCACGAGCCTGGCCCAGGCGCAGGGCAGCTCGAGGATCGCGGGCAAAAAAGATATCCTCGATAGCCATTACCTGGGGTTGATGCTGCTCGATTAATTCGCTGATGCTTTGGAAAATCACCTTTAGGCGTGCTGGCAACTCACCTTTCGACATGCGAATAATTCCACTGCTCACATAGCTGGTTTTAACACCCACAGCGTCTATGAGGCCAAACCCTGTCTGCCGGGAGCCGGGATCGATACCGAGAATCAGGGTCATACTTTACTCTGTGCTAAAAATAAGGTGAGAGTGTTGCAAAAGCTAAGGGTGCGGTAAAGACTAACTTGCACCAACTGTCGAAAAAGATACCAAATGGCGGCAAAATAAAAGGCTAGCCGCTGGGGTTAGTTTATGGGTATGGCCATGTCGCAACGCGCCGGGGCAGAGTCTGGCAGTCATTCAAGCTAACAAGCTAACTTAGCGGCGCAGCGGCACAAATTTTATGCCTTTCCAGCGGCACCACCCGGCTCGTCGTAGTATGGTACGTGGAGGTGCTTTTATCTTTGCTGGTAAATAGCTAGTAACAGGAGGTAACCATGAACAAGTTCTATCAATTAAGAAAGCAAATGGTCGATTACCAGCTGGCTGCCCGTGGTTTGAGTGATCAGGCTGTTCTCAATGCGGTCAGCGCGGTACCGCGTGAAGAATTCATACCAGCTGATCTGGTTGAGTTTGCCTATCGCGACTCACCTTTGCCGATAGCCGCGAGCCAGACGATTTCCCAGCCCTATATTGTTGCGCTGATGACCGCGGCGCTTGAATTGGAGTCAAAGGATCGCGTGCTGGAAGTGGGCACGGGTTCTGGGTATGCCGCAGCAGTTTTAGCTGAAATTGCTGGTGAGGTGTATA
>QNFP01000110.1 GCA_003645535.1 Gammaproteobacteria bacterium | reverse complement strand
TAAAGAAGTCGAACATCTGGATAGCTGTTTGCGCCAATGTCTTAAGAGTGGCAGCTCTAAAAATATCGCCGAGCCCTTTTTTAAAGGCGCAGCCAAAATTATTGATGCTGCCTGGGATGGTATTACCGTCGAGGATTTCCGTTATCCACAAACCAGGGGGGAGCGGCCTAAAGGCTATAGCCTGGCCAAATGGTTGAACAGCAAGTTTTTTGCACTCTCAGCTTATGACCCCGAATTTGCAGTGGCCTTCACCAAGGTGTTTCATTTTATGGAGCCACCTACCTCAATATTAAAGCCCAAATATTTGCTTAAAGCAGTTTTTGCTAAAAAGCCGGTTTACAAATAATCGCCACCAGCTTAGCGTACCACCTGGTTTTGATTGATTGCAGCAATATAAAAAAAGAATAACTAACAAAAAATAAAACATTCAGGGAGCACGTCGATATGTCTGAGAATAAAGCATCAAAAAAACAAGGGGTTTTGGGCGAGCATGCGGTAGTCATTGGCGGCAGCATGGCCGGGTTACTAACCGCACGGGTGTTATCCGATTATTTCGAGCGCGTGACTATTTTTGAGGCCGATACCCCGCCTGAAGAAGCCGTGCCGCGTAAGGGTGTGCCCCAAGGGAATCATATTCATACTCTACTGCCTGGCGGCACGGATGTCGTGTTGAAGTATTTTCCGAATATACATGACGATCTGGTGGCTGGAGGCGCTGATTACGGAGACCCTACCATTAAGTGGCGTTTATGCATGGGTGGCCGGTGGCAGCCGCGTATAGCGAGTGGTATGGGCAGTTATACAATGTCTCGCCCCCTGTTGGAAGCGACCGTACGCAAACATACTGCCGCCGTGCCAAATATCACATTGCATAGCGCTACTTCCGTTGATGGCTACTACAGCAATGCAGATAATACTGCCGTGACAGGCGTGATACTGGAGTCTGGAGAGACTGTGGGTGCAGATTTTGTCGCCGATGTTAGCGGTCGTAATTCCAGTGCATCGAAATGGATTGAAGCGATGGGTTTTACGCCACCGGAGCGCAGTACGATTGGTATTGATGTGGGTTACACCACCTTTGAAGTAGCTGAGCCGCTTGGTAATCAACGTGACTGGAACATCTTGTTTATTACACCGAAGCGTATTCCCGAGGAAACGCGCAGTGGCGGTATATTTTGTATAGAGGGTGGTCGTTATCTGGTCACTGCATCGGGTTACCATAAGGATTATGCGCCTACGGATTGGTCAGGGTTTCAAGATTTTATGAAAGCGCTACCCTATTCCAGTATTTATGATGAGATTAAAGATCTCCAGCCAAGTGGCGAGGCGAAGGAATACCGTTATACATCCTATTTGCGTCGCCACTACGAGCGCTTAACGAATTTCCCCACAGGACTAATCGTTTTGGGCGATGCAATGTGTAGTCTTAATCCGGTTTATGGTCAGGGCATGACGGTAGCGGCCAAGGAGGTTGATCATCTGGATACTTGCCTTAGGCAATGTTCGGAAAACGGTGGCCTGGGTAACCTTGCCAGACCGTTTTTTAAAGGCGCAGCAAAGTATATTGATGCTGCCTGGGACGCCATAACTGTTGAGGATTTTCGCTATCCGCAAACGCGTGGTGAGCGACCTAGAGCCTATGGCCTGGCCAAGTGGTTAAACCGCAAATTCTTCGCTTTATCTGGTGTTGATGAAGAGTTTTCAGTGGCTTTTATGAAGACTCTAGGCCTGGTAGAACCGCCGGAATCACTGCTCAAGCCGAAATATTTGTTCAAGGCGCTATTTGCCAAAATGCCTGAGCAAGACAGGGAGCCGCCGTTTCGGCCTGTAGATTAAGTAGATTATTGATGCCGTTGCTGTTGGGGATTAGGTTCTTAAGTAATCAAGTCTTCGGTAACCCGAAAATAAGCAAACCGATCAATCGAAGCGAATAAAAAGCTGGCACATGACCAGCTTTTTTAGTGCATCAGAACTTACCTGTTTTCACGTAAAAAAATAATTGCCATAATATAAAAAAAGAGTAACTAACAAAAACAAAAAATTCAGGGAGCACGTCGATATGTCTGAGAATAAAGTGTCACAAAAACAAGGGGTTTTGGGCGAGCATGCGATCGTCATCGGCGGCAGCATGGCCGGGTTACTAACCGCACGGGTGTTATCCGATTATTTCGAGCGCGTAACTATTTTTGAGGCCGATACCCCACCGGAAGAGGCCGTGCCGCGCAAGGGTGTGCCGCAGGGGGCCCATGCTCATGGCTTAATGGCGGGTGGTGCTGATGTGCTGCGCAAGTATTTTCCTGATTTCCACGATGACCTGGTAGCGGCGGGCGCCGAATATGGCGACCCGATGCTGAACTGGCGGGGCCTTGTTGGCGCGCGCTGGAGCCCTCGCATTGAGAGTGGCATGGGGACCTATGTGATGTCGCGTCCGCTTCTGGAAGCTGTGGTGCGCAAACACACGGTGGCAATTGCCAATGTTGAGTTGCGCGTTGCGACACCTGTTAGCGGCTACACCCACAGCACTCGCGACGCTCGCGGGGCAGGCCCTACCAGCAACGACTCGAACATAGCTGTGACCGGGGTCATCCTGGAGCAAAGCGGAGAGACCGTTGCGGCAGATTTTGTTGCTGATGTTAGTGGTCGTAATTCCAAAGCTTCTAGCTGGATTGAGGCTATGGGTTTTACTCCCCCGGAACGCAGTAATATTGGTGTTGATGTGGGTTATGTCACCTTCGAGGTGGCCGAGCCGCCGAATAACCAGCGTGACTGGAGCATACTGGTTGTCAATCAGAAGGACATCCCTAAGGATACTCGTGCTGGCGCTATTTTTTATAAAGAGGGTGGTCGTTATTTAGTCCTCGCGTCGGGTTTCCATAAGGATTATGCACCGACAGATTGGCCGGGTTTTCTCGCTTATATGAAAGCACTGCCCTTCAGCAGTGTTTATGATGAAATAAAAGATCTCCAACCCATCGGTGAGGCAAGAGAATATCGCTTTGCCTCCTATTTACGCCGTCACTACGAGCGTTTGCAACATTTCCCCCAAAGACTCGTTGTGCTGGGCGATGTGATGTGTAGCTTCAACCCGATTTACGGCCAGGGTATTACAGTGGCGGCTAAAGAGGCTGAACATCTGGATGCTTGTCTAAAGCAGTGCCTTCAAGGCAACGGTTTAGACAACAGTGGTTTAGACAATGGCAGTTTAGGCAATGGTCGTTTAGATAAGGTGGCCCAGCCGTTTTTTAAGGGCGCGGCAAAATTTATTGATGCCGCCTGGGATGGCACTACCGTGGAAGATTTACGCTATCCACAAACTCGCGGTGAACGGCCCAAGGGCTACGGTTTGCTCAAATGGCTAAACCGTAAGTTTTTTGCCTTGTCCGGTACCGATGAAGAGTTTAGCGTGGCTTTTGTCAAGGCCCTTAGTTTGGTGGAGCCGCCGGAATCTTTGCTCAAGCCGAAATATTTGTTAAAGGCTGTTTTTGCAAAAATGCCTGAGCAAGACCGGGAGCCGCCGTTTCGGCCTGTAAAATAAGCAGCTTGTCTCTGCCGTGAGGTAGCCAGGTCATTAACAAATAAAACGTTCGTTTTTCAAAAATAGGCAGTCACAAAAATAAGCAAGTCACAAAAATAGGCAAGTCAATAGATGATGAATTAAAAACGCTGGCACATGGCCAGCTTTTTTAGTGCATCAAAACTGACCTGCTTTCACGTAAAGAAAACAATGTTCTTGTCGGTGTTTTTATCGACCAGGTTAGTCCAGTCAAGAGCGTTTAAAACCTCCTCCCCGTTTTGGGCCTGATGTTGCCATCAGATGAGGTCGCTAGCTTTATCTAAGGTCTTTTAAAAACAACAATATTTCATCTGTTGTTTCGTCGGGCTTTTCAAGCATCAACCAATGACCCGCACCCTCTATTAATTTAGTGCGTCGCAGATCCTCAAAGTGGGTCGGCATGATTTCTGCCCAGTTGGGCACGTAGAGCAGCACATCATCTTCGGCACCGGCGATAAAATGTGCCGGTTGGGTGATTTTGGCATTTTCCAGATGTGGAGTTAGCGCCCAGTTGCGCTCTAAATTGCGATACCAGTTTACGCCGCCACGAAAACCATTACCCTTAAATTGCGCGACGTGGTAATCCAGGTCTTCCTTAGTCAACCACTGGGGTAATTCAGCGGGCACCTTAAAGATATCCGCCATAGAGGCATCAGCGGGATAGCCGACCTGGGACATCCATGATCCTGGAGGACTATCGGCGGAAATAATGTAGTAAGTCATACGGAGCATGGCCTCGGGAGAGGCGTCCATACCGAACTCGGCACCCGGCTGCTGGAATTTTCGGATATACCAGTATTTACCTTCCAGTCCAGGGGGATTAACTATTGTGTCCGGTACTTCAGGGCGACCCCAGTAAGGCACCGATAAACCCATGACCGCGCTGACTCTTTCTGGATATAACAGCGCTGTATGCCAGGCGACCATACAACCCATATCCTGACCAATGACGATAAATTGCTCGTAACCCAGGGCGTCGGCAATACCGACGACATCGCCAGTGAGATGAACAATATCGTAATCTTCGATAGCTTCCGGCGCGTCGCTGCCAGCATACCCACGCTGATCGGGCACCGCGACCTTATAGCCAGCCTCGACGATGGGGTCGATCTGATGCCGCCATAAATGCCAGAACTCGGGAAAGCCATGCAGCAGGATGACCAGGGGGCCTTCGCCTTTGACCACGGTGCGCAGGGTGACACCGTTAGTCTGAATGTACTGGAATTCGGGTTCTTTGATCATTGCCTTATCCTTATAGTTATTCTGACTGCGCGATATTTTGTCTGTTTTAACTACCCAGCCAACTTTCACTATCCAGCCGGGCACGCGATGATATATATTTACCGAGCAAACTAACTATACACAGTTTTATAAAACTATCAGGCAAACAGGTTCCTGTTTTTTTCGGAGTCGGGATCCAGTTGTCTGTCGAACTGAATGACTAAAATGAGGAGAAAATCAATGAAAGATGTAGCAGGTAAAGTCGCTTTTATTACCGGTGCCGCAAGCGGCATGGGGCTGGGTATGGCGCGGGCATTTTCTGCCGCAGGCATGAAAGTCATGCTCGGTGATATTCAGAAGGACCCTTTAGATTCTGCCGTCGCTGAATTAAAAGGCCAGGGCCGCGAGGTAGAAGGTGTGGTGGTCGATGTCACTGATCGCGATTCGGTTTTTGCAGCGGCTGATGCAACCATAGCCGCTTTCGGAAAAGTCCACGTCTGTGTGAACAATGCTGGTGTGGGCGCCAGCGGCAGCGCTGAGAGTACCAGCGAAAAGAACTGGCGCTGGACTATCGATGTGAATATGTGGGGCGTGGTTTGGGGCCTGCAGGCCTTTATGCCGCTGATAGAATCTCACGGTGAGGGCGGCCATGTGGTGAATACCGCCTCTATGGCAGGTATGTTCTCCTTCAGGGATCTCAGCGCCTACAACGCATCAAAATACGCCGTCGTAGCCATGTCTGAGACAGCGATGGCGGAACATCAAAAGGATAATATCGGCGTGTCGGTACTTTGCCCCGGTGTGGTTGCCACTAACCTGGGAACATCAGCACGTAATCGCGGTGATGACTATGGCGGTGCCACTGATAAGAAATCCGAGCAGATGATGGAGATGCTGAAAAAAGGTTTGAACCCGGACATCGTCGGTGAGCAAGTATTGGAGGCTATTGTTGATGACCAACCTTACATCTTCACCGATCCAGGCCTGCGTAGCCTGATCCAGGGACGCTTTGACCGGATACTCGGTGGTTATGACTGGGCTGATCAATGTGAAGCTTTGAAAAACGTTGATCAGCAGGGTGGTATTGATTTGTAGTTAAGCACGGCTCGAACCGGCTCGTAGCACCTGGTGGTGTTGCGGCCCGGCTTTAGTTGTTGACAAGAGATTTGCAGATAACAGCTCTACAGATAGCAGCTTTGTGGGCAGTTGTTTTGCAGGTAATAGTTTTAGGGATAATTAACACGTGGGGTGATTCATGAAATATCGAACATTAGGCAGTAGCGGTGCGCAGGTATCGGCTATTGGTCTGGGCTGTATGGGTATGTCAGATTTTTATGGCCCGGCGGATGAGGATGAATCCATTGCGACCCTGCACCACACGTTGGCTATCGGGCTGAATTTTCTCGATACCTCGGACGTTTACGGCAAGGGTCACAATGAAACCTTGATTGGCCGCGCTATTGCCGATCGCCGTGACCAGGCATTTATCGCCACCAAGTTTGGTATTGCCGGGGCGAAGTTAAAGCCCGAAGGTGGCCTGGAAATAAAAGTGGATGGCCGTCCTGAGTATGTAAAATCCGCCTGTGAGGCCAGCCTAAAGCGCCTGGGTATTGATTGCATCGACCTTTATTATCAGCATCGTGTTGATCCGAATACACCTATTGAAGAAACCGTGGGCGCCATGGCCGAATTAGTTACCGAGGGCAAAGTGCGCTTCCTGGGTTTGTCTGAGGCCTCGGCTGATCCAGCATTAATTCGTCGTGCCAGCGAAGTTCATCCTATTGCGGCCCTGCAAAGCGAATATTCCCTGTGGACTCGTGATCCTGAGGCAGAAGTGCTGGGTGTATGTACGGAGCTGAATATCGCTTTTGTCCCTTATAGCCCATTAGGCAGAGGCTTTTTGACCGGCACCATTTCCGATACCGATGAAATGGGCGATAAGGATTTCCGTAAAACCAACCCGCGTTTTCAGCCCGGCAATATCGAGCACAACTTAAAGCTCACCGAGGAAATTAAAGCAATGGCCTCGGATAAAGGCTGTTCTCCGTCTCAATTGGTACTGGGCTGGTTGCTGGCCCAGGGCGATCAAATTATTCCCATCCCCGGCACCCGACGCGTTGCTAATCTCGATAGTAATGCAGGCGCTGTAGATATCACTCTCAGTGCCACTGAGCTGGATGCCATCAACAAGATATTCCCACCAGATGTGGCTATGGGTGGTCGTTACGCCTGAGCAACACGACGACCGAATTAATTCACATCAGGAGAAGTAGCAATGAAGTTACCTGAAGGCGCATATCTTAAACTCGACCCCCAGGATGAATATATGCATCCCCTGGGGCCGGAAGAAAACTATAACGAGAGCATGTACTTTAATGTCTATGACCCCCAGGGGCAGATAGGAGGCTGGTTTCGTATCGGCAACCGTGCCAACGAGGGTTATGCAGAAATGACTACCTGCATTTATCTCCCCGACGGTTCTGTCGCCTTTATGTTTCAGCGGGCAAACATCAGCAATAACGATGCGTTTAAAGCTGGTGGCATGGAGTTTATCGTCGATGAGCCCTACAAAGCCCTGAGCGTAAAATACAGTGGCGAAGTGCTGGTGCTGAAGAATCCCCACGAGATGATTAATCCCAGCAAGGCCTTTAAAAACAATCCGAAATTGCCCTGCACAGTGGAGTTAAGCTATCGCGGTGTGTCGCCCATGTACGGTGGCGAACCAGTACTGGCCGATGGCTCGCCCTGGCTCGATAACCCCAACACCGGTTTGTACGTGGGCCATTACGAGCAGCATATCGCCGGTAGCGGCACCTTCGTCATTGGCGACCAAACCTACACCATCAGCGGTCTCGGTTTGCGGGATCACAGTTGGGGGCCGCGCTACTGGCAGAACGTGCATTTCTACCGCTGGTTGCCCATGAACTTCAGCGAAGATTTCGCCATTATGTGTCTGAATAAGACCCTGGCCGATGGCTCTAAAGTGGTTGGTGGCATGGTCTTGAATAAAGGCCGTTATGACCTGATTATCGATGCAAAAATAGAATCCGAGTGGGATGAAAATTATTACCAGACCTCGCTCAAGGCCTGGGCGAAAACAGAACATGCCGAGTATGAAATCGAAGGCAGGGTGATGTCGCTCATCCCACTGCGCAACCGTCGCAGCCTCGAAGACGGCACAGAATTAATGACCCGCATTACCGAGGGCATGACCGAATATAAATGTAATGGCATGGTCGGTTACGGCCTGTCTGAATACCTTGATCAAATTGTTGATGGCAAACCTGTGGGCATCACTTCATGAGCGGCTTCATGAAGGGTTTCATAGACAGCTTCGTTAAGAGCTTCATGAGGAGAACTTTAATGGGCAAGCCGTCATGAATGATGATCAAGTAGCTAATCAAATGCTAGATGATGCCCAGGTGGCAGCATTGCTCGCCGAAGAAGCCAGCCAGCATTTCCCCGGTGCTAAGGTTGAAAACGTCGAGAAAATGTCCGGCGGTGCCTCCCGCGAAACCTGGTCTTTCGATGTGCTGCAGCCAGAAGGCAATAGGCTTGGCCTAATTCTTCGTCGCGACCCCGGCAATACTGGTAGCACCGGTGAAGAGGGCTGGCGGGGCGGGAAGACTACCTATTCCCTGGATCGCACCACAGAAGCGCAATTACAA
Source organism: Gammaproteobacteria bacterium (assembly GCA_003645535.1). Lineage (GTDB taxonomy): Bacteria > Pseudomonadota > Gammaproteobacteria > Pseudomonadales > Porticoccaceae > HB2-32-21. The sequence continues at coordinate 1,559 of QNFP01000110.1, read as the reverse complement.
CGGGCCGTTTATGAAGCTGGTGGTCTGGTGGCCAAAGTCCATTTCGCTATACCCAAAGATCACGCTCTGGGCGACTGCTACGTGATGGATCGTATCGAAGGCGAAGTGCTGGCACCACGAATTTTGCGGGACGATGCTTACGCTGATGCTCGTAAAACCATGGCTTATCAATGCGGTGAGATACTCGCCGGTTTGCACGCGGTAGATGCAGCTGCTTTGCCCAGCGGGTTAGTACAAATGCAGGTGCAGGAGTTACTGGCTTATTACCGCGAGCTGATGGATGGCGTTAGCGATTTTTATCGCGATGAAACCGCCGTTGCCCGCCCTGAATATCACCCGGCTTTTGAACTCACCTTTCGCTGGCTGCAACAAAACATGCCCAAAGATGCGCCTGCTGGTCTGGTTCATGGGGATTTCCGCAACGGCAATTTCGTGGTCGGCCCCGAGGGTATCCGCGCCGTACTCGACTGGGAAATTGCCCACGTTGGCGATGGAATGGAAGACCTGGGTTGGCTTTGCGTACGCGCATGGCGTTTTGGTCAGCATCAAAATCCGGTCGGAGGTTTTGGCCAACGGGTTGACCTGTTCGCCGGTTATGAAAATGCCGGTGGCCGTAAGGTCGACCCAAAAGTGATTCACTACTGGGAAGTGCTGGGCACTTTAAAGTGGGGCATTATCTGTATGTTCCAGGCCTACAAACCTATTTCTGGTCTCGTTGATTCCTTCGAGCACCTGGCCATTGGCCGCCGCGCCTGTGAAAATGAAATTGATTTACTCAAACTCATTGAAGAAAGTTCATAGAGGAGTTACAAATGCCCCAGGACAGAGCAAGTGCCGAAGAATTACTGGCCGGTGTCGAAGGTTTTTTACGTAAAGATGTATTGCCACAATTATCTGGGGCGAGTATTTACAAATGTCGTGTTGCTGCCAATATGCTGAGCATAGTCCAGCGTGAATTGGCCCAGGGTGGTGCGGCAGACAAAGCTGAGCTGGAAGGTTTGCAAAACCTATTGGCTAGAGAAAGCGATAAAGACGATATTCAGGCTTCGCTCGATGACTTAAACGCCGAGTTTTGCGTGAAAATCCGTTCTGGCGAACTGGACCAACAACGCGAAGCCGTGATTGCTCATACCCGTCGCACGTTGATTGATAAAGTGGGGATCGCAAATCCAAGGTATGCGGGTTTGCCAAAATAGGGAGGGTGGGAAATTTTGTGAGAATGTTAAACATCATAAATTGAAGTCCCGTCCCGTATAGAGCCCTGGATATATATGTGGCATGGAAAGACCTGACCCACTTTTTTCTTTCTTTTTTCTTTTCATGCGTAATATATCTTCTTTTTTAGACAATATATAAGGTCAATAGATCATGGTAAAAAGAACGGAATTAGATGAAGAGCTTGAGTCTGTGGAGGAAGCCCTTGCTGATGAAGATGATTTTAGCGAGACGCCGCCGTCGGATATTGTGGCTTTTAATGAACTTCGATCTTGTGCCGATCTTGTGCGGCTTTATAAGTCCAAACAATTGGATATACAGCCTGACTTCCAAAGAGATATAGT